>JARRJS010000071.1:12647-36050 GCA_037388885.1 Gemmatimonadota bacterium
AACACGATCGTGCGCACCGGCGATTGGCGGCACAGCTCAAGCGCCGCGAGATCCGGCGAACGTACCTGGCGTGTTGCTGGGGCCACGTGCAGGACCGGCAGACCATCGATGCGCCCCTGGGGCGCTCGCCGGGCGATCGCAAGCGCATGGCCGTCGTGGAAGACGGGCGCCGCGCCGTCACGCACGTCCAGCGGCTGGAACGCTGGCGCGCGGCGGACCTGCTGCGGGTGCGCCTGGAAACGGGTCGGACGCACCAGATTCGGGTGCATCTGGCATCCATCGGTCATCCGGTGGTGGGGGACGATACCTACGGCGCCGGTTGGGTGCGCGGCATCTCGGGACCGGTCCGGGCGTGGGCGCAGGAGCTGGCCCGGCGCGTGCCGCGGCAGTTCCTGCATGCGGCCGAGCTGGAATTCCGACACCCGCGCACCGGTGCGCGCATGTGCCTGACGGCACCGTTGCCGGCGGACCTGGCGGTTGTGGCCGAATGGGCGTCCCGGACCTCCGGTCCGGGCGACAACCGTTGACTGTGGTCGCGCGTGCGACCTATGTTGCCATCGACCCTCCCCGGAAGTACCCTCACTATTTTCGGTTCATGCTGCTGAGCGGTGTCGCTGATCCAGCACGATTGAACGCTGCAACGTCCCGGTGGGTCGTTGCCCGGTGCGGCAGTCTGTTGGTTGGACTGTCAACCCGGCATGCACGCGAAGTTCTTGACGCGCCGGCGCTTGCGCGGCTGCCTGGCGGGCAGGCGGCGGTGGGCATCACGAGCATGCGCGGTCGGATTGTGCCAGTGTTTGCGCTGGACCGCATGCTGGGCACGGGCAAAGGCGCCGTGGCCGGGTTGCCGGTGGTCGTCGTGGAGGTGCCGGGCCGGATTGCCGGGCTGGTCGTGGATCGCGTGGTGAAGGTCGTGGCGGCAAGCGTGAATGCCGACCCGTCGGTGCCGGCGTTGGCGGCAGGCGCTACGGGAACAGGGAAGTACACGGGCGGTACGTTCATCGGCCTGGACGTAGTTACACTGCTCCAGGACGCATTCCGGACAAGGCTGGCTGAGACAGAGAGTGACGGGGAATGGCACGCACGGTCCTGATCTGCGACGACGCCATCTTCATGCGTACCATGCTGGGGGAGATCCTGCGGCAGGCTTCATTCGAAGTGGTGGGTGAAGCGTCCACCGGCGACGAGGCGGTACAGCTGTACCACGAGCTGAAGCCCGACCTGGTCACCATGGACATCGTGATGCCTGGCAAGGATGGCATCGAGGCCGTGCGCGAGATCATGCGGGAATCGCCCGAGGCGAAGATTCTGATGTGCAGCGCCATGGGTCAGCAGGCGTTGGTGATCGAGGCGATCGAGGCGGGCGCGCGCGACTTCGTCGTGAAGCCGTTTCAGCCATCGCGGGTGCTGGAAGCCGTGCAGCGGGTGCTGGGCTGATCGCCCTCCACGGATGGGAGTCAACGCGGTGGACCTTTCTCGCTACCATGAGCTGTTCTTCTCGGAGGCGGCTACCTACCTGCAGCAGTTGAACCGCCACCTCCTGGAGCTGGAGGGGGACGCGCCGGAGGCGTTGGAAGCGGCGTTCCGCGCAGCTCATACGCTCAAGGGCATGGCCGCGACGGTCGGCTTCTCCCGGGTGGCTTCGCGGGCCCACGATTTGGAAGACCGACTCGCGCGGCTGCGCGACGACCGCGACGCGGCGCCGGATGTCGACGCGCTGCTGCAGGGCGTGGATGACCTGGAAGAAGCCGTGACGGCGGTGGCGCAGGGGGCCGTGGAAGAGCCGGAGGCCGGCGTCGCCGAAGCCGGGGGCGGCGAGGCCGTAGCCTGGACGGCGCCCGCCGGAACGAAGGCGGTGGTGCGTGTTGCGTTCCGCTCCGACACGCCGCTGCCCGGCGTGCGGGCGACGATGGTGCTGCGAAACCTGCGTGGACTGGTCGATGTGCTCGGGCACGCGCCCGCGGAGCTGGACGACGACTTCTCGGGCGACCTGGTCGTGTTCCTGAAGGCGAAACCCGATGGGCCGGAGCTGGAGGCTGCGATCCGGTCTGCGGGCGAAGTAGAGACGCTGGAGGTGGAGGGCGCCGGGGACGCGGATTTGCCGGCGGACCGCGTCGCGGCGCCGCAGAACTTTGTCAGGGTGGAGCGCCGGCATGTGACGGTGCTGGCGGACGCCGTGGGTGAGTTGACGGCGTTGCACGGCGAGTTGGAGCGGGCGCTCGCGACCGGCGTTGGAGCGGGCGACGCGCTGGATCGCATGCGACGTCTGCTGGCGGACCTGCAGACCACGGCGCTGGCGGTGCGGCTGGTACCGGTGGCGGAGGTGTTCGACCGGTTCCCGCGCCTCGTTCGCGACGCCGCGCGCAAGGCGGGCAAGACGGTGGACCTGCGCGTGGAGGGTCGTGCGATCGAGCTCGACCGGACCATCCTGGACGCGGTCTCGGAACCGCTGGTGCACCTGCTGCGCAACGCCGTCGACCACGGGCTGGACCCGTCGGCGGAGCGGAAGGCGGCCGGCAAACCCGAACGGGGTCGGGTGACTTTGAGTGCCCGGCGTGACCGGGGTGGCGTGGTGATCACGGTCGCCGACGACGGCCGCGGCGTGGACGCGGCGGCCGTGCGACGGCAGGCGGTGAAGGCCGGGCTGGCTACGAAAAAGGAGACGGCCGGATGGACGGCGGTCGATCTGCTGAGTGTGCTCAGCCAGCCGGCGTTTTCGGCGGCGGCGAAGGTCTCCGAGCTCTCGGGTCGTGGTGTGGGGCTGGACGTGGTGGCGACGCGCGTGCGAAACGTCGGCGGCGCGCTCGAGATGCAAACGGAAGCCGGAGTCGGTACCACGTTCGAGATGCGGTTGCCGGTCACGCTGGCACTGGCCGACGCCGTGTGGGTGGCGGTCGGGGGGGAGCGGTTCGCCATCCCGATGACGCACGTGACGGAGGTGCGGGAGCTGGAACGACGGCGGCGCAGCATCCGCCTCCGGGGTGAAACGTACCCGACGGTGGATCTGGGGGATCTCCTGGGTGCTCCTTCCACGGGCGGCCCCGGGGCGGCTATTCTCGTAGACGTGGCAGGACGCCGGTCTGCTCTGCTGGTGGATGCGTTGCTGGGGCACGAGCGAATCGTCGTGAAAGAATTCGATGTGCCGCGGGAGGCGCATCCGCTGGTGTCGGCGGCGACGTTGCGGGCCGATGGCCGGCCGGCGCTGGTCCTGGACCCTGCGGCGGTTTGAGTGGGAGAATACATGAAGGCGAGCGAGTTGGGAGTCTTGCAGCTGGACGGACTGCGCGAGGTCGCGAACATTGGCGCCGGGCACGCGGCGACGGCCTTGTCCCAGCTGACGGGCCGGCGGATCATGATCGACGTGCCGGAAGTGCAGTTCGTGAAGGTGGAGGACGTGAGCGAACTGACTGGCGACCCCGGCGAAGCCGTCGGCGCCGTAGCCATGCAGGTGTTCGGCGACGCCAAGGCGCGCACGGTGATCATTCTCCCGGCCGCGACCGCGGAACGGGTCACGGAGATCCTCCTGCGAGCCGAAAGGCTCCATTTCCCCGATGCCTTCGGCGAAATGGAGCGGTCGGCCTTGAAGGAAGTCGGCAACATGCTGGCGGGTGCATATCTGACGGCACTGTCCGACTTCCTCGGGATGCTCCTGTTACCGTCCGTTCCCGATCTGGCACTGGACATGGCGGGTGCCGTGCTGCAGTCCACGCACCTCGACTTCGCGGACGCGGAAAGCGTGCTCTGCATTGAAACGTGTCTGCGCATGGATGGTCAGGGTGACCTCCTGCGCGGCTACTTCCTCATGTTGCCGGCTGCGGGATCGCTCGAGCGCATCCTGCAGGCGATTCGCCTGGCGTGACCGACGAGGCGGCGGTATCGGGCACTGGCGGCCGCCCGTCGCCACCCCCCCAGGGCGCGGGCACACCGCCCCTGCGCGAGCACGGCGCCGCCCGGGCGCCGGATCGGGCGAGCGATCGGCCTGACGCCAATCCCCGATCGGAACGGGACCGGCAGATCCTGCGCGGCCTGAGCCGCCGGATCCATCCGGAAGATGCAGGCGCGCACAACAACCTTGGTGTCGTCTACTACCAGAAGGGCCTTATCGAGGAGGCGGTGGCCGCGTTCGAACGCGCCCTGGAGTTGGACCCGCGCATGCAGGTGGCGCGCCGCAATGTGGAGATCGCCTACTTCCATACCGGCTATTTCGAGCGGCGCGTCGCTGCATTGCGGACACGCCTCGACCGGCACCCGGAAGATTTCCGGGCCGGGGATCAGCTGGCGCGCACGTACCTATACGGGGGCGACGCGAGCGCTGCCCTGGAGCAGTGGCGCATCATGCTGCGGCGGTGGCCGGAACGAGTGGACCTTCACCTGTCCCTCGCCCGTGCCGAAGCGGAACACGGCGAGCTGGACGACGCGCTGGGTGCGTTGCAGAGTGCCGCCGAGCTGGACCCGGAGAACGCTCGCGTCCAGTTCCAGACCGGCGAGCTGCTATTCACGCGCGGCCTGCACGAAGAGGCGAAGGACGCGCTGGAGCGGGCCGTGACGCTGGACCCGGACGACGCAGCGGCTCACCACCTGCTCGCGTTCGTCTACGGGGACCTGGGCATGGGCGAGCAGGCGGAGGCGGCCGAGCAACGGGCGGCCGAGCTGAACCCCAGCATCGCGAAGGCCGAACGCAACCTTTCGCTGGATCGTTACAGCGAGGACAGGTACGACGAGCTGGTCGGCGATCGGGCGCGACCGATGCCCGTGGCCGGCGCCCTGGCACATTACAACCTGGGCCTGGCGTTCCGGCAGCGTGGGTTGTACGACGAAGCGATGCGCGAGTTCGGCCTGGCCCTGGAGCGTGGAGAGGACGAAGCGCTCGTACGGCAGGCACAGGCGGAGCAGCACCTGCTCATGGGTGACAGCGGACAGGCCGCGGAGTTGTACGATACGCTCACCGCGGAACGGCCGGACAGCCCGAAGCTGTGGAACGAGCGTGGGGTCGCGGCGCACCAGATGGGCACGGCGGACGAGGCCGCTGCATACTATCAGCGGGCGCTGGACCTGGACGAAACGTACGTGCTGGCCCGGAACAACCTCGGGGTGGCCCTGGCGCACCTGGGGGACGCCAAAGGCGCGGCCGCGGCGTTGCGTCGGGCCATGGCCGGCAAGCGACCACCCGCGGACATTTGGCGCAACCTGGGCCTGCTGTTGAGCCAGTTGGGGCGCCGCGCAGAGGCGGTGAAGACGTATCGTGACGCCGTGGAGCGGGATCCGGAATCGGCGGGCGCGTGGACGGGGCTGGGCATCGCGCTCCTGGAGACGGAAAGCGCGGAGAAGGCGAAGGCGGCCCTGGTCCGGGCCGTGGAGTTGGACCCGAAGGCGGCCGAGAGCCGCTACCAGCTCGCATTCGCGCTGTCGGCGCTCGGAGATTACCAGGGCGCGCTGGCGGAAACGAAACGGGCGCTGGAGCTGGACCCGTTCTTCCCGGCTCCGCGGTTCCGGCTCCTCATCGATCTACAGTTTGAGGAAGGCACGGTGCTGGCGCCGGAGCTGGATGCGCCCAAACCCGTGTCGGCCGGCGAGGCGGTGGAGCGTTTCGAACCGGAGCACGGAGAGCTCTCCCAGGTGTTTGCCGGCCTGGAAGCGGAGCATCCCGGCGGTGACCCGCTGGAATCAGCGAAAGAGGCGCTGGCGCGCGGCCAGTGGGAACGGGCTTCGGCTGCTGTGCGGGCGGCGGCGATCCGGGGCGACGACAACCCCGAGTGGTCGCTGCTTCAGGCGGAGATCTTCATGCGCCGCAGCCTGCCGGGCGAGGCGCTGGAGCGGTTCAGCGAGGTCGTCGACACGGCGGCGGGTGCGCTTCAGGGACGGGCATGGCGTGGCAGGGCGCGGGCCGCCCTGATGCTGGGCCACGCGGCGGATGCGCTGGATGCGGCCACGCGTGCCCTGGCGCTGTTGCCGGGAGACGGCGAATCGCAGCGGGTGCAGGCCCGGGCCCTGTCGACCCTGGGCCGCTACGAGGAAGCGGCGGACGCGTTGGAGGCGCTGGTGAGCACCGGTACCGCCGACGCGGCCACTATGACGGAGCTGGGCCTGGCTTACGCCGGGGCCCGACACGACGATCAGGCGGAGCGAGCGTTGCGCCAGGCGCTGGACGAGGACGACGGCGCCGTAGCCGCACGGGTGGCCCTGGGCGACCTGCTCCTGCGCACGGGGCGGGCGGAAGAAGCGATCAGCCGGTACCGCGCCGCCCTGGACGTGCTGCCGGGCTATGGCGCCGCGGCGCTGCCGCTGGCGGAGGCGTACCGGCGACAAGGGCAACGCGAGAGCGCGGTGCGCGTGCTCGTGGATCTGCTGACCGTGGACCCGTACCACCTGGACGGGCTGACGCGCCTGGGCGAGCTGTTGCACGAAACGGGTCGGCGCACGCAGGCGATGGTGGCGTTGCGCCGGGTGCTCCGCATCGCGCCCGACCACGCCGGCGCGCGTGCGTCGCTGGCCCGCATCACGGAAGCCGAGATGGTGGACGACTGATATGCCCATCGAGGGACCACTCAAGGAACTCGGCATCCAGGACGTGCTCCAGCTCCTGGAGATGGCTGGCAAGACCGGGGCGCTCACGGTTCGCTCGGAGCATTTGAACGACGAGGCGATCGTGCATTTCGACCACGGTGTCGCCGTGTACGCCAGCCGTCGCCGGTCCATCCGCCTGCTGGGCCAGCAGCTGCTGCAGGCGGGCAAGGTGACGGAGCGCGAGCTGACGCGGGCGCTGGAGCTCCAGCGCAACCGGCCGGGCCATCGGCTGGGCGCCATCCTGGTGGAGCAGGGCAGCGTGGGTGAGGAAGAGCTGGAACGGCACCTTCGGTTCCAGATCGAGGAAACGATCTTCGACCTGATGAGCTGGGACGAAGGCTATTTCCACTTCGTGGAGACCGACGAGGTGGCGCGTCTGGTGCCGCGTGTGGAGGTGCGCATCGAGTCGCTGCTCATGGAGGGCGCACGTCGCATAGACGAGTGGACGCAGCTGGAGTCCCGGGTGCCGCACCCGGAATGCGTGCCGACGTTGGTGCCGGTCGACGGGGGCGGCTCGGCCGCGCCCCTGAATCTTCGGCCCGACGAGTGGGAGGTGTTGGGCGAGATCGACGGCGAGCGTGACCTGCGCCGGATCGCGGCCGACGTGGGCAAGAGCAGCTTCGACGTGGCCAAGATCGTGTACGGCCTGGCAAGCATGGACATCGTGCGCGTCGAGGACCGGCCACAACACGTGCCCGAGCAGGAGCTGGAGCGGCGACTGGCGCAGCTCGAGGACCGGTTGGCCGCCGAGCCCGACGAGGTGGAGCGGGCGGTGGGCGAGCTGGAGCAGGCGTATCCGCAGCGCGCGGAGCTGCCGTTGCTCGCGGGTCGTGCCCTGGTGGAGCAGGGACGCATGCGGGCGGCGACGGAAGCCTTCGAGCGAGCGGTGGGGCTCGACCCGCTGTCTGCGGACGCCCATTTTCATCTGGGCGCCGCGGCGGTGCAGGTGGGTGAGATGGCGCGGGCGGAGCGGGCCTGGCACAATTTCCTGCGCCTTGCCCCCGGAGCCGGGCCCGCAGGGGGTGTGAAGCAAGCCCTGGAAGCGATCCGGACATTGAACAACGTGATGAACAGGATCCGGACGAGCGGATGAGACAAACGGCGGATGTGCAGCTGTGGAGCGAGGAGGTGGCCCGGGACCCGGGATCTCCGTCGTTCGTTCCCCTGGCGCGCACGTATCGACGGCAGGGTCGGCGGGATGCGGCCTTGCGCGTGTGCCTGCGTGGGTTGGAGAACAACCCCGCCCACGTGGAAGGGCACACCGTGCTGGCACTGCTGCACCTGGAGGCGGGCGACCGGGAGCGGGCGCGCGACGAGTGGGCCACCGCGCTGCGGCTGGACCCGGACAATTTCGAAGCGCACAGGGGCATAGGCTTCCTCGATCTGGAACGTGGCGCGTTCCCGGAGGCGCAAACGCATCTGGAGCGCGCCAACACCCTGCGGCCCGACGACCTGCCGGTGCAGGATGCTTTGCGGCTGGCGCGGGAGAAGGCGGGGGCGGACCGACCGGTCAGCCCCGCGGAGGGTCGCGATCCGCGATTGGTCTTCGCTTCACTCGCCGGCGACGCACCGTACCTCGGTGCGCTGGTGCTGGACGCACAGGGCCTGGTCCTGGCGGGCGACCTGGAGGGGGAAACCCGCAGAGCGGAGATGCTGGGCGCTGTGCTGGGTGGCGCCTTCACGGAAGCGCGCCGCGCATCGAAGCACCTGGGCATCGGCGATTGGGGCGGGCTCATGCTCGAAAGCGACCAGGCGATCGTCCACGTGGCGCCGCTGGGCGATGACACGGCGGTGCTGCTGTTGGCGCGCAAGGGCGCCCCCGCGGGTTGGGTGATGCGCATGGCGAAGCGCGCAGCGGATCTGGCGCGCGACTTCCTGGAGCAGCCATGAACGATGTCGAACAGGCCACTTTCGATCTGAGCCACATCCCGGGCGTTCGGGGCGCCATGGTCGTGGACGCACAGGCCGGCGTGCCGGTGACGGCGGAGCTGGCCGTCGGCGTCCCGGGTCCGGCGATCGCGGCGTTCGCCAGCGCGTTGTTCCGGCGCTCCGCACAAGCCATCCGCTCCGCGGGCTACGGCGCCCTGGGCGCCGTCCAGCTGGAGGCGGGCGATGGCGATGTCGTCGTGACGGGCAACGACCTGTTGCTCGTCGTGGTCCTGGCGGAGTCGGACGCGCAGCTCGGACTCATTCGGGTGCAGGCGCAGCACGTAGCGGAGGAGCTGGCATGAAGCGGGCAGATGTCGAACAACTCAGAGCGCAGATTCAGGAGCCCATGCGCTGGTTCGTACGGGAGGCACGGGTGCGGACCGCCGTGCTGGTGAACCGCGCCGGCCAGGTGCTGGCCCAGCACGGGTTCACCAGCAGCTACGATGTCGCCAACGTGGCCGCCCTGGCCGCCGCCACACACTCGTCGGCCCACGCCCTCGCCAAGCTCACCGGCTCCGGACGCTGGCTCCATCTCCACCACGCCGGACACCGCAGGCAGCTCTTCCTGGCACCCTTCGATACACCGTCCGAGGAGCTGATCCTGGTCACCATCTTCGACGACGAGTCCACCCTGGGCCTCGTCCAGCTGTTCTTCGACCGCTTCAGCGAGATGATCGCCGAGATCCCCGCATTCCAGGCCACCCTGAACTTCTCCGATGCGGAGAGCTTCGAAGCGGACCTGGAAGCCGGCATCGAGCGACTGCTCTCGGAGCCGCCGGAGGATTGATGCCGCTGGTCAACTACACGACCCGCGAGATCACCTGCAAGATCGTCTTCTACGGCCCCGGCCGCTCAGGGAAGACGACCAACCTCCAGTACATCCACGGCGTGCTGCCGCAGGACCGCAAGGGCGAGATGGTGTCGCTGGCCACCGAGACGGACCGCACGCTGTTCTTCGATTTCCTGCCTCTGGACCTGGGCAACATCTCCGGGTTCCGCACCCGGCTCCAGCTCTACACCGTGCCGGGGCAGGTGTACTACAACGTGACGCGCAAGCTCGTCCTGCGCGGCGCCGACGGCGTCGTGTTCGTCGCCGACTCGGCTTCCGACCGCATGGACGCCAATGTCGAGAGCATGCGCAACCTCCAGGAGAACCTCCTCGAACACGGATTCGACGTGCGCGAGATGCCCACGGTGCTTCAGTACAACAAGCGGGACCTGGCGGACGCGACCCCGGTCCCGCAGATGGAAGAGACCCTCAATTTCCGCGACGTGCCGTCGCACCAGAGCGTCGCGACGCGCGGCGAGGGGGTATTCGCCACGCTGCGGACCATCAGCGAGCTGGTGCTGCGCAGCGTTTCGCAGCGCTTCGGCGCCGCCCCGGGCCCCGCGGGAGATGGCGTATGAGCCCGCTGGAGCTGGATCGTCGCTTCACGTTCGAGTCCTTCGTCATGGGGGCTTCCAACAGGCTGGCGGCGGCCGCTGCGCGCCGGGTCGCGGAATCCCCTGGCACCACGTACAACCCTCTGTTCGTGTACAGCGCTTCCGGCCTGGGAAAGACGCACCTGCTGACGGCCATCGGGCATCATGCGAGAACGCTGCACAACGACCTGACGCCCGTCTACGACACACTCGAGCACCTGATGGAAGAGGTGCGCATCGCCGTGGAGGCCGGGGAGCGGGATGCGCTGCGCACGTCGTTGCGGCATGCAGGCATGCTCCTGCTGGATGATGTGCAGTTCCTGGCGGGTCATCGGCAGATCCAGGAGGACCTGCTGCGTGCCTGGGATGCCCTGTCGTCGCGCGGGGGACAGGTGGTGTTGACCAGCGACCGGCCGCCCCACGAGATCGACAGCCTGGATGAGCGGCTGTTGTCGCGGTTTTCCGGCGGGCTCATCATCGACATGGCGGCCCCGGATTACGAGACGCGCATCGCCATCGTGCGGCGCAAGGCACAGGAGCGCGATCATGAGTTGGCGGAGGGCGTGCCCGAGTCGCTGGCCCGCATCGCGTTCTCGAACGTGCGTGAGCTCCAGGGTGCGCTGAACCGCGTCATCGCCGTGCAGGAGCTGGAGAAGCGGAAGGTGCTCGCCACGGAGGTGGCCGAGTTGTTGGGCACGGCGGCGGCGCGGCGCGGCCACGACGAGTTCGGGGAGTTCCTGTCGGAGATCACCGGCACGGTGACACAAGTCGTGGAGGAGGCGGAGCGACAGGCGGCGGATGCCATTCTGCGGTGGGAGGGCGCGGGATACCGGACTCGCAGGCTGGAGGCGCTGCTGTCGGGGCCCAGCACACCCATGCGGGTGGAAGAGCTGGTGCGGCGGTTCGAGGCGGATGCCGCACGGCTCGAGTCGATCGAGTCGGAGATCCGGGTGTTGGAACCGGAGGCGCCCGAGCTGGAACGCATGGACGTGCTGCGGGATCCCGACCGGCTCTCGGAAGCGGAAGCGCTGCTGGCCCAGGTGCGGGAGCGCACCAAGCCCCTGCCGGCGCCGCCACCGGGGTCGTTCGACGACGTCCCTCTGGCCGAGGACGACCTGGCGTTGCGCGCGGCCCTCGCGGTGGCGGCGGAGCCCGGATCGAAATACAACCCGCTGTACATCCATGGCCCGGCGGCGGAAACGCGTGCAGCACTGGCCGCCGCTATGGCGAACCGCATGCGCGAGCTGGACCCGTCCGTTCGGGTCGGTTTCGTGGGAGCCGAGGCGTTCTCCCGCGAGGTGGTCGAGGGGCTGGAGCACAACCACATAGAAGCGTGGCGGGCGCGCTATCGGGCCACCCAGGCGTTGTTCCTGGGGGACGTGGACCGGCTGGCGGGCACGGAGCGTTCACAGGAGGAGCTGTTCCACCTGTTCGACGAGCTGAACCGCGCGGGCGTGCAGCTGGTGTTCACGGCGGGCGTGCCGCCACAGGCTCTGGAGCTGCACGAGCGGTTGCGGTCGCGCCTGGAGAGCGGACTGGTGGTGGAGGTGGAGGGAACGGCTGACGGGGAGCGCGCGACGGAAGCGGGCCAGCCTCCCGTGGAGAAGGCGGAGACCGAGCCGGGCACGGTGGCGGAGCGGGACGCGTCGCGGGAGGAGGAGGCGAGAGCAGGCGACGAGGTCGCGGCGGAGCAGGAACAGCGTTCCGAAGCCGAGGCTGGCGTGAGCACGGCGGCGTTGGAAGACGAGGAAGCGGGCGAAGCGGCGGGGACGGTAGAAGATGTGGTGGAGCGCGGTACGACGGGAGACTGGTACCTGAGCCAGGAGAAGGTGGTGCGGGTGTGGCCGTACATGGAGGACTGGCTGGTCGAGGGATTGGAGTAGTCGATGGCCATCAAGGGCAGCCTGAAGGAAGCGAGCCTGGCCGACGTCTGCCAGCTCCTGGCCATGGGGCAGAAGACGGGGTGCCTGTCCGTGACGGATCGGACGCGGTTCGGGCAGATCTTCTTCGACCGGGGCCGGATCACGTACGCGTCCATCGTGAACCGGCGGGACCGCCTCGGCGACCTGCTGGTGCGGAACGACGTGGTGAATCGGAAGAAGCTGGACGCCTGCATTGACGAGCAGGCCCGCGATCCCGACCGCCGCCTGGGCGAGATCCTGCTGTCGCACGACCTTCTGGATCAGGACACCTTGCAGCACTACATCCGGCTTCAGATCGAGGAAGCGGTCTACTACCTGTTCACTTGGACGCGGGGCAGCTTCTTCTTCGAAGCGGGCCAGGCGCCTGACCAGGGCGAGACGCTGGTGTCTCTGAATCCGGAGAGCTTGCTGCTGGAAGGCGCTCGACGTGTGGACGAGTGGAGCGTCATCGAGAAGAAGATCCCGTCGCTGGACCTGATCTTCGAAGTGGAGAAGGATCGGCTGATGAGCGCCGGTCTGGATCTGACGGACGAGCAGGAGACCGTGGTGCCGCTGCTGAACGGAACGCACACGGTGGAGGAGATCGCCGAGGAAACGGGTCTGGCGGAGTTCAACGTGGGCCAGGCGCTCTACGGCCTCATCCAGGCGGGCTTCGCATTCCGGGTGGGGCGTCGGTCGGGAGGCGAAGCACAGACCCGGGACGCCGATGTGGAGGAAGCCCGCAACCTGGGCGTCGCATTCTACCGCACGGGCATGATGGAGGACGCGGCCCGGGAATTCCGACGCGTCCTGGAAGCTGCGCCACACGACGCCGTGGCCCGGGCGTACCTGGGCATGGTCTTCGCCCGGGAGGGCCGGTTCACGGAAGCAGTGCATCGGCTGCGGGCAGTGCTGGAGGAGAGCGGTCCCCGTTACGGGCCGTATATGAATCTTGGCCACGCCCTCCGCCGCTTGGGGCGGACGGGTGATGCCCTGCTGGTGCTGGAGGAAGCGGAGAAGCTGCGTCCCGGCCAGCCGGAGACGTCCCTGGGGTTCGCGGGCGTGTACATGGACGAAGACCGTCTGGACGCGGCCAGGGACAGCCTCGATGAGTACCGGGAGCGCATGGAGCCGGACGCTTTGCCGGCCCCGGTCTACTACCATTGCGCGATCCTGGTGGCGGCGCGCCAGGGTCGGCTGGAGGACGCCGAGGCGTTGGCCGAGGAAGCCCTCGGGGCCCACCCTGCTTCGGCGCCTCTACTGCTGCTGGCGGGCGTGCTGGCGGAGCGCCGCGGGGACATCGGGGACGCCGACCACAACTACCGGCAGGCTGCGGAGGAAGACCCGTCGCTGCCGCAGTGTCACAAGGACCAGGGCGACGTCGCGTACCGGCGCGGGCTGCACGACGAGGCGCTGGAGCATTACACGCGGGCCGTGGACCTTGACCCGGAGCTGGGGGACGATGTCCTGACCCGCCTGGGCAACATCCACTACAAGAAGATGGATCGGGAGCAGGCGACGCATTTCTGGCGCCGGGCACTGGAACTGAACCCTGCCAACGAAGTCGTTCGCAACAACCTGGAAGTCGTAGAGCATGCGAGGTGACGGCGGGGCATCCGACGCCCGCGTGTCGCTGCCGCTGTCGACGGGAGAGCTGAGCGCGCACGACGCGGCCGAGCTGCGCACGCTGCTGGACCGTATCCGTACTCGCTTCGGCCTGAGCGGTGCCGCGTACAAGGAGCGCTACTTCCGCCGGCGGCTGGGCATGCGCATGCATCGGCTGGGCCTCGTGCGCTACGCCGATTACATGCGCCGGCTGGAGGAGGACCCCGACGAGTACGGGCGGCTGCTGGACGCGGTAGCCATCAACGTCAGCCGCTTCTTTCGAAATCCCGACGTATGGACCGCGCTGCGGCGCGACGTGGTCCCGGAATTGTTCGCGCTGGACCCCCCGGTCCATTTGTGGAGCGCGGGCGCTGCCGCGGGCGAAGAGGCGTACACGCTGGCCATGCTGCTTGCGGAGCATGCGGCCACGCCGGCGGCATTGGGCCGGTTCTCCATCGTGGGCACGGATATCGACGATCACGCCCTGGAACGGGCGCGGCTGGGCCGGTACGAGGACGACGCCCTGGCCGAGCTGGAGCCGGCGACCCGGTCCCGCTGGTTCGAAGGCGGGCCGCCGTGGACGGTGCGCTCGGAGCTGCGCCGGGTCGTGCGCTTCCGCACCCTGGACTTGGCGGTGGATCCTTTCCCCGGTGGGCAGCAGCTGATCCTGTGCCGGAACGTCCTGATCTACTTCGAACGAGGGCTCCAGGAATCAGTCCTGGCACGGTTCGTGGATGCTCTCGTGCCGGGTGGCTTCCTGGTTCTGGGCCAGGCGGAGACCCTGTTCGGGCCGGCGCGGGGAGTGCTTCGCCGAATCGGGAACCGGGAGCGGGTGTACCAGCGGGCATGAAGCAACAGAAGATCTTCGTACGGGCCAGTGAGACGGCCACGGCCGCCGAGGGACAGGTGCTCGCAGCGGTGGGCCTCGGGTCATGCGTCGTGATGGCGCTCTACGACCCGGACGCCGGCATTGCAGGCCTCGCCCACCCGCTCCTGCCCGAGCCACCGCAGTTGGGAAGACGCGGTTCCGACGGTCGCTACGTCACCACGGCGCTGCCGCTGCTCCTGGATCGGATGACGCGCGCCGGCGCGGATCCGGAACGGGTTTTCGCCCGACTCGCCGGCGGAGCCCGGATGTTCGAGATGGTGCTGTCGGCGAACGGTGGGGCGCTGGGCGCGCGGAACGCCGAAGCCGCGCGCCGTGTGCTGGAGGAGCTGGCCGTGCCGGTCCGGGCGGAAGCGCTGGGCGGCCAGGGGGGCCGCTCGGTCTACCTGCACAGCGGAGACGGGCGTTTGGTGGTGCGTTCGGTGGGAAAGCCCGATGTCGAGCTCTGAGCTGAACAACCCCGACGGGCGACCGCGGGTGCTGGTGGTGGACGACAGCGCGCTCATGCGCCGTCGCATCCGCGATGTGATCCAGGGCTCGGGTGGCTTCCACGTCGTGGGGGAGGCTGAGAACGGCTACGACGCGATCCGGCTGGTGCACGAATTGGAGCCGGACATCGTCACGCTGGATCTGCAGATGCCGGAGCTGGGCGGCCTGGACGCCCTCGGCTACATCATGAGCGAAGCGCCCAGGCCGGTCATCGTGCTGTCCGCCTACGCCGCGCGGGATGCCGAGTCTACGCTGCGGGCGCTCGACCTGGGCGCGGTCGATTTCGTGCGCAAGCCCGGCACGGAGGACGCGCCCGAGTCGCTGACGCGACGCCTGATCCCGGCCCTGCGCGCGGCGTCCGTCGCGCGCTTGTCCAACCTGCACGTGCGCATGCGGGAGCGGGAGGCCCCGGTCCTGCCGACGCCGGCGACCGGCCACGCGCCCAACCGTGTGCTGGCGGTGGCCGCGTCAACGGGCGGACCCCGCGCCCTGTCGGACCTGATCCCGGCGCTGCCGGCGGATTTTCCGCCCACGCTGGTCGTGCAGCACATGCCGAGCGGGTTCACCACACACCTGGCGGCGCGGCTCCAACGCTTGAGTCGCGTGTGCGTGCAGGAGGCGGAGGACGGAGAGCGTCCGGTGCCGGGGCACGTGTACGTGGCTCCCGGTGGACGGCACCTGTCGCTCCGCCGTGAAGCCNNGCCCTCGCCGTACGGGATGGTGCCCCCGTGTGGGGCGTGCGACCGTCGGCCGATATCCTGTTCGCCGCCGTCGCAAGCCACTACGGACCACGGGCGGCCGGCGCCGTGCTCACCGGCATGGGCCGCGACGGCGCCGCGGGTCTGCGTGCCATCCGCGCCGCAGGGGGCTGGACGGTGGCGCAGGATGCCGACTCGTCCGTGGTCTACGGCATGCCGAAGGCCGCCGCACAGCATGCCCAGCGCGTCCTACCGCTCGCGGCCATGCCGGAAGCCTTCACGGAATGGGCCGGACGCAAGGCCAAGCAGCCGTCGGGCCGGGGACGATGACACCCGAACACGACGCCGGGCCCGTCGTAGTCTTCCGCGCTGGCCGCGGACGCTTCGCCCTGCCGGTGGACCAGGTCCACGAAGTGCTGGCGTACGAGCCGCCGCGACAGGTGCCCGGCGCGCCGCCCTTCCTGCTCGGGGTGGTCGAGGCGCGCGGTGTCGTCGTACCGGTGTTCGACCTGCGGAAGCGGCTGGGCGCCGGTTCGCGCCGGCCCGGCCCCAAAGCGCGTATCCTGGCCCTCGCCGTGCGCGGCCAGGTGGTCGGTGGCGTGGTTGATGAGGTGATCGCGGTGCAGCCGGCTGGGGCCGATGTGCTCGACGTCGACGGCCTGCTCCAGGACGACGAGCTGAGGGCGCTGGCCGGCGAGGTCGAGGAGGACTGATGGGCGCCTCGCGGGCGAGCGTGATGGCCCGCCGCACGGTGTTGGTTCTCGCGTGTGCTGTGACCGCGGCGCCGGTGGCCGTTCCTGCGTGCGCACAGGCTGCATCGGCCGCGGGCCGGGACTCCACAGCTCCGACCAACCAAGCCTCGCCGAAGCCCGGGTACCGAGGATCCCTCGTCACGTCTGCAGGCCCGTACCAGGTCATCTACTGGCCGCAACAGCGACGCCTGGCCGACCGGATCCTGCAGCGCGCCCTGGGGCAGACCCCGCTGCCCGGGTTGCCGCCCGATGCACTCCCCGGCGCCGATACCGTGCGCATCGTGCTGGCACCGAGCCAGGCGATCTGGGACTCCATCACCGGACACGGCGTGCCGGAGTGGGCCGCGGGCATCGCCGAGCCGGCCAGGGCTCTGGTCGTGCTGCCCACGTTCGACTGGGGCCGCATGTCCAACGCGGATCTGTACACCACGCTGCGGCACGAGCTGGCGCATGTGGCGCTGCACCGCTACGTGGCACCATCGCGCGTGCCACGCTGGGTGGATGAAGGCTTCGCCCGCTGGGCCGCGGGAGAGTGGAACTACGGAGCCGTCTGGCAGCTGCGGATCGCATTCCTGTTCCAGCGCACCGCGCCCCTCGACTCCCTCACGCTGGAATGGCCGGCCGCTGAAGCGAACGCCCGCGTCGCCTACCTGCTGGCCACCAGCGCCTTCCAGTACCTGGCCGGCCTGTCCGGAGAGCGCGGCCTGACGGTGCTGTTCCGACGCTGGCGCAGCACGCAGTCGTTCGACCAGGCCTTGCGCCAGACCTTCGGCCTCACGGTCGGCCAGTTCGAGGACCACTGGGTGCACGAGGTCAAGAACCGCTACGCGTGGCCGCTTTTCCTGGCCCACTCCCTGGTCTTCTGGGCCTTTGGCGGCCTGCTCGTGCTGGTGCTGTTCGTCCTGCGCCGCCGCCGCGATCGCGCCAAGCTGGAGCGGCTGCGGGCCACGGAGCCGCCCGACGAACCCGCGTTCTGGCTGGAAGATGACGAAAGACCGCCACAGACCCCGGTTGAACCGCGACGCCCCGACCAGTAGATTTGCCTCATGCCAAAGAGCCAGCGCACCAAACGGACACCCGCGGAGCCGTCTCTCCGGCTCTCACGCATCAACTATCTGCTCATGGGAGCAGCCCTGGTCTCCATCACCATCGGCTACGTGCTGTTGGCCCGCGGGTCCATCGTCGCGGCTCCGCTACTGCTCGTCCTGGGCTACGTCGTGCTGTTTCCCCTCGGCATCATCCGCTAGCCGGCAACCAGCGAACGCCACGCGGATCCACACGATCCCGCGCTCCGGCACGCCGGCGACTTCCGCAACCTCCTCCCGATCTGCGAGCGCCGCCGTCACCCGCTCGATCGCCGGGGACCCGTCCGGCCGCGTGCCGGAGGTTCTGAAGGCTTCGGGCCCCATGGAACGTTGTCATGGGTTCGCCGAACGTGCATCATGAGCTGGCGCGTGTGACAAACTCCTGACCGCGAGATTCTCCTGATGACTTCCGTGTCTTCGCCTCTCGACGTAGTGCAGACTTTGTACGCTGCTTTTGCGCGGCGGGACATCGCTGCGATGCTGAGCCTGCTGAGCCCGGAGGTGGAGTGGAGCGAGCCTGAGAACCCGTACAACCCGGCCGGCGGGGTGCGGAAAGGCCATGCAGGTTTCCTGGAGTGGGCGGAGATCGGCCGGACGACCGAGGATGTGGAAGTGCTCGACATCGAGCGGTTCCTGGCGGATGCCGAGACCGTGGTGGCCATCGGGCACATACGGTGCCGAGCCAAGACCACGGGCAGGAGGTATGAGTCGGACTTCGTGCACGTGATCAGAGTGCGTGCCGGTCTGGTCACTCGGTTCCAGGAGTTCTTTGACACGTACGCCGCAGGCGAAGCATTCCGTGATGATGCGGGTCCGGGTCCGCCCCCGTAGCCGGCGGGAAAGAGTCCGGCAGCGAGAGGTGGGCCGGTCTGGCGTCGACGGGACGTGTCGTGGTCTCGCCCGTTTGGCGCAGCGCCCTGTCAGCGGGCCCGCGGTCCCGTTAACTTGCAGGTCGTCCGCTGTGGGGGCGCTTAGCTCAGCTGGTGAGAGCGCCTGCCTTACAAGCAGGAGGTCGGCGGTTCGAGTCCGTCAGCGCCCATCATCTGGTCTTGACATGCGTGGCTGTGGGAAGCTACTTGTTGCAGTATGAGCGGTGCTACGCAGTCCCTGCTTGTGCCGTGGTGGAGCGTCGTCCTGGCCCCGATCCAGAGAACAGATAGGAACAGGAATTTAGAGTCTTGCGCCGTCGCCGTCATCGGTGCGACCGGAGACTTATCCATTCACAGCGGGAGATTTCCATGGCGGAAGGCAAGCGTATTCGTGTGACATTGCGGTGGCTCCAGATCCTGGACAACCTGGAACCGGCGTATGACGAAGTGGGCGAGTTCCGGTTCCGGTCGGGTGTCGAGTCGCAACGGCGATGTCGTGAAGGAAACGAAGTTTCCGGAGAAGGGACACTACTCGATCCGGGATCATCCGTCGTGGAACCGGCTGAACAAGCTGGACAAGGTCCTGTTCGAGGGCGAGGTGACGGACCACCTGGTGGTGGAGCTGTTCGGGGAGGAACTGGACATGATGAGCGCGAACGACCACCTGGAGCCGTACCGTCGCGAGTTCGAGGGTCCCGTGGACGAGTGGGTGGGCAAGTACTCCCCGGGTGACGAGGGCGGCAAGGACACGGACCCGGAGAACCTGAGCAACTGGCGCATCGGGTACGATATCGAGATCGTCTGATCGGCGCTGCGACCACAGTGTCGAGGGCCCCGCCGGCTTCGGACCTGGCGGGGCTTTGTCGTGTCGAGCGACGCGGCTCGTCGGCGGTGGTGCCCGAACCGTGTTCGCGTCATAGATTGCCCGATCTACCAGTCTACGTTCCACGGAATCGAGGAGGCGTTCGTGGGCATGTCCTCGTCGAGTGAGCGTCCGTTGTGCCGTTCAATCCCCCGTCTGCTTCCCGTTCTCGGCCTGCTCCTGGTCACAGCCCTTGTCGGCGCGGTGTCGTGTGCGACGCGGTCCGCCGGGGGCCCCGCCGCATTGACGGGGGACTGGGATTACTACGTGATGCTGGGCGCGGAGCCGAGCGGCGGGTTCGAGGCGCGGCGCCGGTTCGGCTTCGCCCACTTCGAGGGTGCGGACGCGAAGGCGGCGTGGCTGCGTCGTCGTCTGGGCACGACGCTGGAGACGGTCTCGGGGATCCGGACAGCAGGTGACTCGGTCATCGTGGAGTTCGCGAGCGGCGCGTCCATCCGCGCGGTGGCGACCGGCGATACCATCGCAGGACGCTTTTTGCGCGGGACGACGCCCATCAACCGCGTGTGGCTGGTGCGCCGGGATTCGCCGGCGGTTTTCGAGCCGTACTACGCGCTGTGGGACGGGCCGGTGTCCGACTCCACGTACGCCGTGGACATCGACCCGGCGGTGCCCATGCACGCCCGGGACGGCACGCTGCTCATGAGCTTCGTGGGCCGGCCGGTGGGGCCGGGTCCCTTCGGCGTGGTGATGGAGCGCACGCCGTACCTGCGCTGGGACACGGCGAACGCGGTGTTCTGGGCGTCGCGGGGCTACATCTATGTGAAGCAGGATGTGCGGGGACGCGGTGGCTCCGGCGGCGTGCTGGACATGAACGCCATGCAGGAGAGTGACGGCTACGACGCAGTGGAGTGGGCGGCGGCGCTGCCGGGCAGCAACGGCAGGGTGGGCATGATCGGGCGCTCCAACCCGGGCCTGTACGCGTGGTACGCGGCCATCGCTGCGCCGCCGCACCTGGCGACGATCGCGCCCGTGGTGGCCACGGCGGACCCGATCCGGTTGGTCCCCTACATCGACATGGTGTTCTCGCCCACCATCGTGCCCTGGCTGTGCTTCACCGCGGTGAAGAACACGCTGTCGGACATGAGCAACCTGGACCTGGTGAGCGCGTTCCGGACGCTGCCGGTGATCGAGAGCGCCGAGCGCGCCGGCTGCCCGCGGCGCCAGTTCTGGGACGACTGGTTCGACCACCAGAAGCTGGACGACTACTGGCGCAACCTGGGCATCGAGAACCACCTGCAGAACGTGCGGGTGCCGGTCCTGGGCATCTCCGGCTGGTACGACGACGCCCGGGGAACGATCCGCAACTACGTCGGGCTGGACACGCTGGCGCACCATCCCTTCCAGCGGCTGGTCATCGACCCGGGGGCCCACAAGGGGATCGACTACGTCAACGGCGACTTCGGGCCGCAGGCGCGCATCGACCACCGGGCGCTACAGCTCCGCTGGTTCGACCACTACCTGAAGGGCCTCGACAACGGCGTCGACAGCGAAACGCCTCTTGAGCTGTTCATCATGGGGGACAACCGGTGGCGCCAGGAGAGCGAGTGGCCCCTGGCCCGCACGCAGTGGACGAAGTACTACCTGCACTCGGGCGGCGTGGCCAATACGTCGGCGGGGGACGGCGTCCTGACCACGACGGCGCCCGGCGCCGAGCCGGTGGACACCTTCACGTACGACCCGGGCGATCCCACGCCCTACCTGGTGGACGCCAGGGAGTTGGAGCTCAACATCAACGAGGATTACGCCGGCGTGGAAGCGACGAGGCCGGACATGCTGGTCTTCACGACGCCGCCCCTGGAGAAGGCCACGGAGATCACCGGCCCCATGACGGCCACGCTCTGGGCAGCCACGGACGCCCGCGACACCGACTGGCACGTCATGATCCTGGACGTCTACCCGGACGGCCGCGCGCTGCGCATCCAGGATGGCATCGCTCGCGCCCGCTTCCGCAACGGGTTCGACAGGCCGTCCCTGCTCACCGCCGGCCAGGTCTATCGTTACCACATCGACCTGTGGTTCACCGCCCTCGTTCTGCCGCCCGGCCATCGGTTGCGGGTCACGGTGGAATCGGCGGCGTTCCCGAAGTACGACCGGAACCTGAACACCGGCGGGGACAACGAGCGGGACACGACCTACGTGTCGGCGCACCAGCGCATCTACCACGACGCCGACCACCCATCGTACGTGACGCTGCCGATCATCCCGCGGTGATCGTGCAGGCGGGGGCGAACAAAGCAGGTGCGGGCGGGCCGGACGCTGCGGACTCCTGGGCGCTGCGGACCGTGCCGGGCACTGCGGACCGTGCCAGGCACTGCGGACGGTGCACCAGTCGCCAGTTTTGACTCAATCAGGCATGACTCTGTCCCGTGAGGCGGCGAACCATGTGAAAAGCCCCGAGCTCTGGCGGCGAGCTTGCCACCACCGTTTGACGTCGTTTGACGGCGCAAAGGCAGCTTCGTGCGAGTCCCGAGGCGCCCAGAGCCTTCCGCCGATGTTCAACTTCGCAATCGGCCATCGGCGTAGCCCGATGGGAAGAAACTGGCGACTGGTGCACCGTCCGTGATGCCCGTGAGGCCCCCGCCTGCCTCTACACGGGCACGATGGCGCGCGCCCAGCGCAGCCAGGGAAACGCCCGGATGCGCGCCAGGGTGGCGTCGGAGATGGGTCCGTCCACTTCCAGGGTCATGAGGGCCTCTTTGTGGCGGCCGGTCCGGTCCACGCGCATGGTGGCGAGGTTCAGACCGTCCTGGGCGAACACGCCGGAGATGGCGCTGATGGTGCCCGGCTGATCGCGGGCCAACAGCACGAGTGTATGGTAATCGCCGCCCAGGTCGACGGGGAAGCCGTCGATCTCGCTGACCTGGATGCGGGCTCCGCCCACGGACGCGCCCCGCAGAGTGACGTGCTCCTCCCCGTGGGCCACATCGAACACGACGCTGTTGGGGTGGGCGTCGTCGCCCAGATCCACGTTTTCGAATCGAGCCTCCAGCCCGGCGGCGTCCGCTTCCTCAAACGCCTGTCGCAGTCGCAGGTCGTCGGGTGACATGCCCAGGAGTCCGCCCACGATGGCGCGCTTGGTGCCATGTCCGTCGCCGGTGGCGGCGAAGGAGCCGTGCAGCCGTACGGTGGCATGGTCGGGGGTGGTGCCGAGGATGGCCCGCGCGATGAGCCCAAGGCGGCAGGCCCCGGCCGTATGGGACGATGACGGCCCCACCATGACGGGCCCCAGGATGTCGAACAGGGAAACCATGGGCCCTCCTCAGGCGCTGATACCCGTGGGTTGGCGCGCCGGTTGGATCTGCACCAGCCGGCGGGCGGATGGCGTGGCCGCAAGGCCGCCCTGTGCCGTTTCTCGGTACGCCACAGGCATCTTCCGCCCCACCTCGCCCATGACGTCGATGACTTCGTCGGCGGTGACGGGGAAGTCCAGGCCGGCCAGGGCCATCTCGGCAGCGGCGATGGCCTGCGTGGCCGCAGACGCGTTGCGGTAGATACAGGGGATCTCCACCAGGCCGCCGATGGGATCGCAGATCAGGCCCAGCATGCCCTGGAGCGCCAGGGCCACCGATGTGGCCACCTGCTCGTTCGTGCCACCGCCCAGCCAACACACCGCCGCGGCGCCCATGGCGGCCGCGGCGCCCGTCTCCGCCTGGCAGCCGCCCTGTGCCCCGGCTAGGGAGGCCCGGTGGGCGATGACACCGCCGACGCCGCCTGCCACCAGCATGGCGTCCACCAGCCGTTCCTCGTCGGCGTCCAGCACCTCGCCCATGGTGACCAGGATCGCCGGCAGCACTCCCGCGGCACCCGCCGTGGGTGCCGCCACGATGAGGCCCATGGCCGCGTTCAATTCCAGCGTGGCGATGGCCCGGGATAGCAGCATCGTGACCTGGGGGCCCAGTAGCCGGGGCCCGTCCTGCCACAGGCGCGCGGCACGACCTCCGGTGAGCCCCGACGACGACCGCACTTCGCCCTTCAATCCCTCGTCGATGGCCGCGCGCATGACCGACAGCGTCTTTCGGATGCGAACCCGGATCTCGTCAGGCGGCCGGCCGCTTTCTTCCGCTTCCGCGTCCAGCACGACGCGGGGCAGGGATCGCCCGTCGGCGGTGTCCTGCAACATGGCTGCGATGGATCGGTGCATGGGAACACGCTCCTGCGATTGCCGGGGAACGCCTCGCCAATCGGCCAGGCTCGGCGCACTGCTACACACGAAAGCCATTCCCGGATCCCGCCAGGCATCCGCCTCCGCCCGCGGCCCTGGCCGGTGCCCACACGCGGGGCCCGGCTACGACCCGGGCGCATGACCCCTGTGCGCCGCCC
>JARRJS010000072.1:0-15072 GCA_037388885.1 Gemmatimonadota bacterium
CCACCTCGGTTCCGTCGGGCGAAGCGTTGATGCCCCGCTGGACGGCTCCCTCGGTTCCCGTCACGGGCACCCCGGCGGCTTCATCCCAATGGCGGACCCAGAGTCGTGGCGGCGGCCCGCCCGCCCTCCAGATCATGCCGGTCCCGTCGGGGAGGATGCGGCCCCAGCTGGTGAATGCCGACCGGTCCTGGCGTGGAATGGCGAAACGGCCCACCTGCGCCGGCGGCTCCCGTCGGCCGACCATCACGCCCAGGACCACGGCCAGGACGACGGCAACGCCCCAACCGGCGAGGCCCAGCCACTTCGTCCGGCCCGCGGCGGCCAGGACGGTCGCTGCCCGCACCTCTCCGTGGCGGAAGTTCTCGTCGGACAGCGCCTGGGCGAACTCTTGCGCGCCCGTGAAGCGGTCCGCCGGCAGCGTCTCCAGCGCCTTCCGGATGGCCGCGTCTACGTGGGGCGGGATGGACTTCCGCACCGAGGCGGCGGACACGGGCTTGCCCTGGATGATCCTGCCCAGGACGGCCTGGGCCGTGTTGCCCGGGTACGGAGGCTCGCCCACCAGCATCTCGTAAAGCACGCACCCCAGCGAGTACGTGTCCGAGGCCGGGCCCACCTCCCGATCACCGGTGGCCTGCTCGGGACTCATGTAGTAGGGCGTCCCCAGGCTGATTCCGGTCTCGGTGAGGCGGCTCCCGCCGGCCGCACCGACGGCGATGGCGATGCCGAAGTCGCTTACCAGCGGCTCGCCGTCCTGCAGGAGGATGTTGCCCGGCTTGATGTCGCGGTGGACGACGCCGTGGCGATGGGCGTGGTCCAGGGCGTTGGCCACCGCCGAGGCGATGCGCACCGCTTGGTCCACCGGAAGCTGCTTCTCCCGGGCCAGCCGCTCGGCGAGGGACTCCCCCTCGACGAACGGCATGACGTAGAAAAGGGAGCCGTCGGCCTCCCCGGAATCGAAGAGCGGCAGGATGTGGGGGTGCTGGAGGTTGGCCGTCACGGCGATCTCGGCCAGGAACCGTTCCCCGCCCACCACGGCGGATAGCTCCCGCTTCAACACCTTCAGCGCGACACGGCGGTCGTGCTTGAGGTCCGTGGCCAGGTACACCACCGCCA
The DNA here is from genome assembly GCA_037388885.1 of Gemmatimonadota bacterium. GTDB lineage: Bacteria > Gemmatimonadota > Gemmatimonadetes > Longimicrobiales > RSA9 > JARRJS01. Next base: position 1,114 of record JARRJS010000072.1, read on the forward strand.
TGCCGCCCTGGCCGATCTCGCGCTCGACCACATAGCGGCCACGCAGGGCCGCGTTGAGGCGGTCGAGAACAGATGCGCTCATGCGTAAGACTCGGGAACCTGAGGAGCACGGGAGGGCAGGCCCACCTCGCCAAGGTGCCGTACGGCGCCGCGTCGCGCCAGGAAAACTTGGATCGAGGGATCAGAAGGGGTATTCGTTGCGACGGCGTTGGACTCCCGGGAAGCTCTCCGGCGGGCACGCTGGTCAATGAGGAATGCCGTCTATCACCGTTGACTCCACGCAGCCCCGCATGGACATTTGCTGGAGCAATCCTCTTCCCAGAGGGTGGATGAACAGCCGCGTCCTCCAGCCGGATCTTGCCTAGCCCGCAGGCCGCCCGCGCCGTCCGGCGCCGCGTACCTGCAACGGCTGACTCGATCCCTGCCGCACGCGTCCGGCCAAGCTTCGCCGCGGCCCGTGTGCGGTTAATTGCGCGTGTGCGATCACGGAGGAAACCATGCTCCCGGAGCTTCCACTCCTGGGTTTCGGCCTCTTCTTCCAGAAGCAGCTACACGACTGGCCCGTCCCGCCGCTGGTACCGGCGCGGATCGCCGCCGCCCACCGCGACCGCTACGAGATCTGGTCCGCGCGAGGAATCCTGGACGCCCGGTTGTCGGGCGGCGTCCGCCGCGGTCTCGGCGACGAGGCCCTCCCCGGCGCGGGCGACTGGGTCGTCGTCGAACCTTCGGCCGACCCCGCCGGCGCCGCGGTGATTCAGGGCGTGCTGGAGCGGCGCACCGTCTTCGTGCGGGCCGCCGCCGGGCGTGCGGCGCGCTCGCAGGTGGTGGCGGCGAACATCGATCGCGTGTTCGTCGTCGTCGGGCTGGACGCCGGCGCCAACCTGCACGCCATCGAGCGCTACCTGGCGCGGATCTGGGCAGGCGGGGCGGAGCCGCAGGTCATCCTCAACAAGGCCGACCTGGCGCCTGACGACGCCAAGGCGGCCGCGGCGGACGTCGAGAGCCGCAACCCCGGGCTGCCGGTGCACGTCGTCAGCGCCCTTGCCGGCGACGGCCTCGACGCGATCCGCGCGGCCATCCAACCCGGTTGCACGGTGGCGCTGGTGGGGCCTTCCGGTGCCGGCAAGTCCACCCTGGCCAACGCATTGCTGGGCGAGGCTCGGCTGGCGACCGGCCCGGTGCGGGCGGATGCCCGGGGCCGGCACACCACGACCCGGCGCGATCTGGTCTTGCTGCCCGGCGGCGGCATCCTGCTGGACACGCCGGGCATGCGGGAGCTGGCGGTGGTGGACGACGCGGGCCTCGACGTCGTTTTCGAGGATATCGCGAGACTGGCCGAAGGCTGCCGGTTCCGCAACTGCCGGCATCTGACGGAGCCCGGTTGCGCGGTGCGCGACGCCGTGGACTCGGGCGCCCTGGACCCCGACCGCCTGGAGCATTTCCGCAAGCTGCAGTGGGAGGCGGCCGCCTTCGAGCGGCGCCACGACGTCCGCGCGCGCCGGCAGGAGGCACGCCTCTGGGGCCAGCTCGAGCGGGAGGTCCGGCAGCAGCGAAGGTGGAAGGGCGAATAGACGCGCTTACGCGCCAAGCTCTTGCTCGTATTCCCGGGCGAATGTTTCCAGGGTCCGCGCGGGCCGGGGCGGTGGGGTGGCGGAGCAGGTGGGGACGGTGCCCGGCTCGACGCGGGCGTTGCGCGGCCCACAGAGTCCAAAATCCGCCATACGTCGGGTTCCTTTCGGCCTGATGGACGGTTTTGGGCGCTGAGCGCGCAAAATGTTCCACGGGCGCCCGACGCGGAAACCAATGTGGACGATTTTACTCGCCACGCGAGTAAAATCGACCATCCGTCGCTGGTGGGGGCCACGTGTGGTCGGTTTTGCGCTCCCGGCGGGCTGCAACGGCAGGCCCCATCGGCGGGCGGCCTCCAGTGGGCCCCCTCCGCGGGCCCCATCGGCGGACGGCCTCCAGCGCGCTCCCTCCGCGGGCCCCATCGGCGGACGGCCCCCACCGCGCTCCCTCCGCGGGCCCCATCGGCGGACGGCCCCCACCACGCTCCCTCCGCGGGCCCCATCCGCGGGCGGCCTCCAGCGCGCTCCCGCTGCGGGCCCCATCGGCGGGCCCATCGGCGGGCGGCAGGCCGCTGGCGCCAGTCGTCGGCCCTCGGCAGCGCTGGCGGAAACGCCGCGCAGCAGCTGTTGTCCTTCGGGGTGGCACAGTGTCATCCGGCCCGGTAACGTGAACATATGATCCGGAAGCCACGATTCTGGACACCCGCGTGGGCGAAGGAGGACGGATGACCAGCGGGCCGAATCCCGACATCCGCGGTGCCACGGCCGCCGCCGCACGGCGCAGCGCCTGGCCCCCCGTCGTCGTGCTGGTGGTGGCCGCCAGCGCCGTCGTGGCTTTCGCCGCCACGGGCATTCGCCTGCTCCTACCGCCCGCCGGCCTTTCGGGCGCATGGGTCCGGCTGGTCCAGCTCGCGGGTGCGGCGATGGCGGCTGCCGGAGTCGCGGGATTGTGGGCGCAGCGGAAACGGCTCGCGCAGAACGGTCGCCGGGCGCCTGACCCGACGGTCGCGGGCCTGGTGGCGGCTACGACGACGATGGTGCTGGTCACGCTGCTGGCGCTGGTATCGCCCACGGGGCATTTGTCGCGTCGTTCGGCCGGCCCGGCGGACGCCGGGGCCAACGCGCACGTTACGGTGCCGGACGCGGCGCACAAGCCGCCGTCGCCGGGCGCCAAGAAGTTGCTTCCCTCGAACCCGTTCGGCCTCGGGCTGATCCTCGGCCGCCGCATCTTCGGCGGCCCGGGCGCCGCCGGGCAGAACGATGCGGAAACGCCGCAGCAGCGCATGCTGCGCCGGGCGGGTCGGCTGATGCTGCTGGCGCTGCTCCTCGCCGTCGTCGTCATGGCCGTCCGGTCGTTCCTGCGGCGCGGCGAGGGCGACGAAGGGGAGGAGGAAGCCGCAATGCCGGAGCCCGAGCCACCCGTGGCGGCCGAGGACGCCGCCGCGGGGCTGGAGGCGTCGCTGGACGAGCTGGCTTCGCCGGGCCGGGATCCGCGCCAGCAGATCACGGCCGCCTACCGTCGCCTGCTCGCGGCCCTCGCCGAGGCCGGCGCGCGGCGGCTGCCGCAGGAGGCGCCGTACGAGCACCTGAACCGTGCCCTGCGGCCGCTGCGGGTGGAGCCGGCGCCGATGCACCGGCTGACGGAGCTGTACGTGATCGCGCAGTTCAGCGAGCACCCGGTCACCGAGGCGCACCGGGCAGCGGCGGCGGAAGCGCTGGCGGTCAGCCTGGACGGCTTGCGGGGTACGATCGACGATCGACGATCGACGATCGACGTTGCGTTCGCGGGGGACGCATGATTCCGGTTCGGTTCACCAGGCCGGTACGGCGCAGGAACGCAGCTTTCCGCCTGAGCCAGGAGGACGACGCATGAACGCGCGCAACCTGCGGCCGGCGAACACCGCGGCGGCGGCGCTGGTGATCGGCGGCGTCCTCGTCGTCATGCTGCCGCAGCACGCGCCGAGCATCCTGCGGGTGGTGATCGTAACCATCGCGGCGACGACGGGGCTGTACGCCCTGGCGGTCAACTCGCCGCCCGCGTGGGGATCGCCGTTCCAGCGCGGCATCCGGTGGCGGCGAGGCGCGCGGGGGCCGGGGGAAGTGGCGTGGATCCGGTCGCGGCTGTGGGGATGGCGGCGGCGGGTCGGGCGGGCGCCGGCGCTGCCCCGGGAGGTCCGGGCCATGCTGCGGCCGCTGGTCGTGACGGCCCTGCAGCGGCAGGGGGTCGACCCCCACGACGACGCGGGCCGGGCCACCGCCCGGCGACTGCTGTCGCCTTTGAGCTGGGCGGTGCTGACCGGGGAATCGCGGGGCCCGCTCGCCTGGCTGCAGGCGCGACCGCCGAACCGGCGCCGGGTCGCCGGGCTGGTGCACCGCGTGCTGGACGACCTCGACCGGCTGGGCGCCGGCGGCACGGCCGCGACACTGCGCGACGCCAGGACCGCGCGCCCATGATGACCTGTCAATCCTTCCACGTTCGAGTGCCATGACCGCTTCTCGCACACCTTCCGAGTCGCCGACCGCCGGGCCGTCGCGCCCCGCCGATTCCACCGGCCAGTCCGGACCGCCGGAGCCCGGGTCGGCCGCGCCGGAGCCCGTCGCTCCCCTGCCCTTCGAACACGCCGCACTGGTGGTGACCACGATCCTGGACGAGGTGTGCCGCGCGGTGGTCGGCAAGCGCGACGTCGTGCGGCTGATCCTCGCGGGGCTCATCGCCGACGGGCACATCCTGCTGGACGACGTGCCGGGGGTGGCGAAGACGCTGACGGCGCGTTCCATCGCCGTGGCGGCCGGACTGACATTCAAGCGGGTGCAGTTCACGCCGGACGTGCTGCCCGCGGACATCACGGGCTCGCTGGTGCTGGACCTGGCGACGCAGAAGCCGGAGTTCCGGCCGGGCCCGGTGTTCACGGACCTCCTGCTGGCGGACGAGGTGAACCGTGCGCCGGCGAAGACGCAGGCGGCGCTGCTGGAGGCCATGCAGGAGCGGCAGGTGACGGTGGACGGCGTGCCGCACGCGCTGCCGCGGCCGTTCCTGGTCATCGCGACGCAGAACCCCATCGAGTCGGAGGGCACCTACCCGCTGCCCGAAGCGCAGCTGGACCGGTTCCTCCTGCGCACCACCATGGGCTACCCGTCGGAGGCCGACGAGCGCACCATGGTGGCCAACCGGCTGGAGCGGCGCACGGACGAGGTGGCGCTGAACCCGGTGTGCGACGCGCCCACCTTCAGCGCCGTGCAGCGGTCGCTGGAGGAGATCCACATCGACGACCGCCTGCTGGCCTACTCCGTCGCGCTGGTGCGGGCGACCCGGGCGGAGGCGCAGCTCGAGGTGGGCTCCAGCCCCCGCGGCACCCTCGCCCTCGTCAAGCTCACCCGCGCCGCCGCGCTGCTGGCCGGCCGCGACTACGTCAGCCCCGACGACATCCGCGCCATGGCCGTGCCTGCGCTGGCCCACCGCGTCGTGCTGAGTGACGACGCGTGGGCGCGCCGCGCCGACCCGGTGGACGTGGTGCGGCAGGCGGTAGACCGGGTGCCGGTGCCGCAGGGCTCATGAGCACGACGCGTCGCATCGTCACGCCCCTCGGCCTGGAGCTGCGCGACCGGCCGGAGGGCCCGGAGCCTCCCCGGCGGCGGCCGGATCCGCGGCTGGGCGCCTACCTCGTCGCCGGGTTCGGCCCGCTGTTCGTGGCCATCGCCACGGGGCAGTACGCGCTGGCGGCGCTGGGCGCACCGTTCCTGGCGCTGGCGGCGCTCGGGCTGGGGCGCCGGGAGGCCGGCAACGTGCGCGGCGAGTTGAGCGTGCGGGGCGAGCGGGTGATCGAGGGCGATGTCGTCGAGGGTGAAGTGCGGGTCGACTGGGACGGGGTCGCCGAGGTCGACGTGCTGCTGGCGGGCTGGCGAGGCGTCACACCGGTCGAGCCCGCGTCGGCGCCGCACTGGTCGTTGCCGGCGGGCCGCGGGCCGGTGACGCTGCCGTTCCGGCTGCGTGCCCAGGCCTGGGGCACGCACGAGCTCGGCGCGCTGTGGGTCCGGACGCGTCGGCCCGGCGGGCTGCTCATGCGGGAGCAGAAGCTGGCGGACGCGCCGACGTTGCAGGTGCTGCCCAACCCGCTGCGACTGAACCACCTGCTGAAGCCGGCGGAGCCGCGGGCGTTCGCGGGCGTGCACCTGTCGCGGCTGCGGGGCCACGGCACCGACTTCGCCGAGCTGCGGCCGTACCAGCCCGGCGACCGGCTGCGCGACCTGTCGTGGGCGACGTCGGCGCGACTGGGCAAGCCGTGGGTCACCGTCCACCACCCGGAGCGCACCGGCACCGTGCTGCTGCTGCTCGACGTCTTCCACCGCGACGACGACACGACGGCCGAGTCCCTCGCCCGCGCCGCCCGCGCGGCGTGGGCCGTGGCGTCGGTCCACCTCAGGGCTCAGGACCGCGTCGGGCTGCTGGCCCGGGGGCGTACCGCCGCGTGGTTGTCGCCCCAGAGCGGGCGCCGGGCCCGCTGGCAGCTGGTGGACGAGCTGCTGGCCGTGGGCGGCGCCGCGGAGGACTTCTGGCGACTGCGGCGCCAGCGCATGCGCGTCCTGATCCCCCACGACGCCCTCATCGTCGGCATCACGACGCTCCGTTTCCACGCCTTCGCCCGCAGCCTGCTGGACTACCGGCGCAAGGGCCGCACGACAGTCGCGCTGGTCGTCGACGTGTCCGACCTGCTGCCGGAGCCCCGGACCCGGGCCGACGCCGCGGCGCAGCGCATCTGGCTGGCGCAGCGGGAGGCCGAGCGCTGGTCGCTGGACCGGGGCGGGGTGCCCACCGCGCTGGTCACGCCCGAGGGCGGCGTCGGGCCCGCCATCTCGGCGCTGCGGCACAAGATGAAGGGCCTGCGGCCATCGGTGCGGGCGGGAGCGGTGGCGCGATGAACGGCCGGGTTGGGGGGCGTGGCGCTTCACACGGCCGGCGTAGAGGCCGGCGCCCGGCAAGTGTCCGACTCCGCAGGCACCCGGCAAGTATCCGACTCCGGGGGCGCCCGGCAAGTATCCGACTCCGGGGGCGCCCGGCGGCCGTCCGGCTTCGGGGGCGCCCAGCGCCCGTCCGGCTCTGGGGGCGCCCGGCGCCCGTCCGGCTCTGGGGGCGCCCGGGGCCCGTCCGGCTCTGGGGGCGCCCGGCGGCCGTCCGGCTTCGGGGGCGTCCATGAACACCTGGCTCGCGACTCTCGGGCCCGGCGTGTGGCCACCGGCGCGGCGGCGGGTCGCGGCGCTGGCCGTGCTCGTCGCCGTGCTGACGGGCACAGGCATGGCGGCGCTGGCCGCCCACGGCTGGCAGGTGCTGGGCGCCGCGGCGTATGTGGGAGCGGCAGCGGCGGGGCTGGTCGTGCCAGGCGCCATCGGGGTGGCGGTGGTGGGCGGGGTGGGGCTGGCCGGGAGCCTGATGCTCGGCCCATGGGCCGTCGGACCGCTGGTGCTCCTGCCCGTGGTCGCCGGCGTCGTGGCAACGGCGGAGCTGCTCGCCCTGGCGGGCCGCCTGGACACGCCCGTCGAGCGGAACCCGGGCGCGGAGCTGCGGCAGGCGGGGCTCGCCACGGCCATGGCGGCGGCGGTCTACGGGGTGGTGGCGGTGGTGGGCGCGGTACCGGGGCCGACGGGGTTCCTGGCGGTGGTCGTGGCGGCGGCGGGGGGAGTGGGGGTGGCGGCGCTGCTGATGCGGGCCGGGACGGCAGACCGGGGCTGACGGCGCCCGCCACGCGCCCGTCGGGGTCTGCCACGCGCCCGCCGGGACCCGCCACGCGCCCGTCGGGACCCGCCACGCGCCCGTCGGGACCCGCCACGCGCCCGTCGGGACCCGCCACGCGCCCGTCGGGACCCGGCGCCTCGCCTGGCACCCAAAACCGTCCACGCGTCGGGTCCAGATCGTCTCGAGGGACGATTTTGGGCGCTGAGCGACCAAAATGTACCCCGGACGCCCGACGCGGGAACCCATGTGGACGATTTTAGGCGCCAGGCGCCGAAAATCCGCCATGCGTCGTATTCCAGCGCCACGTGTGGAAGGTTTTAGGCGCCCGGCGGTGGGACAGAGACCGCCGTGGCCAGCCTATGCGCCGGGCGGGGGTGCGCCCGGGTCGTCGTCAGAACCGGAGGCCGACCGCAATAGGTATGGAATCCGGGCCGTTGTCGACGACGTGCGCGCGGGCTTCGATGAAGGCGTGCAACCGCGGCACGCGCATGCCGAGCCCGGCGTTCACGCCGGGGCCGCCGACGGTCGAGCCGTAGGTCCTGCTGTTCCAGTAACCGTACATGCCGACGCCGGCAATGAGGTACGGCACGAGGCGCGTGGTCGGCGCCGACGGTTGCAGGACGACGTCGAAGACCGCGGCCAGCAGGCGCTCGTGCGCCGTCCGGGGTGAGCAGCCGGGAATCGCGCAGGGCAGGACGGGTGTGTAGCGGAAGGGGAAGCTGTCCCACAGGGTTTCGAGGCGGAGCGCGACGGGCGAGCCGGCCGGGTCGAACTCGAACCCCGCATTCAGCTGGTAGCCGACGCCCGGAGCGTCCGGGTTGGCGCCGACGGGTAGCGCCGCGCCGAGCCCGACGATGCCGGCGCTCTGGGCCTCCCCGGCGAACGGCGAGGCCGCCAGGATCGCGCACGCGACCAGTGCCATCTTCAGCATCTTCATCGCCGTTCCCTTCGCTCCGCGACGCCGGTTCCAGCCCGCTTCCGCCTCCCGGTCATCAACGTCCGACGTCGCCGGAGCCGGACACGCGGCCGGAGCCGGGTCGGTCTCAGGCGCCGGAGTCGGACACCCGCCGGAGCCGGACACCCGCCGGAGCCGGACATGCGGCAGGAGCCGGACATGCGGCAGGAGCCGGACATGCGGCAGGAGCCGGACACGCGGCCGGCGTCGGGTCGGCCTCAGGCGCCCGGATCCGCGCTCCGGAGATGGGACAGGATCCGGATGTCCTGCCTGAGCTCCCAGTCCAGGTGTTGCCAGAACCGGAGGGCGGCGGCGTTGTCCCCACGAACGAAGAGGTGGCACTTGACGATGCCGATCCGTTCCAGGCCATCGAGCGCCCGGCGGACGAGCTCGCGCCCGATCCCTCGATGCCGCGCCGCCCGGCGCACCGCCAGGTGGTGAATATAGCCCCGTCGTCCGTCGTGCCCGCACAGGACCGCGCCCACCACACTGTTCGCCGCCAGGACGTTCGCCGCCAGGACGTTCGCCGCCACGCCGTTCGCCGCCACGCCGTTCGCCGCCACGCCGTTCGCCGCCACGCCGTTCGCCGCCGCACCGTTCGCCGCCGCACCGTTCGCCGCCGCGCCGTCCCCCGCCCTGGCCACCCAGCTGAGGCCCGGGTTGCGGTCCAGGAAGCGTTGCAGGGCTTCGACGGAGTCCACGGCCCGGAGCGTGATCCCCTCGGTGTCGGCCCAGAGTGCCTTGACGTCCGGGAGGTCATCGGGGGCCATCGGGGTGAAGCAGGGTGGTTCGCTCATCGTTCGGGCTTCCGCGCCACGATCTTGTTCACGGGGTGTCGGTGGCGCACGCCCCCGGGATGCTGGTCGTGCAGTGTATACGCCTCCCACCGGTCCACGGACCAGTCCCGATAACGATCGAGCAACTCCTCCTCCCGGAACAGCCCCCGCATGTAAGGCGCCAGATCGTCGGGCGGAGGCAGGCGATCGGTGAACACGACGACGATGTTCCAACCGCCCGGTCGCGTGTGACGCTGCAGTGAATCGAGAGCTCGGTGCCAGGCATCGCGCGGAAGCATGTGCAGGACGCCGTGGGCCACGACGAGGTCGTACTCACGCCGGAACGAGAAGGTGGCGATGTCCTGCACCCACGCATGCACGGGCACACCCGCCGCGCGCGCCCGCGAGCGGACCTTCCGGACCCCGGCCATCGAGACGTCGAACGCGTCGACCAGGAGCCCGTGCTCGGCGAGACAGAGCGTGTTCCGGCCGTCCCCGCAGCCGAGGTCCAGGACGACGGCTCCGTGCGGAAGGGTCGTCGCCATCTCGACGATCTCGGGCGACGGGGGACCGAACGGCTCGGCGTCCGGGTCCTCGTACAGCAACTCCCAGAACGGCGTCTTGCCGGCCCGCTGATCGTTCAAATCGTGTTCGTCCGATTGCATTGGCGCGTCCGGGCATCCAGCGCGAGCTGGAGGCGGCGGCTCCGGGTTCACAGAAACTCGGCGGGAATCGGCTGGTCCGGTGCCTCGAAGTCCCAGACGACGCTCGCAATCCACCAGCGGCCGCCGAACTCCACCAGCTGGATGCTGTTGATGCCGCGCCCCGCGGGCTCCGATTCCTCCGAGCCGACCCGGGACTCGTAGGTGCTGAACCGGTGGGCGATGCCGCCGAACCGCTCCGTGCGCCCGACGATCTCCCGCTCCCAGAACCCCGCCGACCGGTAGGCCGACTTCGCATCCGTGATGAAGCCGTCCGCGTCCCACTCCCGGAGATCCGGGACCCGGCGGCCGGCTTCGTCCTGCCAGCGACAGACGAGGAAGCGGGCACCCGGGAGCAGCAGCGCACGGAATCGGCGCCAGTCCCGTGGTTGGTCCTGTTCGGCCGGCCCCGAAAGGGCGTCGTAGAGCGCGGCGACCACGGCCTCGGGGGTCGAGAGGTTGCCGACCGGTACGGCCGGGTCCGTCGCAGGCTCGTCGTCACGCGGTACCGCTGCCTGCTCCGGCAGGATGCGTCGGAATGCTGTGGTGTGCGGCGTTTCCGTCATTGCGAGCTCTGCGCTAGATGCATCTTCTCCAGGAGCCTGTCGAACCGCGGGTGCCCGTGCAGGGGCCTGAACAGGAACGACCCGTTCACGCCGTACAGCCCGCCGGCCCGTTCCTGATAGGCGCGCTCCAGGCAATCCATGGCCTTCTCGTAGTCGCCGAGGCCGGTGTACACGTACGCCATGTGGTAGGGCTGCACGGGGTGTTCCAGGGCGAGCCCTTCCAAGCGCCGCAGGAGGTCGCGCGCCTCTTCCTCCCGGCCGGCGACGGCGTACGCCTCGCCGAGCTGCGCCTGAAGCATGGTATTCTCGGGCGCCAGGGACACGGCCCGCCGGATCTCTTCTATGCCACGGGCATGTGCTCCGCTCTGAACGCAGGCCCACCCCAGAATCGAATGCGCGATCGGGAACTCCGGGTGCAGCTCGACCAGCTCTTCCGCCTCTGCAAGGGCTTCCTCGACGTGGCCGGCGCGAAGGAGCGTCGTCGCGACATCCGAGGAGTGCGCGGCGTTCAGGGGATCCAGGTCCCGCGCATGCCGGAACAGGTCCAGAGCTTCGTCCCAGCGCCCCAATGCGGACATGAGAAGCCCGGCGACGGCATGGGCGAAGTCGTCGCCGGGGTGCAATTGGCGGGCGCTGGCGAGCTCGCGCTCGGCGTCTTCCCAGGCGAATTCGAAGACGTATTTGAGGAAGCCGAGGAGGCAATGCGCCTGGCCGAGCTCCGGGTCGATGGCGCGCGCCCGCTCCGCCGCATCCCTCGCCTTGCGATACGCCGCTTCGGTCGTCATGGCGGCGCCGGCGTAGCCCATGGCCGTGATGACGTAAGCAAGGCCCAGCCCCGCATGGGCCGGCGCGTAGTCGGGATCCCGACGAATCGCTTCTTCATAGTACCTGATGCCGCGCGCAACGCCCTCGGGCGTGTACAGCAAGGTCGAGTGGCGCCCCTTCAGGCAGAGCTGATAGGCCTCGACATCGGCCGTGGGCTCCCTGCGGATCCGTGCGCTCTCCGCGGGCGAGATCTCGGCTTCCAGGGCGCCGGCGATGCGGAGCGCGACGTCGCTCTGGATGGCGAAGATATCCGTGAGCTCGCGGTCGTACGTGTCCGCCCACAGATGCCCGCCCGTGCCGGTATCGATGAGCTGGGCCACCACCCGGACACGGTCGCCGGCGCGACGGACGCTGCCCTCCAGCACGGTCGCGACGCCCAGGGTCTTGCCGATCTCTCGCACATCGCGGCTCTGGTCCTTGAACACCATCACCGACGTGCGGGCGATGACCTTCATTGACTGAACCTTCGCGAGCTGGGTGATGACGTCTTCCGTGACGCCGTCGGCGAAGTACTCGTTGTCTGGATCGGCGCTCAGACTCGCGAACGGAAGCACGGCGATGGACGGAACCGGGCCGGGCGCGGCGAGGCGCGCGTCCAGGGCTTCGGTGAACGCACGCACCGATGGGACCCGGTCGGCAGGCACGGGCGCGAGTGCACGTTTGACCGCGTCCTCGACGGCCGGGGGCACCGTGTCGCGCACACTGCGCAAGCCGGGCACGGGCTCCACCGACTTGCGGGCGAGGATCACGTGCGGGGTCCGCCCCGCGAACGGGGGCTCGCCCGCCAGCATCTCGTAAAGCACGCATCCCAGCGCGTAGATGTCCGCTCGCGCATCGACCTCCGATTCACCCAGCGCCTGCTCGGGACTCATGTACAGGGGTGTCCCGACAGCGAGCCCGGTGCCGGTCAGGCGCTCACCGCCGGCGGCGCTCACTGCAAAGGCGACGCCGAAGTCCGCCACCAGCGCATGGCCGGCCGTCAGCAGGATGTTGCCCGGCTTGATGTCGCGATGGACGACGCCGAGCTGGTGCGCGTACTCCAGCGCGTCGGCGACCTCGCGCGCGATCCTGAGCGCCTCGTCCAACGGCAGCTGCCCCTCGCGCTCCAGGCGGTCGCGCAGTGATTCCCCGGGCACGTACGGCGTCACGTGGTACACCAGGCCATCGACCTCACCCGAGTCGTAGAGCGGCAGGATGTGGGGATGGGACAGCTTCGCGGTGATGGCGATCTCGCGCAGGAAACGGGCGGGCCCGAGCTGAGCTGCCAGCTCCGGTTGCAGCACCTTGACCGCGACCTGGCGATCGTGTTTGACGTCGTGCGCCATGTAGACGATCGCCATCCCCCCGCGACCGAGCTCACGCTCGATGTCGTAGCGCCCGGCCAGGGCGGCGCGCACGCGGGAGCAGACGTCAGGGTCCTTCATACGGCCTACGGCCCACGACTCCGTGATTCCCACGGCGCCGACACGCCGTGGGGTGATGAAATCGACGTTAGGGTCTGGTTCGAGACAGGGCAACCACTATCCGTCGCCTTCGGCCCGCTTGCGCACCGCCGACAGCTGGCCGGGCTTCAAGTCCCGTCGGGTCAGAACTCGTACCGGAGCCCGAAGGTCGGCAGGAACGGAAGCAGCGTCTGGCCATTGCGGCGCTCCATGATCACACGTCCGTCGACGAACGTGCCGCCGAAGTCATAGCTCGCGAGGTTGGTGCGGCCGTAGAGGTTGAAGAAATCGACGAACGCGTGCAGCGGGTTGCCGCGCACCCGGAAATCGTGGGTCACGCGCAGGTCCAGCCGGTGGTAGGCGGGAAGCCTCATCGACCGCAGGGGCCCGAACTCGCGGATCCAGAAGGCACGTCCGCTCTCCAGCTGCTGCACGCTGTAGCTCCAGGGCGTGGCGGGCCAGCCCGAGTGGTAGCGCCACCCCATGGACACGTTCCAGCGGGGGCCCGGCGTGTACGACGCGTGCAGTGCCACCGCGTGCCGCTGGTCGAAGCGGCGTGGCACCCACAGGCGGTCGGAGCACACCTGGCCCGGCGCGCAGGCCGTTTCGAGAAGGGCCGGCACCTCGTCCTCCGCCACCGACAGGACGTAGCTCGCCGACCAGGCCCAACGCCCGCCCTCCCTGCGCTCGATCACCATCTCCAGGCCCCGGGCCAGGCCCCGGGCAGGGTCGATCCGCGAACGGTCGCCTTCGGCCTCCGGAAAGATTTCCAGCTCCTGCTCCAGGTTCAGGTACCGCGGCCGCTGATCGGCGATGGTCCGGTAGTACGCCTCGAGGCGCCCGGTGACGTCGTCGCCGAACCTGCGCTCCAGGCCGAGGGCGATCTGCTCCGCTCGCTCCGCCGGGAAGAAGTTGACGTCGCCGTCCCCGACCGCCAGCTCCTGGATCCCCTGGGACTGGTAGTACTGGCCCCAGCTGGCCCGCAGCGTCGTGGCCGCGCCCAGCTCCACCGCCGCCAGAGCCCGGGGCGCGATGTCCTCGTCCCCGGTATGCGTCACCCGGTCGTAGCGGGCGCCAAGCTCCAGCGTGATGGGGTCCCACGGACGCACGCGCAGCGCTGCCCAGCAGGCGAGCTGCGTGCCGCGGGGGGCCAGTGCGACGGCATTGCTGTCCACGGCCACTACGGGTGTGAGGCTCGTGTCGAGGACCGAGGTCCAGGTGCTGGCGGAATACCCGTAGTCGGCCCGGAGGCTCTTTGCCTCGGCACCCAGCTTGACCAGGGCCCGCTCACCCAGCTCGACGGCCAGCGCCTCCCGCACGCCGGCGAAGTCGAACACCCGGTCGTCCCCGACCGAGATGAGGTCGGGCATGCCCGGCCGGCCCAGGTCCTCGACGAGC
>JARRJS010000073.1:0-27489 GCA_037388885.1 Gemmatimonadota bacterium
CGCGGCCGTAGTAATCCGGCTGTCCCTTGTAGTGCTCCAGCGTCCATGCGGCCGGTCCCGTGTAGCCGCCATCGACGAACAGCTTCAAAGCACCCACGCGCAACCATTCGTCCCCCTGCCCCGTCTTCAGATCCAGGTTGCGCACTCGCGCCGCCGCCGCCTCTCCTTCGCCGAAGCCCACCGGGATATGGATCTGCACCGACGCTCGCGGTAGTTCGCCCCGGTGTTCCCGATATACTTCCTGCCACATGGGATACCGTGCGGGCGGCGTCATGGCATCGATGAAACTCGTGATGCCGTACGAGAACTCTTTCTTCAAGTTCTCCACCAGGCTTGCCCGAAGTTCTTCGTATGTTGCCCTCGGAACCAGACGCGTTGCAGCGCTCCAATCCTCCCGGATGACGCCCGTCGGCTCCCCGGACGAGTCGTGCTCGATCATCCCGGTCTTCGGATCCGGCGTGTTCCGGTCGATCCCCGCCAGCTTCAAGGCCAGACTGTTCAGCACGGCGCTGTGCCCGCCCGCCCGCGCAATGGCCGCGGGATTGTCCGGGATCGCCGCGTCCAGATCCGCTTTCGTCGGAATCCGTCCCTCCGCCATCTCGTCTTCCGACCAACCCCAGCCCGTAATCCACTCCCCAGAGCCCAACTCCTGCGCCTTTTTTCGCAGCCGGTCCTGGAACTCGCCCATAGATTTCACACCGCTCATGTCCACGTACCGCCGCGGTTGACCCCGGATGTGCGTGTGAGCATCGTTGAAGCCCGGTGTCACGAAACGACCCCGGAGATCCAGCACCTCCGGGGCCCGGTAACGACTCACCAACGACTCGTCCCCCACCGCCAACACTCGGCCATCCCTCACAGCCATTGCGCTGTGGACCGACAACATGTCATCCGCCGTGAAGATCACGGCGTTGTGGACTACCAGATCGGCGCGCTCCTGCGCCCTGACGCCCGAAACACCCAGGACCAGCGGGACAAGAGCAACGTAAAGACCACGAAACGTCCTCATGGCGGGCCTCCATCCCCGGACGCGACCTTCCGCAACGCAGTGGCGTCCGTCAGGTATGCGATGGAACGGTTCTCGTGCAGAGTCTGACACGCCTCATCGAAATCCCCCGCACGCGCGGCATCCACAATCCGCTGATGTTGACGCACCCACTTGCGACGAGTCTCGCCGTTCATTTCGCCCAACACGGCCGCGAAATCCACGAACTCAAGACGACGTATCTGACCCCGCAGATCATCCAGCAGCTCCTGCAAAACCCGATTCCCACAGTTGTCGCTCACCACCTCGTGGAACTGGTCGTTCAGCTCCACGCTCGTCACTGTTTCGTTCCGTTCCAGGGCCTCCGCAAACGCACTGTTTGCCTTCTCCATCGCCTGCAGGGCCAGCTCCCCCATTCGCGGAAATGCCAGCTTGCCCGCAAGGACCTCCAGGGCCTGCAGCACCGGGTATAGGTCCAGTAGCTCCTCCATCGAACGCGCCGGCACCCGGAACCCGCGACGTGGGATCCGCTCCACCATCCCCTCGCTCGCCAGACGGCCCAGCGCTTCCCGCACCGGCGTCCGACTCACACCCATCGCTTCCCCAACGTCCTTCTCCCGGATGAACGTGCCCGGCGTCCAGAAGCTCCCCATCAGTCGATCCCGAATGATTTCGTACACTTCGTCCGTCAACGTCCGCTCTGTCCCGACCTTCGGCCAAGCCTCCTTCATGCATGCTCCTTCAGATCTCCCAGGTTATGTGACCGCGACACTGGCCATGCGCGGCGAAGTTGTATACAAATTTCGTATTCGTATACAATTTCTACTCTGCCTTGTCAATGGTCTTGAATTCAGGACATCCGGATGAGATTAATCAAACCCCAATTTTTGTGCAGATCGGCGTCCCCCGGCTGCTGACCTCGATCAAGTCCGGATTTTCGTGTAGGCCGGCCTACGCCAGTTGTTGAACACTCTCATGCGGCTGGCGAAGGCCGCCTCAGAGGTGCCGTCAGGATCGAGAACGTGCACGACGTTGCCCGGTGGATGCCGATATCGAGCCAGGCCGCAATATTATCGGATGAGTCTTTCTAGGCGACCGCAACCACGATCACGCGGTCTGAGAACTCGGACGCAAAGCGAGCAAGCTGCTTTAGGCAGATGCGCAATACATGATCTGCACCAGGTGGCTCAGAAAACGCCATCATGATCGCAACTGTTTTGGGGGCCAGATCCGGCAGATTTGGGCGCCCCATGGAACGCCAGCCAGGCCCGAGTCGGCTCTCGAATTCCGTCGTTTTTCGCCACCCTGTATAAACGAAGAAAAGCCCGCAACCGCGGGCTTTTCTTCTACCGACACCCAATCAACGGACGTTCAGGCACGCCTCCGCCCTCGCCCCCGCCTGCCGTTCTGCTACCCACTCACCGCGTTCATCATGTCGAAGATCGGCAGGTACATGGCCACGATCATGCCGCCCACGATGGTGCCCAGGAAGACGATCATGATGGGCTCCATGGCGGAGAGCAGGGCTTCGACGGCGGCGTCGACCTCTTCGTCGTAGAAGTCGGCGATCTTGGTGAGCATCTCGTCGAGGCCGCCGGTCTGCTCGCCGACGTTGATCATCTGGACGACCATGGGCGGGAAGACGCCGGACCGCTTGAGCGGGTCGGAGATGGTCTCACCGCCGGCGATGGAGGATCGTGACTCCATGACGGCGTCGTGGATGACGCGGTTGCCGGCCGTCTTGGCGGTGATCTCGAGGCCTTCGAGGATGGAGACGCCGGAGGCGACCAGGGTGCCGAGGGTGCGGGTGAAGCGTGCGACGGCGGACTTGCGCAGCAGGTTCCCGAAGACGGGTGCGCTGAGCAGCATCTTGTCGATGGTCCGCTCGCCGTTGTCGGTCTTGTAGTACTGGCGGATCAGCACGACGACGGCGGCGATGCCGGCGAGGATGATGTACCAGTAGTGTTGCAGCATCTGGCTGATCCAGATGACGAAGCGCGTGGGTGCGGGCAGGGGCACGCCGGCGCTGTCGAACATGTTCTGGAAGGTCGGGATGACGACGATGAGCAGGATCGCGACGGCGGCGACGGCCACGGTCAGGATCACCGCCGGGTAGATCATGGCGCCCTTGATCTTGCGGATGAGGGCGTCGTTTTTCTCCATGAACGTGGCGAGGCGCAGCAGGATGACGTCCAGGATGCCGCCGACCTCGCCCGCGGCCACCATGTTGACGTACAGGTCGGTGAAGACCTTGGGATGCTTGCGCAGGGAGTCGGCCAGCGTGTTCCCGGCCTCGACATCGCTGAGCACATCCTCGATGACCTGTCGGAGCTTCTTGTTCTCGCTCTGCTTGGCGAGAATGTCGAGGCTCTGCACGAGGGGCAGGCCGGAGTTGATCATGGTGGCGAACTGACGCGTGAAGATGACGATGTCACGCGTTTTGATCCCGCCGCCCATGAGGTCGGCCAGGTCCATACTGCCGATGCCGGCCTTCTTCTGCTCGATCTTGACGGGGATCAGCTTCTGCTGACGCAGCAAGCCGACCACGTCGTTGCGGGTCGGGACCTCGATTTCGCCCTGTGTGAGGGCGCCTGTCGCGCTGCGCGCGGAGTACGTGAACGTCGCCATGGTCCTCGTTCAGCCAGTCATCGGCCGTGCCAGGTTATTCCGCGGGAGCGCCGAGCATGCGGAGCAGCTCGGCGGGGTCACTCGTGTGCTTGAGCGCTTCTTCCCTCGTGATGTCGCCGGAAACGACGAACTGGTAGAGGGCGTCGTTCATGGTCTGCATGCCATGCTTCTTGCCGGCCTGCATGATGGAGTAGATCTGGTGGATCTTGTCGTCGCGAATGGTGGCGCGAACGGCCGGCGTGGCCACCATGATCTCCAGCGCGGCGATACGGCCCTTGCCGGAAGCGCGCGGCAGCAGGGACTGGGTGACGACGCCCTCCAGCACGAAGGCGAGCTGGGCCCGCACCTGTGACTGCTGGTTCGACGGGAAGACGTCGATGATGCGGTTGATGGTCTCGGCCGCCGAGTTGGTGTGCAGGGTGGCGAAGGCCAGGTGCCCGGTCTCGGCGATGGTGAGGGCGGCCGAGATGGTCTCCAGGTCGCGCATCTCGCCGATGAGCACGACGTCGGGGTCCTGCCGCAGGGCGTACTTGAGGGCCGCGCCGAACGACTTGGTGTCCGCACCGACTTCGCGCTGGTTGACGATGGAGCGCTTGTGCTTGTGCACGAACTCGATGGGGTCCTCGACGGTGAGGATGTGTCCCGCCTCCTCGCTGTTGATCTTGTCCACCAGGGCGGCGAGGGTGGTGGACTTGCCGGAGCCCGTGGGCCCGGTGATCAGCACGAGCCCGCGCGGCTTCTCGGCCAGCTTCTCGACGACGGGCGGCAGCCCCAGCTGCTTGAACGTCTGGATCTCGTAAGGGATCTGCCGGATCACGACGGTGACGCAGCCGCGCTGCTTGAAGACGTTGCCGCGGAACCGGGACAGGTTCTGGATGCCGAAGGAGAAGTCGAGCTCGTCTTCCGTCTCGAAGCGCTTCTTCTGGTTCTCCGTGAGGATGGAGTACGCGAGCGCGAGCGTGTCCTTGGGCTCGAGCTCGTAGTCGACGCTGGCGTTCACGATCACGCCGTCCACGCGCACCTTCGGCCGTTCACCGGCGGTGAGATGCAGGTCGCTGGCGCCGCGCGCGACCATCTCTTCCAGCAGGGCGCGCAGGTTGAGCTGTTTCTCCTTCGGCGCGGCGGCCGGTGTCGCGGCTTCCGTGGTGCTCATTAAGCGGCGGTCTCCTTGATGACTTCTTCCAGAGTGGTGATCCCCTTCTCGACCTTCTTCATGCCGTCCATGCGCAGGGTGAGCATGCCGTCGGCGAGGGCCTGGTCCTTCAGCTCGTCGGTGCCTGCACCCTGCATGATGAGCTTGCGCAGGCCGACGGTGTTGGCCATGACCTCGTAGAGGCCCTGGCGGCCCTTGTAGCCGGTGTGGCCGCACGCGTCGCAGCCCTTGCCCTTGTAGAACGTCATGTGCCGCTGATCAGCGGTAAGGCCGGCGGCATCGAAGTACTCGTCGGGGTACGTGACTTCTTCCTTGCATTTGGTGCAGATGCGGCGCACCAAACGCTGCGCGGTGACCACGTTGAGGGCGGCCGCCACGTTGAACGGCTCGAGGCCCATGTCGATCATGCGCGTGATGGTGGACGGCGCGTCGTTGGTGTGCAGGGTGGACAGCACGAGGTGGCCGGTGAGGGCCGCCTTGATGGCGATGCCGCCCGTCTCGATGTCGCGGATCTCACCCACCATGATGATGTTGGGGTCCTGGCGCAGGAACGCACGCAGGGCTGCGGCGAACGTCATGCCCACCTCGTTGCGCACCTGGACCTGGTTGATGCCGTGGAGGTTGTACTCCACGGGGTCCTCGGCGGTCATGATGTTCACGTCCATCGTGTTGATCTTGGAGAGCGCCGAGTAGAGCGTCGTCGTCTTCCCGGAGCCGGTGGGGCCGGTCACGAGCACCATGCCGTACGGCTGCATGATGGCGCGCATGAAGTCCTTCTCGGCCACCGGCTCGAACCCGAACTTTTCCAGGTCCAGCGTCAGGTTGCCCCGGTCCAGGATACGCAGCACGATCTTCTCGCCGAAGATCACCGGCAGCGTGCTGACGCGGAAGTCGACGATCTTGTTGCGGACCTTCAGCTTGATGCGGCCGTCCTGCGGCACGCGGCGCTCGGCGATGTTGAGGTCCGCCAGGATCTTGAGACGGGAGATGAGCGCCGCCTTCATCTTGAGCGGCGGCTTCATGATCTCCTGCAGCGCGCCGTCGATCCGGTAGCGCACGCGGAGCTCCTTCTCGTACGGCTCCACGTGGATGTCGGACACGCCCTTGAGGACGGCGTCCGTCAGAATCCCGTTGATCAGCTTGACGACCGGCGCTTCGTCAACCTGCGCCTGCAGGGCCGCGACGCTGACCTCCTCCTCCTCCCGCTCCACCACCTCGACGTCCGACTCCTCGATCTCCTCGAGCAGCTCGGACAGGCGGTCGTCCTCCTCGACGCCGTAGTGCTGGTCGAGGTACTTCTTGAGCGTGAACTCGCCCACCACCACCGGCTCGATGTCGTGGCGCGTGACGAACTTGAGCTGGTCGATGAGCCCCGGGTCCGCCGGGTTGGCCATGGCGACCGTCAGCGTGCGGCCCACCCGCCGCAGCGGCAGCACCAGGTAGCGCTGCGCCAGGTTCGCCGGCACCAGCCTCACGATCTTCGGATCGATGTCGACGCGGTTGATGTCCACCGCCGGCACGCGGTACTGCCGCGCCAGCATGCGCGTGAGGTCCTCTTCCGCAACAAAGCCGAGCTTGATCAGCGCATACCCGATCCGCGTATTGCTGGAGCGTGCGTCGTCCAACGCACGACGCAACTGCTCCTGCGTGACCAGGCCTTCGCGGACCAGGAGGTCGCCGATCCGGTCGGTGGGTGTCGTCGTCGTCGCCATGAATTGCCGGGCGTAGGAAAAAGATGCCGCTCGATGCTGTTCACCGGGGGAGGTTTCGAAAGGTAGAACCGTTCTGCCCGCGCGGTCAAGCCTTTCCTCGCCAAGCGGTTCCGCCCCCTTCCGTCCCACCCCGACAGGGAGACCCCCGATCCCCCCTGCCCCTCCACGCCGACGTGGAGACCCCCGCCTCCCACATTACCACCACCAGGGCGACGGGGCGAGCCCTTTCCACCCCCGACCCTTCCACCCCGACGGGGAGACCCCCGCCTCCCAACCCTACCACCACCAGGGCGACGGGGTGACCCCCGACCCACCGCACCACCCCACCGGGGAGCGCCGGGGTGCGCGGGTCACCGGCGGATGCGCCAGCCTTCGGCCACACCGGCGCGCACCATCCCCCCGTCTCCCTTTCGGCCGGGAGCGCCGGCCGCCCAGGGAAACCCGCCCTCAACCAGCGGCGGCCCATCGAGTCCTGCAAGTCTCCCCGTCAGTCAAGGGCGCCCACTACCTGAGCACCTCCACCAGCGGACCGCGCCCGCCCATCGAGCCCTGCAAGTCTCCCCGTCATTCCAGGGCTGCCAGCCAACCGACAAGACCCACCCTCAACCAGCGCCCTACCCTTCAGAGCCTCACCGCACCCGCACGTTCGCCCGGATCCGCTTCAGCGTGGCGGGGCCGATGCCGCGCACCTCCGTGAGCTGGTCGACGGTCCGGAACGGTCCGGCGGAGTCGCGGTAGGCGACGATGCGCCGGGCGAGGGCCGGGCCGATGCCGCGCAGGCGTTGGAGCTCACCGGCGCTCGCGCGGTTCACGTCCACGACGACGGTCGCACCCCCGCCGGCGGCGCGGCTCGTGACGCTGACGTCCGGCCCGCGTTCCTCTCTGCCGCTGCCATCGTGGACTCGGCGGCCCGTCGACGCGTCGTAACGCGATGCCGGCGGCGGCGGCGAAGCCGCGCTCCCGTCCGTCCCGCGGGCGGACCGCGTCGGCGGTCCCGCGCCGGAGAAGTCGATGTGCTCCGCCAGATTTCCCGCCGTGCGCTCGCCGATGCCGGGGACACGCGTCAGGTCGGTCGTCGTTCGGAACCCGCCACCCTGCTGCCGCTCCGTCACGATGCGCCGGGCAAGGCTCACGCCGACGCCCGGCAGGCGCGCCAGCTGGTCGATGTCCGCTCGGTTGACGGCGATCCGTTCGCCCGCCGCCAGGGGCCGCTGCCGCTCCTTCTCCTCGTCCAGCGCATGCTGCGCCTTCGCCCGGTAAGCCGCCAGGTCGAGGCCCGCCGCGTCCGCCGGCACCACCGGCTCCCCATCCGGTCGCAGCAGCCGCGCGCCGGCCGAGAGAACGACCAGGAACGCGACGAACGCGACCGCGGATTGGTGGGATCCCTGTTTCATGGCTCGGCGGAGCCCCACCCCGCCTCCCCACCCCGACGGGGGGAGCCCCACCTGCCCTCTCCACCCCGACTGGGGGACGGGGAGACGGGGGGACGGGGCGTGGGTCGCGGCGTATTCGGGTGGCCGGGCGATCCCGGGCTCCAGCGCGGGGCCGTGGCGACCATGCGGACGAGCAGGCCGAGGAGCGCGTCGTAGCCGTCGTCCAGCTCCTTGTGCGCCCCGGCGGTGAGGTAGCCGCAGTGCAGGGCGACGCGGAGCCAGTGCCGCGTCTCTTCCGCTTCCGCTTCGGCGTCGGTAAGCGACCGCACGAACGCACGCGGGTAGCGCCGCCGCCGCCACGCCTCCGCGATGTTGGCGCCCACCGCCCGCGAGGACCGCCGGACCTGCTCCACCAGTGCTCGCTCCTCGACGCGCGGCAGCCCCTTCGTCCACGCGAAGACCCGCATGGCCAGCTCCAGCGCCCGGCGGTAGGCGTGCAGGTCGGTGAGCTGCCTGATCCTGGCCAGAGTTCCTCCCTCCAGGTTGCCGAGTGCTCAACTGACGGGGCGACCCCCACTCCCTTCCCTCCACCACCAGGGACACGGGGCGCCCGGGAGCGCCCCCACTCCCCCCGTCTCCCTTTCAATGTCCAAGCTCAGACATCGCAGCCCGACAGTCCCCATGCCAGGCCCCGAGACCCCAGCCCCACACGTCTCCCGTTCAACATCCAGGCCCGTGGCGACCAGCCCTGCGGACCTCGGGCCAGCCCCCAACCAACAGCCCCGCAAGTCTCCCACTCACCGTCCAGGCTCACCAAAGCCAGCCCCACGCATTCCAGACCAGGATTCGAAACCTCAGCCCTGCGAAACCCCGGTCGAGCGCCGCTTCATCCGCCCAGCCAAATCAGCTTCAGCATGACATTCCCGACGACGCCCAGCCCCACGGGCGCCACGTGCTGCAGGTCGTCCAGGTGCGTGTGCCAGTAGCGGTTGTCCGGGCCGTAATCGAAGTCGATCACGTCGATGGTGTGGATGCCGGCGCGGTTGAGAGGGATGTGGTCGTCCTGGATGGCCATGCCCTCCTGCCGCTGGAAGTAGGCGCCGTAGCCCAGCTGCTCCGCCACGTTCCACACCCGGGCCACGACTTCGGGCGCGTACTGGCGCGAGAAGGCTTCCTGCAGATAGACCGGATGCTGATCGCCGATCATGTCCAGCAGGATACCGTACATGGGCTGGTAGCCCGGCGGCAGGTTGGCCGCGAAATGCTCGGCGCCCAGGTACATCTCGTCCGGTCCGTAGTCCTCCCCGTCCAGGAAGACTAGGTCCACGCCGATGGGCGGGACATGGTGGGACAGGACATTCGCAAGCTCCATCAGGACGGCGACACCGCTGGCGCCGTCGTTGGCGCCCGGGATGGGTTTGTCGCGGAACGCACTGTCGGGGTCCTGGTCGGCGATGGGCCGCGTGTCCCAGTGCGCCGCCAACAGCAGGCCATCGCCCGCCGACGGGTTGAAGCGCGCTACCACGTTGGTGAGGGCCAGTCGGCGCCCGGATTTCGTCGTATGTCGGAACGGCTGCGTGAACACGCTGTCCGCCCGCGCCGCCAGGTACGACGTCATCCACTCCAGCTGCCGCCGGTGCGCCACCGTCCCCGGCACGCGCGGCCCGAACTCCACCTGCCGCTTCAGCAACGCGAACGCGCTGTCCGCATCGAACGGCGGCGTCCGCGGGCCGGAATCCGTCGGCGCCTGCACCGACATTGCCGTATCCGCCGCCGGCCGCGCCGACGAATCTGCCGGCGCCCCCGACGAGCCGCCCGCCGACGAGCCCGCCCCCCCGCAGCTGGCTGCGATCACCAGCGCGATCAGCCCCAACCACGCCCACATCCCCCGTTTCGCGTTCGAATTCGAATTCGAATTCGAGTTCGATTTCGATATCATCGTCCCATCCGTCTGTCTGGCGTGTACTCCCCCTCCCCCGCTCTCCCCGTCTCCCTTCCCGCATGGCGCGCCTGCACCTCGGCCCCGCGAGCTCCCGCAGAACAACTACCCCCCAGCCCCACAAGTCTCCCCGTCACCCCCGGATGCCTACCCGCAAGCCCTGCAAACTCACGAAGAACAACTACCCATCAGCCCTACAAGTCTCCCCGTCAGCGTCAGACACCTACCCATCAGCCCTGCGAGAACGCCCTATGGCCGATTCCCCGCCCCAAACGTGCCTGCGGAGAAGTCGAACTGTCCGAACAGCGAAAGCTGGAACTGGGAGTTGCCGGCGCGGGTGCCGACGAAGCTGCGGCGGTCGTTGAAGCTGATCTGGAGCCCGACGTCGAGCTGGGAGAGGTAGGAGTCGATGGTGACATCCAGGCGGCGGTTGAGCACGTCGACGAACGGGGTGCAGTCCTCGATGCCCTGGTAAACGACGGGGAGTCGGCACTGGCGCTCGGCCTCGTAGTCGTAGCGGAGGGAGACGCCGATGGGCTGCGGGAACCGGTCGCGCAGGGCCTCGGGCGCGATGAAGCGGCCGCCGACGGACAGGGAGTGGGTCATGGCGGACTGCAGCGTGCCGCCCGTGGGATCGCTGCCATCGCCGCTGGTGCGCGTGGAGTTGTACGTGATCGACAGGCCGTTGCCGAAGCGCAGGCGCACCTGGAGCGGCACGGTGCTCTGGCGCATGCTTTGCTCGACCTGCCCTGCGCCGATGCCGATGATGGTGGCCTGGCGATCGAGCGTGTAGCCGGCGACGAGCGAGGCCGAGGTGAGGAACGGCTGCAGGGCGGGCCACGTGATGTTCTGCCAGCGCAGCTCGAGGTCGGGCCAGGTGCGCTGCGACTGGTCGCTCCGGCCGGCCCGGGCATCGGTCAGGGTGTTCTTCCGGCGCCTGTAGGCGACCTCCAGGGACGCATCGCCGGTCAGGCGCAGGCCGGACCGGGCCTGGAAGCCGGCGCGCTGGATGGTGGACGCGGCGGAGTCGTCCTGGATGATGCGGAACGCGTCGATGTTGCCCAGGCCGAGCTGGAAGGCGAGGCCGGGGCGGGCGAGCTGGCGGTCGAAGCTGGAGGCCAGGCCGTCGGTCCAGGTGAGCTCGACGGCCAGCAGCCGGCCAGTCGCGGCGTTGATGGTGTTTCGGAGCCCGCCGCCGGCGCTGTCGCCCCCCAGCAGGGCGTGGGAGAAGCCGCCGGGCTCAAGCACGAAGCCGGTGGTCGTGCGGCGCTCGGAGCGGAAGGTGCGCTGGAGCAGGGCCGTGGTGTCGCTGCCGATGGTCTGCAGCTGCAGGTAGGCCGGGGAGCGCTGCAGGCCGAACTGTGCCGAGTACGCCAGGCTGGGCCGCAGCCACTCGGCGATGCGGGGCCTGACGGCCAGGTCGGTGCTGACCGTGCGATTCTGCTCCCAGCCCGTGTTCACGCCGGCGACGCGGCCGCGTGCGGCGTCCAGGGCCTGCCGTTGGAGCGCGAGGGGCGTGGCGCGTGCGGGGTCCAGCAGGTCGCGTGCACTGGTGTAGGCGACGTTGGCCGTCACGGATGCGAACGGGTGGAGCCGCACGGACGCGCGGTTCTCCAGGGCCTGCACGGGCGACCGAATCGGCTCCACCTCCGTGTCGACGGCGGAGGTCAGGATGCCGTCGTAGCGGTAGGTCTGGTCGTCGTAGCGCTGATAGGCCGCAGACAGGGAGATGCGCTCCGGCGTGAGCCGCAGGTCCGCCCCGGTCAGGCGGGAGAAGAACTCGCTCCGCTCCACGGCCCCGGGCGCCAGCCAGCGCAGGAAATGCTCCACGAACGCTGGCATCACGTCCACGGACACGGCCATGGGCTGTTCGTCGTAGTTGATGGCGCCATCGAAGTTGCGCGTGTTCTCCGCGCTGGCGATCTGGTCCGTGACCGTCGAGCCGTAGCCCGCACGCATGGACAGCCCGTCCACGACGGCGCCCAGCCACCGGTTGGCGGACGGCGTGGTCTTGCGCAGCACGATGCCCACGTGCCGCTGCGTCGTCTGCGTGGGGCGTAGCCGCGGCAGGTCCGCTGCCATGACGTCCGTGCCCGGCAGGAAGATGGGCTCCGCGCCCGTGCGCGAGTAACTGACAGTCACCGGCGCTTCAAGGCCCCACGACGCAGGCGCCAGCTTCCCCAGCTGCGCCGTCGTCACCACGCCCACGTCCATGGAGCGCTGGTAGCTGGCGTCCTCGTTCAGCTGCTGGAACCGGCCACCTTCGCTGCCCAGCTGCAGCGACGTCGACAGGAACCCGCCCGCGTTCACCTTCATGTCCAGGCGCCCGGCCAGGGCCGGCGTGCGCACGGCGCCGCCCAGCCGCAGGTCGTCCAGCCACACCTCGCCCGACGACGGCGCGCCGCTGCCGTTGTATACGGCGAACGAGATCTCGCGCACCGCCGCCAGGTTGGGCGCCCGCGCCCGGTCCTCCAGCACGACGGCGTACGTGCTGTCCTGGCTCCACACCTCCAGCGGGCCAGTGGCCGTGTCCCGGCTGGCCAGCAGCCGCTCCGCGCGGGCGCGCAGGGAGTACCAGCGGTCGAACTCGATGACGAGCTCCGGCAGCCAGTCGTCCGGCGAGACGTGGCCGCCGCCCAGCGCGGGGCTGAGGCGCGTGCGGTACAGGTAGTAGTTGTTGGCGTCCGTGCCCAGCTTGACCATCAGGTACTGCGTGCCCGCCGGGCCCCAGTCGCCCTGGTAGGCCAGTCCCCACAGGCGCAGCTGGGCATACTTCAGGAAGCTGCGCGCCTGCTGCGGGTAGCGGAAATAGAACTCCGCCCGTTCGTTCGCCTGGAGCTGGTCGTAGTTCAGCCGCAGGCCTTTCTCGTTGTACTCCACCGCGCTGGCGCCGATGGCCTGCGTGGGGTCCGGTACCTGGTCGGTCACGCCCACGGGCGACGAGTAGTCGGGGCCGTTGGTCAGGCGGCTGACCTGCCCCACCTGGAACGACGTCGTGCCCGCCCCCGTCCCGACCTGGCTGCCGGTCTGGCCGACCAGCACGCCGTCCACGTTGCGCTTCGCCCAGCGGGACCCGGTGATGCGCACCCGTGCCAGGGCGATGGAGGCCGTGCCCGGCTCACGCGTGACGACCGTGATGCGGATGTCGCGGATGAAGCGCCAGGTGGCCGCGCTGGCGCCGTTGACGGCCGTGGCGCCGGCGCCGCGCAGCGGGATGCGGTAGAGGCGGAACGAGGTCCCCGTCTCCGAGCGGTTGCGGATCATGTAGGAGGTGAGCTGCTTCAGCGGCACGACGTAGCGATAGTACGCCC
The DNA here is from genome assembly GCA_037388885.1 of Gemmatimonadota bacterium. Classification (GTDB taxonomy): domain Bacteria; phylum Gemmatimonadota; class Gemmatimonadetes; order Longimicrobiales; family RSA9; genus JARRJS01. The sequence goes on from JARRJS010000073.1 coordinate 13,102, forward strand.
CGTCGCTGGCGTCCAGCACGCCGTTGCCGTTCAGGTCCTCCGTGTCCGGCCGGCCGTTCTTGCGTGTGCAGTTGGCGCTCCGGTCCCCCAGCGGCACGGGGTTGATGGGATCCGCCTCGCAGTCCTGGTTCCAGAGCCCGCGCGCATCGGCCTCGGGACCCCAGATCTCGCGACGCGCCAGCCGCGCCTCCTCGTCCAGCACGCCCTGGCCCCACGGGTTCCCCCGATCGTTCACGCCCGAGAGGTTGCCCGACGGGTCGTAGTAGTAGGCATCCTCGCCCACCGTGCCGACGTCGAAGATCAGCGTGATGTCGTCACCGCTGTTCTCCACCGGGCCCGCGTAGAACTCCAGGTACTCGCTCCGGGACAGGTCCAGGCCGGTGGTGGACAGGGGCGTGACGATGGAGCGCCAGCGCGGCTCCGTCGTGTTCACCGTCGGGTCGCCGACCGTCAGGTAGAGGGCGCGCTCGGCCAGCTGGGCGCCGGCCACATTGATCTGCTGGTCGATCTGCTCCGGCTGCAGGAACCCCACCTCGCGTCCGGCTTGCAGGTAGCGGTCCTGCCACACGATGGGCGTCGCGTTGAGCAGGCCCAGCGGCCACGGCAGCACCGTGCTGGCGCCGGTAGCGTCCTGGGGCATGGACCCCAGGCGCCATGCGTGCTGGTCCAGGCTGAGGGACAGCTGGTCTGTGGACTCGAAATCATCCAGGTAGGTGTTGCCCCGCGTGTTGGGGTTGGGCCGCGACGTGGCCAGCTCGGAGTGGATGGAGATGCGCGAGCTGTCCGCGGAATGGAGCGGCAGAACACCGAACAGCGCGTCCAGCCACGGCGCGCCGAAGTCCAGCTGCGAGCTGATGCCGCCCAGCATGATGGCCCCCGGCTCGGTGCCCAGCTGCGGCCGGGTCATGAGCGTCTTCTCCGACTGGTACATGCCGGTGAAGTCGATCTCGCCGATGGACCCCACCTCGTACTTCGAGCTGAGTCCGAACACCGTCGTCGGCGCCACCTGGAACATGGACTTCTGCTCCCAGGTCGCGCGGATCTGACCCTGGGGGTTCGCGCCCAGCGTCGTCTCCGGGTTCAGCAGCGTGACGGTGCCCAGGTCGTAGTCGATGACGTAGTCGACGCCGCGCTTCAGCGGCTCCCCGTCCAGCGTGATGCGCTCGCTGCCCTCCCGGATACCCAGCGCGCCGAGGTTGAACGTGGACGCCACGCCCTCCGAGCGCACCCGGTACTGGAAGTTCAACCGGAAGCGTGCCGAGCTCTGCCGCTCCACCGGGTCCAGCACATCATAGATGTCCGTGTTGGCGTCCTGGCCCAGCAGCGTCGCGTTCTGATCCGCCGTCAGCCCCTCGCTGGGCACGGGCGGCGGATGCCCGAACGGCTCGAGCGAAGGGAACAACACGAACGTGCCCCGGAACGCGTCGCTGGTGAACTGGCCGAAGTCCGATGGCCGGAAGATCTGGGACGCGTCCACCTGGTCCGCGGGCGGGTCCTCGTCCAGCCCGAACAGCCGCAGGTACGGGACCCGGCGCCCGTTGACCTGCCGGAACGTGAGCCCGGCCGAGGCCTGACCCAGCGAGATGGTCAGCTTCACGGATGGCAGGTCCACGCCGCTGGACGTGTCCAGCCGATAGACCTGGTGCATCTCGTACGGCCAGGTGGGCGGCACCATCTCGGACCGGGTGCATGTCGACGTGGACTGGGACCAGCGCCGGGAGTTCGACGCCACCAACAACATCAACGTCTACTACCAGGGCCTGAAGGGCGAAGCGCTTCACGTACGCCACCGCCAGCGCTTCGTCGGGCCGCAGCGGCACGCGCAGCATGAGCCACAACCCGCTGGGGTGCACCACGTAGTCCACGCCCGGCTGCAGTAGCCGGAACAGGCCGCTGTGGCTCAGGCCGCCGTTCACGGCATCGGCCAGGAAGAAGCCCGGCTGCGCCTGCTGCTGGAAGTTGCCCACCACCGTGCCCTCATCCCGGTACACGGCGAGGGCGCCCTGGTGCGGCCGCACGGTGACGGGCGCGTCGGTGGCGCGCAGCGTCAGCGCATCAACATTTGGCGAGCCCAACAGCGTGCTCGGGTCCACGACGAAGAAGAACTGGCCCCGCACGTAGTCGGCATCGTCCAGTACCAGCGACTGGTCCTGCACCAGACCCGCCTGGCCCGCACCGCTCAGGTTCAGCTGGAACTGACGGGTGGCCACGTCGCCCTTCTGCTGCGCCCAGACCGCCTGCACGTCCATGCCACCCACGCGGCCCGTGGCCTTGAAGCCGAAATTGCCCGCCGGGATGCCACGCGTCAGGTAGCGCGACTGGGGCAGCCGGATGGACACGTCGCCCACCTCCACCCGCTGCAGCGCTTCGCCCTTCAGGCCCTGGTAGTAGACGTTGATGTTGTTGGTGGCGTCGAACTCCCGGCGCTGGTCCCAGTCCACGTCGACATGCACCCGGTCCGAGATGGTGCCGCCCACCTGGATCCATGCGCCGCCCAGGTCGCCGCGGCCCTGCACGCGCATGCCGATGTCCGCAAACTGCTGGACCGCGTCCGGCAGGAGATTCACCACGCTGGAATCCACCGGGGCGGGTCGCATGGGCGTGGCGCGGGCGGTGTCCGGCGTCCCGGTGACCGGCGCCCGGCGGACGCCCGTGGCCAGCGCGCTGCGTGGCTCGGGTCCGACGGGCAGGGGCGCACCGGCTAGGCGCGGCAGCGGTGGCGGCCAGGGCGGCGCCCGCAGCTGAGGCGCGCCGGCGCGGGCGGCGGCCCAGCCCCCCCATGCCCCGGGCCCCACGCCCCGTACGGCGAACGGCAGCGGGGGCGCAGGCGGGAGCCGGGTCGGGAACGGCGCGGGCACGCGCGCGTAGCCGAGGCGGATCGTGGGTCGCAGCGTGTCCTGCGCTGCCCGGGGTCGTGCCGCAGCAGCCTGCGCAGCGGCGGCCTGGGCGGCCAGCGTGGCACAGGCCAATTGGAGCGACAGGACTACGAGCAGCGAACGACGCATTGCATCAATAGCCCGCGGGAGCCGCGGCAGCGGCCACAGGGCATCGCCCGCCACGCGGATGGACCTGCGGGTTGTCGTGGGGGTAATCGGAGAATATCATAGCGCCCTCATCGGCTCCTCGCGAGCCGCCTGGATCCGCTGCCGGAATTCGATGAGCACCCTGACTCGCTACATCCTGCGGGCGCATATCGGCCCGTTCTTCTTCTCGTTGTCCGTGCTCACCGCGATCCTGATGGTGAACGTAGTGGCGCGGCAGCTCGAGGACCTGGCCGGCAAGGGCCTGCCGACCTCCGCCATCGTGCAGGTGTTCATCCTCTCCATGCCGCACATCCTGGCCCTCACGCTGCCCATGGCGGTGCTGGTGGCCGTCCTCTACACGTTCAGCCAGCTGGCAGCCGACAACGAGATCACCGCGCTCAAGGCCAGCGGCGTGCACATGTACCGGCTGCTGGGCCCGGTGCTCGTGGCCGCCATCGGCATGGTCGCGTTCATGCTCTGGTTCAACGACGATGTGCTGCCGAACTCCAATCATCAACTCGCGGACCTGCTGGTCAACATCGGCAGGAAAAGCCCGACGCTGCAACTGAAGGAGCAGGTCCTGAACGACATCCGCGCCGGCGACCGGCGCACGCGCTACTACCTCGATGCGGCCAAGATCGATCACGCGGACAACCGGCTGTACGATGTCACCATCTACGACCTCAGCAAGCCCGGCGAAGAGCGCACCGTATACGCCGACAGCGGCGTCATGGCGTTCAGTCCCGACCATACGGACCTCTACCTCACCCTCGACGACGGCTGGGTCCACGAGGTGGAGGCGAAGCGCCCTGAGCGGTTCCTGCGCACATTCTTCCAGCAGTACCAGATCCAGATCAAGGGTGTCGGCGACCGGTTCGAGAAGACGGAGCGCGAAAGCCGGTCGGACCGCGAGCTGGACCTGGCGGACCTGGACACCCGCAGGCGCCACGCGATGAACGGCGCCAGCGTAGCGCAGCAGAAGCTGACCCAGGAGTCCCTGGACGTGCTGGCAACCGCGCTGCGCGGGCCGACGGCCTCGAACGACCAGGGCTCGCGTGCCGTCCGCCTGCGGCGCCTGCGAACCGGCGGCCGCGACGAGCTGGTCCGCGATGCCGCCATCGAGATGCGGACGCTGGCCACCCAGGTGCGCATCCGCGACGCACAGGCCGATTCGTACGAGGTCGAGTACCAGAAGAAGTGGGCGATCTCCTTCGCCTGCATCGTATTCGTGCTCATCGGCGCGCCCCTGGCCATCCGGTTCCCCCGCGGCGGCGTCGGCATGGTGATCGCCGTCTCCCTCACCATCTTCGGCGTGTACTACACCGGCCTCATCGGCGGCGAGCAGCTCGGCGACAAGGGCATGATCACGCCGTTCTGGTCCATGTGGGCACCCAACGTGCTGTTTTCCGTGCTGGCGATCTGGGGCATCGCTCGCATCGGCCACGAGGTCGCCGACTCCCGCGGCGGCGGCTGGCCCGACCTGTGGCGGTCCCTGCGCAACCTCGTGCTCAAGCCCGTACGCCCGTTCCTGCGCCACGCGTCATGAAGATCCTGGACCGATACATCACGAGCCAGTTCCTCAAGCTGTTCGGGCTGTTCGCCATGGCCTCGCCGGTCCTGTTCGTGCTGGGCGACGTGACCGAGAACCTGGACCGCTACATCAACCGTGGTGTGTCGCCCGCCATGGTGGCGCTCGGCTACATTTACGGGCTGCCGCTCTACATCCTCTGGTCCGTGCCCATCGCCGCGCTGATCGCCACCATCTTCACCGTCAACAACATGACGCGGCACTCGGAGGTGGCCGCGGCCAAGGCCGGGGGCATCAGCTTCTTCAGGCTTTACGCTGCGCTGCCCGTGCTGGGTGTGCTCCTCACCTTCCTGGCCCTCGGCCTCACCGAGCTGGCTCCCATCACGAACCGGCTCCGGGCCCAGGCCCAGGGCGAGAAGACGCTCGTGCGCTCCGACCGCACCGACTTCGTCTACCGCGATACCCGCGGACGTGCCTACTCCATCCGGCGCCTGGACGTGGACCGGGGCTACATTTCCGGCCTGTCCGTCGAACGACAGGGAAACGAGCCGGTCGTGCCGGGCGTCAACATCATCGCCGACGGCGCCTCCTACAAGGACGGGCACTGGATCCTCCAGGACGGGTTCGTGCGACTGTTCAACGGGCGCGACGTGGAACGCACCTTCAAGTTCGCCGCCGACCGGCTCGCCGGCTTCACCGAGACGCCCCAGCAGCTCCTGGCCCAGCCCAAGGAGCCCGACGAGATGACCTACGGCGAACTGTCCCAGCTCATCGACATCCTCCGCCGCTCCGGCGGCAAGCCCCTCGACCTCATGGTGGAGCGCGACCAGAAGATCGCTCTCCCCGTCGCCACTCTCATCATCATCCTGTTCGCCGCACCCCTCGCCACCTCCTCCCGCCGCGGCGGCGCCGCCTACGGCGTGGGTATATCCCTCGCCGTCACCATCGTCTATATCATGTCCTTCAAGGTCGCCGGCGCCGCCGGCAACGCCGGCAGCATCCCCCCCGATGTGGCGGCGTGGAGCCCGAACGTCATCTTCGCGGCCGCGGCCGGCGTGCTCACCGCCAAGGTCAGAACGTAGGCGTCGGGCGCCAGCCACCCCACACCCCTTCCACCCCGACTGGGTGACCCGCTCCTCCTGCCGTTCCGGGTCTTTCTCTTAGAACGCTTCCGCTGACTTCGACGCGACAATCCGCGTCCTCCGGCCCCACCCCACCACCAGGGAGACGGGGGGACAGGGAGACACCTCGCGCCCAGCCCACCCCTGCCAGCACGCTCCCCGTCCCCCGCTCTCCCCGCTCTCTCCGCTCTCCCCATCTCCCCGTCTCCCCGTCTCCCCGTCGACCGAGAGCGCCCTCCGATCGAGGTCCGGCAGAACATGCCGTGCAACAGCCGCTCACCTTGCCATCCACCCCTCCACCACCTCCTCCGGCACCACCGCCTCCAGCACCACCTGCGCGGGCCCCGACAACGTGATCGCGAAGCCGTCGCCCACTTCCACGGAAACCTCTCCACCCGGCATGGAGATGGTCAGGCTCCTTTCCTGCACCAGCCCGAGCTGCACGGCGGCGGCGGCAACGGCGGAAGCGCTGGAGCCGGAGGCCAGGGTCTCCCCCACGCCGCGCTCCCAGATCCAGGCTTCGAGGCGCGCGGGTCCGGCCACGCGGGCGAACTGGGTGTTCGTGCCCCGGGCGAAGGCGGGGTGCACGGCGAGCCGGGGCGCCCGCGCCAGGAAGTCGTCCCGGGCCAGCGCATCCACGAACACGACGCAGTGCGGGTTGCCGGTGGAGACGGGATTGACGACTGCGTCGAGGCCATCGCCCAGGTCGAGGGTCTGGCCGAGGGCGTAGCCGGGCTCGGGTGTGAAGCCGACGTCGGCGCCCTGGAACGAGGCACGGCCCATGGCGACGGTGATGTCGAGGGAGCCGTCGTCGTGCCGTCCCCGGACCTGCATGCTCACGGTGTCGGTGGGCAGGGCAACCTGGAACGGTTCGCGGCCCACCACGCCCCGGCGAACCAGCCAGGCGCCGAAGATGCGAAGGCCGTTGCCGCTCTTCTCCGCGCTGCTGCCGTCCGGGTTGTAGATGTGCAACTGGATGGGGTCGGCATCCAGGCGCCCCACGAGCAGGCCGTCGCTGCCCACGCCGAAGTGGCGGTCGCACAGGCCGCGCACGAGCGACGGCGACGGCGTGCCCACGTCGGCGAAGTCCGCCACCAGGTAGTCGTTCCCCAGGGCCTGACCCTTGGACAGGCGTAGCTCCGTCATGTCGGCTCCTCCATGTCGTCGTCTGAAACCCGGGCGCACGGCCACCCGTACGGCTGATTGAAAGACGGGCGAAACACTGCGCGCCGGACGCGTCACGGCAACCATCGCGGCGGCGCGCCTGTCTAAGGGGACAGCGCCGGGCACGGCCCGGTTCCCCAATCGATCACGACGACGCGCATCTGGCAAACGGGAAGGGCATGAAGAGGCAGCGGGCGAAAGAGATTGCGCAGATCCTGTGGTTGGTCCCTCTGGTGGCAGCGCTGGGGGCAACCTCTGTGGCGGGCCAGCAGACCATTGCGAACCGCACCACCCGTGCGGCCGCGAAGTCGACGCGCAAGGCAACGGTCACACCGCCGACCATGACGGCCGTGCGCCTCGACGGCGCTACGATCCACGTGGATGGCCGACTCGACGACCCCGCCTGGCAGACCGCAAAACCCGCCACCAACTTCATCCAGACCCAGCCGGACCCCGGCGCGCCGGCAACGCAGCGCACGGAAGCCCGCGTCCTGTACTCCAACGATGCCATCTACGTCGGCGTGCGCATGTACGATACGCACCCCGACTCCATCGTCGCGCAGCTCGCCCGCCGCGATGATGACATCTACTCCGACTGGGTGTACGTGGCGATCGACAGCTACAACGACAAGCGCACCGCCTTCACGTTCGCGCTGAACCCGCGCGGCGTGAAGTTGGATCTTCTGCTGCACGACGACACCCAGGACGACGGCTCCTGGGACGCCGTCTGGGACGGCGCAGCCGCCATCGACAGCCTGGGCTGGACCGCCGAGTTCCGCATCCCGCTGTCGCAGCTACGCTTCAGCAACAGCAACAATAACGGCAACAGCAACAGCGGCGGCCAGGTCTGGGGCATCGACTTCATGCGCGTCATCGCCCGCAACAACGAGCAGGCCTTCTGGGCGCCGGTGCCCGCCGACAACTCCGCCCTGGTCTCCCGCTTCGGCAAGCTGCGCGGCATCCACGATCTGAAGCCGCCGCGGCACCTGGAGATCATGCCCTACACCGTAGGCAGCGCCACCACCAGCCCCAGCGACCCGGGCAATCCGTTCCACCGGAGCGTCGACCCGTTCGGCTCCGCAGGCGCCGACATCAAGGCGGGCGTCACCTCGGACCTGACGCTCACCGCCACGCTGAACCCGGACTTCGGCCAGGTCGAGGCGGACCCATCCGTGGTCAACCTGACGGCGTTCGAGACCTTCTTCCCGGAGAAGCGGCCGTTCTTCGTGGAGGGCAGCGATATCTTCCGCTTCAGCATCGGGCTGGGTGACGGCGACCTGGGCAACGAGAGCCTGTTCTACTCCCGGCGCATCGGCCGCAGGCCCCAGGGCGAAGCGGACGGGGACTTCGTCGACGTGCCCGACGCCACGACGATCCTGGGCGCCGCCAAGCTCTCCGGCAAGACGGCCGGCGGCTGGTCCATCGGCGTGCTGGATGCCGTCACCAACAAGGAATACGCCCGCACGTTCAACGAGGCCTCCGGCCTGGAGAGCCGGGTGCCGGTGGAGCCCCTGACGAACTACGCCATGGGCCGCGTCATCAAGGACTTCCGCCAGGGGCAGAGCGCCATCGGCGCCGTGTTCACCGCCGTCGATCGATCCCTGCCGGGCGTCAGCAGTCTCAGCTTCCTGCGCAGCTCCGCCTACACCGGTGGGTTCGATGTGCGCCACCGCTTCCACAGCGGTACCTACGAGTTCGCCGGCTCGTTCGTGGGCAGCACCGTCTTCGGCAGCCGGGAAGCCATCGACAGTGTGCAGACGTCGCCCGTTCACTACTTCCAGCGGGCCGACGCCTCGCACCTACGCTACGACTCCACGCGCACCTCGCTCTCCGGCTTCGGCGGCGTCGCCGACTTTTCCAAGATCAAGGGCAACTGGCGCTATACGCTCTTCGGCCAGACGGAGTCGCCCGGCCTCGAGCTCAACGACATGGGCTTCCAGTCCAACTCCGATCTCATGGTCTACGGGTTCTGGGGCGGGTACCAGCAATACGAGCCAGGCAACGTTTTCCGCCGTTGGAGCGTCAACATTAATGGTTGGGACGGATACACGTACGGCGGGGAGCACGTGTCGTTGGGCGGCAACATCAATTTCAACGGACAGCTCAACAACTACTGGGGCGGTTACGGGGGCGTGAACCGGAACGAGGCGGTTCTCTCCACCTCAATGCTCCGCGGCGGCCCGGCATTCCTCCGACCCGGGGCTACCAACTTCTGGGCCGGCATATACAGCGACAGCCGCAGGAACGTCAGCTTCGAGCTGAACGGCAGCGGCTGGTTCCAGGACGCGACGGGCAGCCGCCAGACGTCCATCAACCCGAGCATCGAGCTGCGACCGACAAACAACGCGGACCTGTCCATCGGTCCTTCGATCAGTTGGAACAGGGACGCGCTACAGTATGTGGGCGAGCGGGAAGCGAATGGGCAATCCTATTCCCTCCTTGGCACGGTGGATCAGACGACCATCTCGCTGACCGCTCGCCTCAACTACACCTTCTCGCCGACGCTGTCGCTGCAGTTCTATGCGCAGCCGTTCATCAGCGCCGGCGCATACTCCCACTACAAGGTCGTCACCGATCCGCGGGCCACCCGCTACGCGGATCGCGTGCGCACCCTCACACCCGATCAGCTCCAGTTCACCACCGTCGACGACGAGACGACGGTGAACGTGGACGTGAACGGCGACGGCACCTACGACTTCGAGTTCGACGATCCCAGCTTCAACTTCAAGCAGCTGCGCTCCAACCTCGTGTTGCGCTGGGAGTACCTGCCCGGCTCCACCCTGTTCGTCGTCTGGAGCCAGGGCCGCACCGACTACGTCAACGACGGCCGCTTCAGTTTCGGCCCCGACGTGAACAAGCTGTTCAACACGACCGGCACCAACGTGCTGCTCGTCAAGGTCAGCTACTGGTTGGGCCTCTAGGACGAGTTCGAATTCGAGTTCGAGTTCGAGGTCGAATTCGACAAAACCACATCGTTCGTTGCCGGGAGACGTCCCGGTGCCCCGAGCCCCGTTGCGCGCGTTATGCTGGTCTCCGGCGCGTGGCGGGGTTCGGTCCGTTCGGCTTTGGGCCCGGCGGCTCCGACGCTCGGTTGCCCACCCGTCCTTGCTGCCCCACCGCTCCCTCACGAGTCGCCGGCGGGCCCCAAGCCTCACGTTGGCCGTGGAGGGAGGCCATGCCCATTCCCCCCACCCCCGGTAAGGCCGACTGCCCGGCGTTCAGCAGCCTTCGGGGCGCGGTCCGCCCTCGCATGCGCCATGCGGCGAGGACGGCGGTTCCGCCATGAAGGTGGCGTCCCGCCGCGAAGCAAACAGTCCCGCCGCGAAGGCAGCAGTCCCGCCGCGAGCTGTCAGAACCGGAAACCCGGACCTGCTACCTGCAGCAGACCGCCCCGGCGGTCTGCGCCCTGCTGCCTCTCTGCCCCCGCTACCTGGCAAATGGCGGGACGAATCCAAGCCCGTCCGCGGCGTCGACGTCGACCTCGGGCACCCCGGCCTGGATGCCGTCGATGCCCTCGAAGACCCGCAACGCGAACGCGACCTTGCCGAACGGCGCACTGACCTGGAGGCCCTGCACGTCAGCGCGCACGCGCTCGAACATCTCGCGCGCGATGGCAATGCCCTCCTCGAGGGCGAACTCCTTGCCGCGGTCGCCGGCGCGACGCATGCGGGCGAGGACGTCGTCGGGCACCTGGATGCCGGGCACCTCGTTGGCCAGGAACTCCGCGTTGCGCACCGAGACGAGCGGCCAGATGCCGGCCATGATCGGCACCCAGATGTCCCGCTTCTTCAGCTCCTCGATGGTGTCCAGCAGCTGGTCCGCATCGAAGACGGGCTGGGTGATGGCGTACTCGGCGCCCGCCTCCACCTTCCAGTAGAAGCGGTTCAGCTCGTATTCCGGGTCCACTGCACCCGGGTTCAGCCCGACGCCGATGGTGAACGACGTCGCCTCACCGATGGGGTTGCCGCCCGGGTCCATGCCGTGGTTCAGTCGGTTGACCATGTTGACCAGGCCGATGGCGTCCACGTCGAAGACGGCGGTGGCGTCGGGGTACGGGCCCATCTTGGGCGGGTCGCCCGTGATCAGCAGCAGGTTGCGCAGCCCCAGGGCGTGGGCGCCCAGCAGGTCGGACAGCATGCCCAGCAGGTTGCGGTCGCGGCAGGTGTAGTGCACGACGGCCTCGATGCCCGCCACCTGCTCCACCAGCGCCGACGTGGCCAGCACGCCCATGCGCATCTGCGCCCGCGGGCCGTCGGGCACGTTCACGGCGTCCACACCCGCGTTGCGCAGCATGCGCACGCCCGCCAGCATCGCCGCCGGGTTGATACCCCGTGGCGGCACGATCTCTACGCTCGTCAGAACCTCGCCCGCCGCCAGCTTCGCCCCGAAGCGCGAGCGCTGCGGCAGGGCCGCCGGCTCTACGGCGACGTCGTCGGTCGGGATCGCGTCGACCTGGATCCGCGTGCGCGTGCGGCCCGGCGACAGCGCACGCACGGCGTCGGCGATCCGGCGGATGTGTTCCGGCGTCGTGCCGCAACAGCCGCCCACGAACTTGGCGCCCGCCTTGATCAACAGCTCGGCGTACTTGGCCATGTACTCCGGTGAGGCCATGTAGAGCTTGCGACCGCTCACCTCCCGCGGCAGCCCGGCGTTGGGCTGCGCCGACAGCTTTCGGGTCGTGCCCTTGGCCATCTTCTCCAGCGCGCTCAGGATGCCCACCGGCCCCACCGAGCAGTTCAGCCCCACGACGTCCGCGCCCCCTTGCTCGAGCCGGCGAGCGCATTGCTCCGGGGTGGTGCCGAACGCCGTCGCGCCGTCCTGCTGGATGGTCATCTGCGCCACGATGGGAAGGTCGCACACCTCACGCACCGCCAGCAGCGCCTGGTGGATCTCTTCCAGGTCCGAGAACGTCTCCAGGATGAAGAAATCGACGCCGCCGTCGGCCAGCCCCTCCGCCTGCAGCTTGTAGAACGAGCGCGCCTCCTCCAGCGACGTGGGTCCGTACGGCTCGATGCGGATCCCCAGCGGCCCCACGGACCCGCCCACCAGCGCGCGACCGTTCGCCGCCTCCCGCGCGATCTGCGCTGCCCGCGCGTTGATCTCGAACGTCGAGCCCTCCAGCCCGTACTCCGCCAGCTTCACCGGGTTCGCCGTGAAGCTGTTCGTCTCGATGAGCTCCGCACCCGCGCTCACGTACGCCCGGTGCACCTCCCGCACGATCCCCGGGTCCTTCAGGTTCACTTCGTCGAACGAACGGTTGATGAACACGCCCTTGCTGTAGAGCATGGTGCCCATGCCGCCGTCGAAGACGATCGGCCGAGGAGCGTTCAGGAGGTCCGAAAAGGACAGAGCACTAGGCATGTCGTCCGCCTCCTTCCGAGTTCGAATTCGAATTCGAGTTCGAGTTCGAGCGCGGCGGAGCCGCGTTCCGGGCGTAGGGCACGTTCCGGGGAGAAGCTGCGTTCATTTCGGGTAATCCGGGTTCCTCTCGTTTCGCCACTTTCTTTGCTCTAGAACGGTCCTCGCCGTACCCGGCGAATCCGGACCGGGCACTCCACCGGGGCCGGCCGCGCGGCTCAGCCCGGGGACCCGTTCGGGTCCCATCGAACTCGAATTCGAACTCGAACTCGGCAGTTCTAGGTCGTCCGATTCCGGCTCCGCCGCTGATGCCTTTGCATCAGCTTCGTGAGCATCGCCGCGATCCGCGCCAGGCGGTCTTCCTGTTCGTTGTACTCCGTCTCACTGATCACCTTCATCGCCAGCAGCGAGTCCAGCAGTGCAGCGCATTCCGTCGTCGAGCCGCTGGCATGGCGGCAGTGGTTCGCGGCCTCGCCGGGCGTCTTGTTGCCCGCGCTCTCCGCGATGTTCAGGCCGATGGACAACGCCGCGCGCAGGAACTGGTCGGTCACGAAGAACCGGTTCCTGGGGACCCGCGTCGCCACCTTGAGCGCCCAGTGCCAGAACACCAGCGCCGCCTGGTACACGTCCAGGCGCTTGAACCCGAACCGCACACCCGGCATGTCGCGTCCCCCGTCGAAGTTCGATCATCGACATGCCACATCGATCGGGGCGCCGGAATGGCAAATCGCGTCACAGCCCATCCGCCACGACCTCGCCCTATCAAACGATCCCGCCGGCAACCAACCAGCCACCGCCAATCCTGCTCACCCCGGCATCCCCGGCGGGCCCAATCGAATTCGAATTCGAACTCGAACTCGATTTCGTCCTTTCAAGCGCTCTGCCCACCTAGTCCGCCGAGAAGTACCTCGCCTCCGGATGATGCACGACAATCGCCGCCGTGCTCAGCTCCGGCACCAGCGCGCCGGCCTCGGTCACGTCCATGCCCAGGCGCTCGCGCGCGGGCAGCATCTGGAACAGGATCCGGTGCTGGCGCGGGTCCGGGCAGGCGCCGTACCCCCAGGAGTAGCGGAGGCCGCGGTCGTCGGGAATGCCCAGGTCCTGCCGCACGTGGCGGTGCACCAGCTCGGCGGCCGCTTCGGCGAGGCGCACGCCGAAGCCGTGCAGGTAGTAGCCTTCGCCGTACTCGCCGCCCTTCATCATGCCGTCGGACTCCGCCAGCAGCTCGTCGCCGATGGTCACGATCTGCAGGCCGACGACATCCGGCGCCGAACCCCGCGCGGCTGCTGAGCCGGCGCGGCCGCCGCCTGCTGTGCCATCGGCGGTCGGGCCGTTGCCCACCGGCGCGAAGTAGTCGGCCAGGCAGAGCCGGTCCCGGTCCCTCTGCCGCGGGACGTCGAAGCGCGCCAGCTCGCGCGCGGGGTCATCGGGGTCGTACACGACGACGGCATTCCCGTCGGCTCCGGCGGGGAACAGGCCGTAGGCGCCACGCACGCGAAGCTTTCCGCCCGCCAGCGCTTCCTGGCGATAGCGTTTCAGGCGTGGCTCGAACTCGTCGTGGACCAGCCGCTCCCACTGCTCGCCCTTGGCGTTCTTCGCGCCCCAGTGCAGCCGGTAGAGCGTGTTCAGGTCCATGAGGGGGTACAGCTCCTCCAGGGGTAGCCGGTCCAGCACCTTCACGCCCAGGAACGACGGCGTGGGGACGACGACGTCGCGCGACGGGCTGCCGGCGCCCGCCGGCCGCGCCTTTGCCGCCTGCTCCGCCAGCGCCGCTCGTCTTGCCGTACGGTCCCGGATCTCGTCCAGCCGCGCGCTCACGAACGACTCCCGGTCCGGGCCCTTGAGCGCCTCCACCACCGCCAGGCCGTCGAACGCGTCCTTGCAGTACCACACACCGCTCGCGTAGAGCGAGCCGTCGCCGTCCAGCGCCGCCGCCGAGCGCACGAACGACGGGTTGATGGCCGCGCCGCCGCACAGCACGGAGAACGTCAGCCCACGATGGTGCAGCTCCTGCACCGCCAGCGGCATCTGCTTCGACGTGGACACCAGCAGCGCCGACAGCCCGATGGCGTCCGCCTTCACCTCCAGCGCCTTGTCGATGATGTCGTTCACCGGCACCTGCTTGCCCAGGTCGTGGACCGTGTAGCCGTTGTTGCTCAGGATCGTGCCCACCAGGTTCTTGCCGATGTCGTGC
>JARRJS010000074.1:0-14830 GCA_037388885.1 Gemmatimonadota bacterium
TGTTCAGCGCCCAGGCCTCAAGGCCGTCCTCCAACCGGGGCGCTCCACAACTCCAGCCCCTCAAGTCTCCCCTTCAGCCATTCAGCTCCCAGGCATTGCGCCCGCCGCAAGCGCATTAAAGAGCAACCGATATGTTGCAACAGTCTGCGCTCTGTACTGGGGCCGGAACCCGAAGAGCACCGCGCGGCCCTTGCCGACGGGCACCTCCACCAGGGCGGGCTGGCCGGCAATGTGGGCCTGGCCGAGGGCCCAGCCGCTGAGCAGGGGAGTGCCCTGGCCGTAGCGGGCGATCACCTTGACGGACGTGTCGGTGACGTCGAAGGCCATGGAACCGCGCTCCACCCACGCGATGCTCTTCTGGGGCATGCCGGCGGCTTCGGGCTGCGACGTGTCCACGTCCAGGCGCAGGAAGGAGCCGGGGATGTAGTAGTCCTGGGGTTTCAGGCCGTCCAGCCGGTACTTCACCGGCAGGTCCAGCGCCTGGATGGCCAGGTCGCCGGCCTCGTTCAGAGTGACCAGGGTGCCGCCGCCGCGCACGAAGTCGCGGATCGCCTGCACACCTTCCTGGCCGATGCCGCCGACGTACTTGGGGTCTATGCTGCCGCTGTCCCGGCCCTGGATGATGCGCTCGGCGGACTGCTCCGGCAGCAGCAGCGCGTCGAACCGGTCCAGCAGGTAGCCGGCGCGGATGTCGGCGTCGTGGACCGTCGTGTACGGCACATCGAGCTGGTCGAAGACCCAGCGGGTCCAGCCTTCGTCCATGGACGGGCTGTAGCTCTGGTAGACCGCTACACGTGGCGCGCCCGCGCGCGTGAGCGGTGCCGTCATGTCCGGCGCGCTGCGCTTCGTCATCAGGTCGGCGTCGGTCATGGGCGCCGACAGGCTCAGCGCCGACAGGCCGCCGTCGATGCTGGTGGCCTGGAACGCGTCCACGCCCAGCATCAGGGGCAGCGTCTGGGCGGTCACGTCGTACGGCCGCTTGGGCGGCCCGCCGGGGTACTCGCGCAGGTCCGGGTAATGCTGTCGCTCCAGCATCGCCTGCGCGAAGCCGGCGTAAGGCTGCTTCATGGGGATCACCCATGAGCCGGCCGGGAAGTCGCGCGTCACCGTGGTGCTGTCGGGAAGTCGCACCTGGGCGCGGAACGGCTGCTCCGCGCGGCGCACTTCCACGTCGGCCTGCACCATCACCCGCTGCAGCTCCTGCTGGCCCAGGTGGTTGGCCTGGTCCGGCGGGATGACCCACGCCGCCGGCCAGCGGTCCCAGCCGCCCACGGCGCGCTGGCCGATGCGCAGGAACGAGTGCAGCCAGGCTTCCCGGTTCTCCGCGGCGTGGGTCAGCAGCGCCATGGCGCCGGACTGCATGTAGTCCACGATGTTCGACAGGTGCCACTCGCCGCCCGGCCACGGCTCCATGAAGTTCCAGCTGGCGACTCGCGAGTCGAAGTTGCGCCCGGGCCGCAACTGGTCCCAGCGCACGGTGATGGGCGTGGCCAGCCGCGCCGAGGCCGTCTCGGTGAGGATGCGCACGCCGGCGTGGTAGTGCTGATACGCACGGGCCGGCGTCCACGCGTCGTACGTGGCGTTCACCACGATCCCCTTCTTGCCCTGGATGCCCATGCGCCAGGCCATGTACGTGCCCAGGTCGTTCGCCTCTTCGATGATCAGCGGATCCACGTTGGGCTCCACCGGATCGATCCACGGCGGGATGAAGAAGCGCGACGCGTAGGAGCCCTGCTGGTGGATGTCGTGCACGATCTGCGGGTGCCACGCGTTGTGCGCGTACTTCACCGTGAGCTGGGTCTCCTTCTGCGAGAAGTAGTACCAGTCGCGGTTGTTGTCGTGGCCCGTGTAGTAGTGGTACAGGAACGGCGGCGAGGTGCCCTCCCACGGCTTGCCCAGCGTGCCGTCGTACCAGTGCACCACCATGTCCTGGCCGTCCGGGTTCAACGATGGGATCAGCAGCAGGATGACGTTGTCCAGGATCTGCTTCTCGGTCGCCGTCGGCGCGCAGGCCAGCTGGTGGGCCAGCGCCATGGTCATCTGCGTGCCGCCCACCTCCGTGGAGTGGATCGTCGCCGTGATGAGCACGACGGTCTTGCCCTCGTGGATCAGCTGCTCCGCTTCCGCCGGCGACGTGATCCTGCGCGGGTCCGCCAGCTTCCCGTTGATCTCACGGTAGTGCTCGAGCCGGCGCATGTTCGCCTCGCTCGAGATGGTGAGCATGACGAACGGGCGGCCCAGCGTCGTCTGGCCCAGCGTGTCCATCTTCACCCGCGGACTCGCCTGCGCCAGCTCCGTCAGGTAGCCGAGCACCTGGTTCCAGTCCGCCAGGTGCCGGTCGGCGCCGACCTTGAAGCCCAGGTACGACTCGGGGGTCGGCAGCGTCTCGGCCGGAATCACGTTCGCCGCGGGCGCAACCGCCGCTTGGGCTTGGGCCTGGGCTTGAGCCGCCTGGGCCTGTGCCGCCTGTGTCGCCTGCGCCGCGGGGCTGGCTGACTGCACCGCCTGGCTCGATGCGCAGGCGCCGGCCGCGAAGGCCGTCAACAGCGCGCCCGCCCGGAACATCCGTCGTCGGATCACGGTCCTGTCTCCTCGTTGCGGTTCAGCGCCTCGATCCCCCTCTTTGCCTCGCCTCTGTTCCGGCGGCCATGGGCAGCTCGTCCAGGCTGGCGCCCTGCAACGCGTTGAACAGCAGCTTGAACGTGCCCCTGGGCTGGCCGCGGAACTGGGCCCGGAACCCGACCAGCACGACGTCGCCCTTGCCCACGTGCACGCGTACGACCGCCGGCCGGCCGGCCAGGTAGCGCTGGCCGCCCAGGGCCCAGCCGCTCTTCAGCAGATCCTGCCGCGCGTAGCGCACGACGACGTCCGTCTTCGGCACGTCCGCGGCGCTGTCGTTGCGCACACGCTGCACGCTGAACGCGTGGCTGCGCACGAAGAACGCGGCCGCGTGCTCCGGCATGCCGTACGCGATGGGCTCCGTCGGGTCCGTCGTGATGCCTACCAGGGTGCCGGGCACGTACAACTGCTGCGGCGATAGCCCTTCGGTAGCGTCGCGTACGGGCAGGCCGAATTGCTGGATGGCGAAATCGGAGGCGCCGCCCAACGCCAGGACCAGGCCGCCCTGCTCCACGAAGCGCTGCAGCGCCGCGGCCCCGTCCAGGCCCATCCCGCCCGTGTACTCTTCGGGCATGGTGCCCGGCGCGTTGCCGTGCAGAATGGACTGCGTGCGGTCGTCCGGCAGGATGATGACGTCGTACTGCGACAGGTCCGCGTGCCGGATCTGGTCGTCGTGCAG
Source organism: Gemmatimonadota bacterium (assembly GCA_037388885.1). GTDB lineage: Bacteria > Gemmatimonadota > Gemmatimonadetes > Longimicrobiales > RSA9 > JARRJS01. The sequence goes on from JARRJS010000074.1 coordinate 3,299, forward strand.
CGTGTCGTACGGGAATTCGTACTGGTCCATCATCCAGCGGGTCCAACCCTCGTCCATGTTGCCGCGCCACGACTTGTAGATGCCGATGCGCGGCTGCTTGAGCGTGCGCAGCGTGACGTCCGGCGCATCGGCGAGGCCGACGAAGTCGACGCCCAGGTCGCGGGCCAGCGACCGGACGCGGTCGGCCGTGCCCGAGGCGGCCCGCACCACGATGTCGCCCACCGCGAGCTGCTGGCCGTCCGCCTGGAACGCGCCGCCCGCCCAGGCCACCGCGTCGCCCGCCTTGAGCAGCCGGTTCACCGCGATGGCCGACGCGTTCGACGCGTGGGACAGCGCCCAACCGTAGGCCGCGCTGCCCTGCACCGTGCCCGGCATCACCGACGCCGTGTCCGCCACCGCCTGGAGCCCGCGCGCCTGGAACGGCTCATCGATGCGGTCCACGGCGATGTCCATCTGGATCGGCAGCGTCCAGCCGGTCATGTCGTACGGAGGATCCGGCGGACCGCCGGGGTACTGCCGCATGTCGGGGTAGACCTGCTTGTCCATCAGGTCCACGACGTCGGCCCGGAACGGCTGCGCCGCCGGCACGACATACGCGCCCGCCGCGTACTGCTTGCCGCCAGCCTGGAACGAGCGCGTGGCACGCTGCACTTCGAGGCCGTTGCGGCGCAGCGTGTTCACGAGATTGACCGCCTCACGCTCGTTGCGCTGGTCCGCGCGGATCACATAGGCGAACGGGCCACCCGCCGTGCCGGCCTTCACCGCGTCCCGGGCCATGGCGTACGCGTTGTAGAGCCAGTCGTCCTTCAGCTTCGCGGCGATCTTGAGCGTCGCCAGGCCGGCCTCCACCATGTAGTCCACCGCGTCCCGGAGGTGGAACATGCCGCCCTTCCACGGATCCGGATAGAACACGCTGGGGTCCATCGTGCGCACCGTCGTGCCGCGGAAGAACTCCGGGAACGATTTCGGGTCGTAGTTGATGGGCGTCGCCGTGGCGTGCGCCGTCTCTGTCAGGATGCCCACCATGTTGTGGAAGTAGGGCGCCGTACGCATGCCGCCGTTCCACCACATGTCGAAGCTCACGCGGGAAACGGCGCCGGGCATGTTCTTCTCCGTGAGCCGCTCGCCCATGGCGATGCCCACCTGGTTCACGCCACGGGTCACCATCGGCGGGATGTTCGGGTTCACCGGGTCGGCGAACGGTGGGATGAAGATGCGAGCCGGGAACGGCGCTGTCTGGTGCTGGTTGTACACGATCTGCGGGAACCACTCCTGATACAGCACCTTCGCCACGGCCCGCGTCTCCGGCAGGTTCATCATGTACCAGTCGCGGTTGTTGTCGTGGCCCGCGTAGAAGTGCCACAGGACCGGCGGCCGGGTGTCCTGGTAGGGCGTGTTGAGCGTCCGGTCGTACCAGCTCTTGACGATGTCCAGCCCGTCCGGGTTCAGCACGGGCATGAGCAGCAGGATCACGTTGTCCCGGATCTCCCGCATCTCGGGCGTCTCTTCCGTCGCTACCCGGTAGGCCAGCAGGGGCGATTGCTGCGCGCCCGCCACCTCGCTGGCGTGCAAGCCGCCATCGATCCAGACGATGGCCTTGCCTTCACTCGCCAGCTGATGCGCCTGGTCGTCCGTCAGGTTGCGCGCCAGGGCCAACCGCTCGTTCACCTCGCGCCAGTGGTCGAGGCGCCGGATGTTGGCGGTGCTCGAGATGAACGCCAGGATCAGTGGTCGGCCCAGCACCGAGCGACCGATGTCCACCACCTTCACGCGGTCGGACGCGGCAGCCAGGCGGTGGAAGTACTCCACGATCTGGGAGTCGGAAGCGAGCTTGTAGTCGGCGCCGGCCTTGAAGCCGAACACGTCCTGCGGCCGCGGAACGGCACCCTGGGCCGACAACGTGGCCGAGCTCATCAGGGTCAGGAACAGCGCAAGCGGCAGAACGTAAAGGAACGCGCGGGTGCGGGTTCGGGACAGGATCATGCTCCCCTACCTTGCCCAAGGGAGTGCGGAATGGACGCGGACGGTGCGTTGTAGCGCCGTGGCGTCGTGGCTTTTTCGGGACAGCGGTTTGCAGAATACAGATGCCGCGCGACGCACGCCAGTCCGGTTGGCGCGGGTTGCACCCATCGGCGGGCCGACTCTAAATTTCCAGTTCACTCTTGCGCACAACCCGGGCTTACGACGAGGCGACCAAACCGGGTCATCATCCTCTTCTCGCTGCACGAGCTCGTAATGCGGCGTACCCTGAAGGCGCTGGCGCTCGCCGGCGCACTCCTTCCGCTCGGCTTCGCCCCCCAGGCTTCGAACCCGGGCCTGGCGAGCATCACCGAGCGCGCCCTGCGCGCACATGTGGCCTTCCTGGCGAGCGACGAGCTGGCGGGACGGGCACCCGGTAGCCGTGGCGGCCGCATCGCCGCGCACTACATCGCCAGCGAGTTCATCCGTGCCGGGCTCCGGCCCGCACTCGCCGACAGCACGTACTTCCAGCCCGTACCGCTCCAGGGCGTGCGCACCGACTCCTTCAATCTGGTGTTCGAGACCAGGGAGCACCGGGATGAGGCCCGCTACCTCCAGGACGCCGTCGTCTGGGCCGGGAACGGGCAGCCTCACCTCCGCCTGGCCACCGAGCTCGTCTTCGTCGGGTACGGGATCCAGGCCCCCGAGTACAACTGGGACGACTACAAGGACCGGGACGTCAAGGGGAAGGTCGTGCTCATCCTGGTGGGCGATCCGCCGACGCCGCCCGACCGGCCGAACCTGTTCCAGGGCCACGCCCTGACGTACTACGGGCGCTGGACCTACAAGCTGGAGGAAGCTGCGCGGAAGGGCGCGGCGGGCGCGCTGCTCATCCACACCGAGCTCGGCGCAGGCTACGGCTGGGACGTCGTGCAGAGCTCATGGTCCGGCGAGCGTTTCTTTCCCGCGGGCACCAGCCAGTCACGGCTCGCGCTGGAAGGGTGGATCAGCTACGGGTTCGCCCAGCAGATCCTGTCGTCGGCCGGCCTCAGCCTGGACGAGCTCTACGTGCGCGCCGCACGCCGGGACTTCCGGCCGGCGAGCACCGGTTTGACCGTCCGCGCGTCCCTGGACAGCCGGCTGCGCCACTTCAACACCGCCAACGTCATTGCATGGCTGCCGGGCCACGGGACACACGCGGGCGAAGCCGTCGTCGTCACGGCACACTACGACCACCTCGGCATCGGCATGCCCGTCGACGGGGACTCCATCTACAACGGAGCCTACGACAACGCGTCCGGCGTCAGCGTGCTCCTCGAGCTGGCCCGCGCCCTCGCGAGGTCCGACCCGCAACCCGACCGCTCCGTCCTCTTCATCGCCACCGCCGCCGAGGAGGCCGGGCTTCTGGGCGCCCGCTACTACGTCCAGCACCCCGTCGTCCCCCTCGATTCCACGGTGGCCGACTTCAACATCGACGGCGCCAGCTTGTGGGGCGAGACGCACGACATGGTGGCGCTCGGCGCTGAACGGTCCACCCTGGGCGCCGTCGTGCACGACCGCGGCGCACAGCAGGGCATCCAGGTCCTGCCGGACCGCGCTACCGACAAGGGCTATTTCTTCCGATCCGACATGTTCCCCTTCGCCCTGGCCGGCGTGCCCGCCATACAGGTCGAGCACGGGTCCGCCTTCCGGAACGCCGGGACCGCCGGCGACCGCTTGGCCGACATCGCTCGCCTCCACTACCACAAACCCTCCGATGAGTACCGGCCGGGCCTGTCCTTTGCCGGCGCCGCGCAGCTTGCTCGCTTCCTCTTCCTCACCACGCTCGACGTCGCCAACGCCGCCGCCCCGCCGCACTGGCTCGCCGGTGGACAGCCGGCCGGCGCGTCGTTCCGGTGAAACCCGGTGCCGGGACCCGGAACCCGCACGCACCGGGCGCGACGGGGCGGTTGCGTGGCTACAGGCCGGTCGGCCGGTCGATGAACTGCCACGGCAGATCGAACCGCGACTCCAGGTGCGCCGCCAGCGCACGCACGCCCCAGACCTCCGTCGCATAGTGCCCGCCGTAGTAGACGTTGATGCCACCCTCCATCGCGTCGAAGTACGTGTGATGTGAGCCTTCCCCCGTCACATACGCATCCAGACCGGCGTCGATCGCCGCACCGATCTCGCCTCCACCACCACCCGTCAACACGCCAACACGCTCCAACCGCTCGGGACCGCCAGGCAACAGCTTCACCGCTCCACCCAGCAGCGCTTTCAGCCGGTCCTTCAATCCCGCTCGCGTCTCCTCCAGTCGACCCCACACGCCGATCTCAAACCCCTCGAACACGCCGAACCGGCCCAGCACCTCCACCCCGAGCTCCCGCGCCAGAACCGCGTTGTTGCCCACCTCGTCGTGCACGTCCAACGGCAGATGGGCCGAATAGACCGCCACCCCCCCGTCCAGCAGCGGCTTCAACCGCCGATACCGCCGACCCGTCACCGGCCGGTTCCCGTCCCAGAACAAACCGTGGTGCACCAGCAGCAGATCACAATCGGCGTCCACGGCGGCCGCCACCGTCGCCTCGCTCGCATCCACGGCCACCGCCATGCGCGTCACCTCCCCCTCGTTCGCCACCTGCAGCCCGTTCAACGCGCCCGCGTAGTCCGGAACGTCCGCGACCGCCAGGTATTCATCCAGATACGCCACCAGCTCATCGAGTCGCATCAGCCGCCTCTCCGGCCCCCGGTCACGATTCCGTTACGGATGTTGAAAACCCACCCCCACTTATCCACAACCCGATGTGAACACTCACGGCACATGTGCTAAGCATTGCTGCAACAATGAGTTACAGGATTGACGCCAATTGTGGACAAACACGGTGGAAACATCGGGATTGGGCCGGCAACCCGCCCGTCCGATGGTTCCTGGCCCCGGACGGGATGCCCGCCACGGCGCGCCCTACGGGCGGGGTTCGGACCCTATTCGGTGAGGGGAAAATTGGGGAAATTCGCTCCGGCTATCACGTGCCTCCGGCAGCGGCATTGGACGGTCCGGTCTCGCCTTTTTCTTGCTTCTCTTCCGTGACCGGCGTGCTCTGGTGGATGGCGGAACGCCGACCGGACATGTCCACCTTGCCCTCGCCGATGGACACGTTGCCGTTCACCTTCCCGCCTTCCTCGAGCTTGATGCGCCGTGCGCGGATTTCGCCTTCAACGGAGCACGTCGCCTGGAGCTCAAGTCGGCTTTCCGCCGAAATGGAACCGGTGACGTGGCCGCCAACGACCGCATCCTGGGTGTAGATGTCGCCGTCCACGATGCCGTCCTTGCCGACGACGACGGCTTTGCCGGCTCGCACGCTTCCTTCGACCTTCCCTTCGATGCGGAGCGTGCCTTCCGATTCGCAGTCGCCGACGACGCGCATGCCGGGACCGATGATGGAGATGACGCCTTCTCGTCCAGGCTGGAGTGCCTCGTTCTCTTTCGCCATTAGCTTACCACCCGTTTTCCCGCGTGACATCAAGGCCGTGTGCTTCGACTTCAGGGCCTGTGGACGAAGGCGAGGGGATCCACAGCCTCGCCGTTGTTACGGATCTCGAAATGGAGGTGCGGTCCCGTGGACCGGCCGGTGGATCCGCTGAGGGCAATCACCTCTAGCCGCTCGACATGCTCGCCCGGCTTCACGAAAATGCGTGATGCGTGCCCATAAAGCGACTCCAGCCCGTGGCCGTGGTCGATGAGCACGTAGCGCCCGTAAATGTCGTCGGTGCCGGCCTCCTTCACCACCCCGCTGCCGGCGGCGCGAATGTAGCTGTCCGTGGGCACCGCGATATCCAGCCCCGGGTGCATGGACGCGTCGGACCCGACGAGCTCGCGCGTGATGAGCCCGGCGCGGGTCAGCGGCCAGGCCGAGGGTCTGGTGCTGTCCGAGCCGTCGGGCTCCGGCGGTGCATCACCGGGCAGAGGCGGAAGCTGGATCTTGTCCGCTCCGGGCTGCGCGTCCACGCCGAGCGCCTGCCGCACCCGCTGGTACTGGGCTTCCACCTGGGCCAGGGTCTGGGCGAGCTCGGTGACCTTGGCGCGCTCCTTCTCCAAGCGCGCGATGTCGTGCTCGAGGCCCGGCACGCGCGCCGCCTGGGCCGCGACGTACCACCAGGAGGACACCATCACGACGAAGACCACGAGCAACAGGGCAGCGGCGCCCAGTAACACCTTGAGCTTCGGGTAGGAGACGTCGTACCTGCGCGTCTCCAGGTCCCCATGGGGCACGATGATGAGCGACAGGTGCCGTTCGTCCTTCTCCTTGCTCATCGATCTTCGCCCCTCGCTGCGTTCGCGTGCTTCGATTCGCCCCTCACGACGCCACTTCCAGCGCCGACCTGCCCGCGAGTAGCTCGAACACGCGCTCGAAGTCCTCCACGCCGTAGAACGGGATCTCGATCCGGCCCCGGTCGTTCCTCAATCGCCGGATCCGGACCTGTGTGCCCAGCGCGCGCTGCAGCGCCGCCTCCAGCTCTCGCTCCGCCGGATCCCGGTCCGGCTTCAGCTTGGGCTTGCGGGTGCGTCCACCCGACCGGGACCGCCGCACCCGCTCTTCGACCTCCCGCACCGTCCACCCTTCCTCCACCGCCTGCCGCGCCAGCTCCGCGCGGCGCCGCTCACCCGTCACGCCCAGCAGCGCCCGCGCATGTCCCGCCGTCAGCCGGCCGTCCTCCAGGTAGCGTCGCACGCTCGCCGGCAACTGCAGCAGACGCAACGCATTGGCCACCGTCGACCGGTCCCGGCCGACCGCTTCCGCGATCTCCTGCTGCGTCAGCCCGAATTCCTCCGACAGCTCCCGGAACCCCGCCGCCTCCTCCAGATCCGACAGTCCCGCCCGCTGCAGGTTCTCCACCAGTGCCAGCACCAGCAGCGTCCGGTCGTCCACCCGCCGGACCAACGCGGGCACCTGGTTCCAGCCCAGCAGCGTCACCGCCCGCCAGCGACGCTCCCCCACCACCAGCTCCCACGTCCCCGCACCCTCCCGGTTGCCCAGCGGCCGAACGACGATGGGCTGCAACAAGCCGTTCTCGCGGATCGACTCGGCCAACTCCTTCAGCTCGTCCTCGTCGAACTCCCGCCGCGGCTGGAACGGGTTCGCCCGGATCGCCGCCACCGGCACCGATCGCGCCGTCGCCTCCTTCCCCTGCTCCCCGAGATACTCCCCGAGGAGCGCACCCAGACCCTTGCCCAGCCGGTCATGCTTCGCCATCACGACTTCACGACCGGAGCCGCAGACCGCCCATCACCCGGGCCCGTCCCCCGATCCTTGCGCGCCATTACTTCCCGCGCCAGCGCCAGATAGCTCTGCGCACCCGACGACAGAATGTCATACAGCACGATCGGCTTCCCGAAGCTGGGCGCCTCGGCCAGTCGCACATTGCGCGGGATCACCGTCTCGTACACCCGGTCGCCGAAGTATTCCTTCGCCTCCTCTGCCACCTGGCGTGACAGGTTCAACCGCTGATCGAACATGGTCAGCAGGACACCGTCTATCTGTAAGGCGGAGTTGAGGTTACGCTGAACGAGACGCACCGTGTTCAGCAACTGCGACAGCCCTTCCAGCGCGTAGAACTCGCACTGAATCGGGATCAGCACCGCGTCCGCCGCCGCCAGCGTGTTCAACGTCAGCAACCCCAGGGACGGCGGCGTGTCGATCAGGATGAACTCGTACTCGTCGCGCAGCGCAGACAACGCTTCCCGCAATACGAGCTCCCGCCCCTCCCGGTTCACCAGCTCCACTTCGGCACCCACCAGGTCCCGCGTGGACGGCGCGACGTTGAGGTAGGGGAAGTGCACCTGCTCGTGCGCGATATCGCGGACCATGGCTCCGTCGACCAGCACGTCGTAGATCGAACGCTCGATCTTGCCGCGCTCGATGCCCAGACCGCTGGTCGCGTTGCCCTGCGGATCGATGTCGATGATGAGCGTTTTCCGCTCCGCAACGGCAAGACAGGCCCCTAGATTGATGGCGGTCGTCGTCTTACCGACTCCGCCCTTCTGATTGGCGATGGCAATGACGCGGGACATGCGCCCCCAGGTTTGCGGGTGAGTCGCAAATCAGCGTGGAAATATATGCCGTATGCGCGGAACGGGAAAGCGTACCGAAGGAGCCCCGAAACGTCTCGCCGTGACGCGCACAACGGCTTCGCAGGCCCGCGCCGCGCCCGTGCCAATTGCCTTGACCGGACGCCTCCGCCGCACCACAATGCTCTGAACCGTTTACCACCGAGGCCTAATGCGACTTCGTATCCTGCTGCCCCTTGTCCTGCTGCCCGCCGCCCTGCTGTCCCTCGCCGCGTGCAGCCACGACACCACCGGCCCCACCGACCCGCTTGTGGCCAACTATGAAGCCGACCCCCGCTGTCTCTGGGACTGCTGGTTCACGGTTCGCTCGGTCAGTAACCCCGCCGACACGCTGAACCTCACCAACCAGTTCAGCGCCCGCTTCGAGCTGGACCTCCAGTCCAATGGGAGCTACCAGATGCAGCTGTCCGCGCCCGGCGTGGTAGATCCATACCAGGACAACGGCTCGTTCACGTCCACCGGCTCGCTCCTCATCCTGTCCGGCACAGACGGCGTCGACACCGTGGATTACCAGCTGAACTCACCCCTGCTCCGGCTCTCCTTCCGGAAACACTTCGCGCTGACGGGCCTGTTCTCCGGTACCGACACCGTCAGCGTACAGGCCATGCTCAAGAAGTTCTGAGCCGGGTTCTTCTGCCTGGTCGCTTCGAGGGGTAAGCCGGGCTCATCTGCCTGGAAGCTGACGGGGAGACCCTCCCCTCCCGTCTCCGCCCCGACGGGGAGAGTGGGAGACGGGGGTGACTTCCACCACCCATCTCCACCCCGGCCCGAGGGGGAGAGAGGGCGAGGGCGAGAAAAGGAACCCGGCGGGAGGCGAGGGCATTGGGGTGTTTCAAGTGAAACGCTCGGGCCGCTTTCAGTGCGGGGCCGCCGTCATGTTTCACGTTAAACACCCCGGCGCTGGCGCTGGAGCCACGTGGCCTTGCCAAATGGGGCCCCTTCTCGATCGACGCGCCCTGCCGAACGGTCGTCCGTCCCGAAGCCTGCACGCGCCGGTTACCGGCGTGGCCGACGCTCCCCGTCTCCCTGTCTCCCTGGTGGGGCGGGGGCGTTGCGAAAAAGATCTCCCCGGCGAGGTGGGGTGGGGTCGCCCCGTCACTCAGCCAGCCCCCAATGCCCCGGGACTCGCCGTTGTATCCCTCCAGACACGGCCCCCTGGCCATGCCAGCGCCGGCCACACTCTTGCATCTTTCCATTGCCGTCGCCAGCGCGCAAAAACACCTTTCTCAACACGTCGACATGCGGACCATCCAGCAGCTCAGCGAGCACCTCCGCCGCCTGGACAACCGGGGCTACAAGGCCTACCGGGAGATCGAGGCAGCGTACGACGCAGGCGACTTCACGCTGTACGTGGATCACGTGCAGGGTGACCCGTACGCGGCGCCCAGTCGCGTCCGGGTGGTGTTGCCGGCCGCGACCGCTGGAGTGCCCGTCTGGGCGCTGGAGTCGCGCATCCGGCGCATCGCCGCGGGCGACTTCTTCAATCGTACGCTCTTCGACCGGCTCGACGCCGCGCGCGGCACCGCGGGGTCGGGGCACAGCGGCGAGCTCCGGGTGCTGCGGCCCGGCCAGCAGGTCCTCGAGCGGGCCAGCGTGGGCGTGGGCGCCGACGGCCAGGTCGTGGCGCGACTCCGCGCGGGCCTGCCCGCCCGCGGCCGCCGTATCCTGGGCCGGTCGGCGGCCCGGTTGCTGACGGAGATTCTGCCCGCCGCCGTGCGGGCATCGCTCCGCTACGAGGCCTTGGACGCGGCGGCGTTTCGCCGCCACGTGGAGACCGTGGAGGATGCGGACGCCCTGCGCCGGCATCTGGCGGAGCGAGGCCTGGTGGCGTTCGTCGCCGACGGTGCACGGCTACCGCGTCGTTCGGGTGTGGACGACCGGCCGCTGGAGGGCGACGTCGTCGCGTTCCAGGCCCCGGAAACGCTGCGTGTCACGCTGCAGGCGCCCCACGCCGGGACGGTGGCGGGCCTGGGCGTTCCGGTGGGCGTCACGCTCATCGCCGGTGGCGGCTATCACGGCAAGTCGACGCTTCTTCGAGGTATCCAGGCGGGCGTGTACGACCACATCCCGGGCGACGGCCGTGAGCGCGTGGTCGCCGTGGACACGGCCGTGAAGGTGCGCGCCGAGGACGGCCGTCGGGTGGAGGGCGTGGACATCGGCAACTTCATCGGCCCATTGCCGGGCGGTCAGGACACGCGCTGCTTCCGCACGGAGAACGCCAGCGGGTCCACGTCGCAGGCCGCGGCCATCGTCGAGGCGCTGGAGGTCGGAGCCACGGCGCTGCTGCTGGACGAGGACACGTCTGCCACCAATTTCATGATCCGGGATGCCCGCGTACAGCGCCTCACGCCACGGGAAGAGGAGCCCATCACGCCGTTCATCGACCGGGCGCGTCAGCTGGCGGACGACCGGGGCGTCTCGACCATCCTGGTGGTGGGCGGATCCGGCGATTATTTCGATGTGGCGGACACGGTCCTCACCATGCGCGCCTACGTGCCGCAGGACGTCACCGCCGAGGCGAAGCGGATCGTGCACGAGATGCCGGCGGAGCGCCGGTGGGAAGGCGGCCCCTGGTCCCCCGTCCGCCGACGGGTGCCCCTGCCCGCTTCCATCGACCCCAGCCGCGGCCGGCGCAGCGTGAAGATCCGCACGCGCTCCGAGGACCGCGTTTCGTTCGGGACGGAGGAGGTCGAGCTGGACGCCGTGGAGCAGATCGTGGAGCAGGCGCAAACGCGCGCCATGGCGGAAGCGCTGGTCTGGGCCCGCGGCCGCGCCATCGACGGCCGGCGCGACATGACGGCCGCGCTGGCCCACGTCGCGGCGGCCGTCCGCGAGCACGGCCTGGACGTGCTGCACCCCGACGAGGTGGGCGAGATGGCTGCCTTCCGGATCTTCGAGCTGGCGGCATTCGTGAACCGCCTGCGGTCGCTGGAAATCCGCGCGGGAGAGGAAGAATGAGCGCCGATGAGCTGAAGCGCGCGGTGCGCCTGACGGGCCGGGTCCAGGGCGTCGGCTTCCGCTGGTGGACGCGCCAGACGGCGCAGGAGCTCGGCGTGCGCGGCACCGTCCGCAACGCCGTCGACGGCAGCGTGGAGGTCCGCTTCGCCGGCGCCCCCGACGCCGTCCACCGCTTCATGGAAGCCCTGCGCGCAGGCCCGCCGTACGCCCGCGTCGACTACCTGGAAGAGGACGCGCCCCCCGACGGCGACCTGCCGGACCCCTTCCAGATCGTTCCCTGACCCGCGTTTCGCTCCTCCTCGTGGCGGGGTGGAAAAGGGGGGCAGGTTGTCCCGGGTGATCCTATAAAAGCGACTGGCCCCCGAGGGTTGAGATGCCCACCGTTTAGGTGGGGGGCCTGGGCACAGGCTCTCAGCCGAGGAGGCCAGTCATGTACTACGTAGGCATCGATGCGCACGTAAGATACCTGCGCATAGCGGTGGTGGACAAGGACGGAGCGTTGGTCA
>JARRJS010000075.1:0-33422 GCA_037388885.1 Gemmatimonadota bacterium
CGGATGTCGAGGCGGGCATGCCTCTGCTCGAGATGGAGCTACTGCATGCCGCTGGACTGACGCCGATGGAAGTCATCGAGGCGGGCACCCGGCACGCGGCCTTCGTGTGTGGACAGCAAGACGATATCGGCACCCTGGAGCCCGGAAAACTCGCGGACATAATCATCGTGGACGGAGACCCGCTGGCCGATCTCTCCACCATGGATAGGGTGGTCGCCGTGATCAAGGGCGGGCAGCTGGCCTACCGGACAGAAGACGCGCCTGACGTCCGGTCGGGCGCATGATGGCAGCCCCCGGTTTTCGTGCCCGAGGATGTCGGGAGAGGCTATGTAAGAAGTGTTTGACATTATGTCTGATATGTCTTACGTTGATGCCGTAGGGTTGGCCTTCGGCGAGAGAGGAGGCGGGACCCATGGCGGGCGTGAGAGGCATGAGTCAGACGCGGGTTCGGGCATGGCTGGCTGTGGCGATCTGGGCCGTGGCGGGTGCCGGCTTCACGATCGCGTTCTTCGCGTGGGGTGGGCCGTCGGGGTACGCGGATGACCGGACGAGGATCGTGGGCGGGGTGGTCGCGATCGCGTTTGGTTACGTGGGGTATCTGATCGCCATTTTGGCGACCCGTGCCCGTGGTGGGAAGGTCGCGACGGACGAGCGGGATGCGCAGGTAGTGGCGCAGGCGTCGCGGGCGACGCTGATCGTGGTTCTGGTGGTGGTGTTCGCCCTTAGCGTGGGTCTTTGGGAGGGGTATCGTGAAGCGGGCTCGGTCCCGGTGGGCTGGCTGTGGTTCCTGGCGTACGGAGTGGTGATCTTGGCCTCCGTGGTGCACGGCGTGGCGACGCTGGTGGTGGATGGGAGGTTGGGTGGCGATGGGCGAGGGTGAGATCCGGAACCAGGTCCGTCGGCTGCGATTCGAGCATGGCGAGATGACGCAGCAGGAGCTGGCGGACATCGTGGGGTGCACGCGTCAGACCATCATCGCTCTGGAGCAGGAGAAGTACGTACCGTCGCTCGCGCTGGCGTTCGGCATCGCGCGTGCGTTCGGTCTGGGTGTGGAGGAGGTGTTCGAGTACGGGGCGTGAGACGTGGCGACCGTGCAGTCCGCGAGCGGCTTCTCGACCCTGGCTTCCTTCGGAGCTTCACAACCGCCGGGGGGTGAGCCTTCATCGCCGATATGCCACCCCGTATCGGTCGAACTGGGAGCCCAGGTACTCCACGCCCGCCACCACTGCAAGCTTCCCCACGGTCCCTGACACGAGCCCCACCAGGTAGCCGTTCGCGTCGATCACGGGCGAGCCGCTGGTGTGCTCAGGGTCGATGCCGAGGTCGAGCGGCCGGACGTAGTAGTAGGCCGGGAACACGCGCACGACCTGCAGGGGACTGGGCACCGGATCCGGGTCGTGGCGCTCCGACAGGCTTCGGCCTACCGCGTAGACGGTCTCACCCGATTTCAGCGGCGTGTACCGCGCCTTCAGCGGGTAGACCCCATCGCTCCAGCCGTCCAGCTCGAAGACCAGCCAGTCGCGGTCCTTGATCCCTTCGAAGTCGCCGATGGGCTCGTTGGGATCCGCGTTGATGAGCCGCCGGGCCCGTACCACCCGCGTAGAGTCCCGGCTGGAACGGAAGGCCCAGCTCCGGAAGTCATCGCCCAGGGAGATGGATGTTGCTCCCTGCCGGTTGTGGAACACCATGAAGATGTGCTTGCAGGTCACGCCCACCGTGTCGGCCCCGGTGTCGACGATGAAAGCGTTGGCAAGGAACGAGTACGACGTGTCCGCGAAGACCACATCGTTGCTCAGGTCGAAGTCGGGCCACTCGGCAACCGGCCGATCCACCCACGGCTCCCGTGGCAGCGGTGGAGCGTCGTCGCTGCCGCAGGCGGAGGAACCTGCGGCGGCAAAGGCGGCCAGGAGGAGGAAGGGGAAACGAGTCCGGGAGGCAACAACCGAGTACGTGTCTGACATCGTCGTCCCCCGGCGGCGGTTCGCGATCCAACGTCTGCTGTCTCAACAGGGCAGGATCTGCCCGGTGTTTGGATCCGTCTATCCTCCGGGCAGCGCCCGCAGCCGAGCCTCCAGGCGCGCCTTCAGATCATCGACCTGCTGCCGCTGCTGCTCCACCTGCCGCGCGATGCCCGTCCGGACCGCGTCGACGCGGCTCTGCGCCTGCTGGATCAGGGGCTGGACTTGCCGGTCGACCTCCTGGCGCGCGCGCGCCTCGGCCGCTGCCACCTGATCGCCGAGCTCGTTCCTGAGGCTCGTCGCGACGGCCTGTCCGAGGTTCGATGAGACCGAGATCGAGGGCCGGTCGATGTTGCCGGTCAGGCGCATGTCGATCTGGACGCGCCCGATGCCGGACAGCGTCTTCCACACGAGGTTGCGGGCCCATTCGGGGGAACCCGGCTTGTAGGATTTGGGGGCGGCGAGGGTATCGGTGGCCAGGGTGTCCGCCGGGCCCGCGCGCGTCCACGAGATGTGCTGGGATGCCCAGTGCATGCGTGCGTCGAGCTGGTTGCCGACCCGGCGGACCTCGAAGCTCGCTGCACCGGAGCCGAGATCGAGGGCCGCGCCGAGGGTGCCGATGGAAATCGAGGGGAGCTGGACGCCGGTCATGTCCATAGCGACGGAATCGCGCAGCACCTTGCCGGTGTGGTCGAGCACCGCCGCCAGGCTCAGCCCGCGGGGCCCTTGCGCCCCTTCTTCCCTGCCGACCTGGATCCTCATGGGTTTCCCGACCAGCGCGGGCGCTGTCGTGAGATCCTGGAGCCGGGCGGTGTAGCGGCCCGCGGCTGCGCCGCTTCCGCCGATCTCCAGGCCCAGCTCGCCCTTTTCCAGCAGGAACCGGGGATACGTGGCACGCCCCGGGAACTCCACGGTGGTCCCCTGGGCCCGGGCGCGCTCGGGTCCCGGCCGATTGCGTGGGTCCAGCCCCGGCGGCAGGTAGCGCTCGGCAGTGCCGACCCAGTAGAGCACTGGCTTGAGCCACAGGAGGGCCGTGCTGCCGAAGAGCGCGGGCGAGATCTCGGGCGCCTCCAGGGTCGGGATGTTGAGGAGGCCGCGCGCGTAGGCGAGATCCTGCTTGCGGAGCTCGGGCAGGCCCGCCGCGCCCGTCTGGAGCGAGTCGACGCCCGCTCGCACGGTCTTGTCGAGGGCCGTGATCTCGGTCTGGAGACGCGTGAGGTTGTCGAGGGCGCCCCGGCCGTCGCGAAGGAGCTTGGGAACCTGGAGTGCGGTTGTTGGCGTCAACCGGAAGCTTTCCACCCGCTGGACGACCGTCCGCAACGAATCGATGCGTGGCCGGGGATCCAGGTCGCGCACCTGGCGCTCCCACGCTGTCCTCATGGAATCCACGCCCGCAATGAGCGCACGCGCCCGTTGGACGGTGCGGAGACTGTCGGCCGAGATCGCCTCGGTGCGGACCACACCGCCCAGCCCCTGGAGATTCAGCGACGGGAGCCGCACCTGACTGGCCCACTGATTCACCTGCCTCCAGGCGGCGCCGGCTTCGGGGTCCGGGTGCTCGAGTGCACCCGACGTCTTACGCGGCGTATTGAAGCGCACCCCCGTCACCGCGAGGTCCTGCACGACGATCTTCTTCGTCAGGAGCGGTTCCGTGAGAAGGTCGACGGAAATCCGGTCCGCCTCGATGAGGTTCCTCATGGGTGCCTCCGGGTTCGCCACCCGGAGGTCCGTCAGGTGGATGGCGCCCTGCAGAGGCCGGAGGTCCACGGCGCCCAGCTCCACCTTCGCGCCCACGATGGAAGCGCCCGTCCGCTCGATGGCGTGCTTAACCAGCGTGTCGGCGAAGAGCCACCAGAGAAGGCCGATCACGACGAGGACGATGGCGAAGACCACCAGGCCCCGGGGGCGCAGGATGCCCCACTTCCGCGACGTCGTCATGCTCGTGGCCGGAAGAGCCGGTAGACGCCGTAGATCTTGGAGGCACGCAGGGCCCGAAAGACCTTCGCGTCCTTGTAACGGGCGTAGATCGTCGCCCGATAGCGGCCCACTGCCCATCGGGCGAGGAAGTAGAGGGGCAGCGCCGCGACCAGCCAGGCCACGAAGCTGCCGACGATGACGGTGTTGGTGGGGTTCGCCAGCGCCAGGAACGGCGTGTTGTACGCTGCGGCCCAGAAACCGCGCAGCGTCTGGTCATTGATGAGCAGCGCCCGGCCGATGGTGTCGAAGAGCGGGTCGAGCAGAAAGCCCACCGGCGTGAAAACGAACCATCCCAGCATCGCGCCAGGGACCGAGACGCGGAAGAACAGGATCGCCGCAACGATGACGAGGTTGTGGAGGTTGAGGAGCGGCGTGAGCCCCAGGCAGGCGCCCAGGGCGATGCCGGCGCCGACCTGAGCCGGCGTGCCTTCCGAGTTGAGAGCCTTCACGAGACTCTGGACGAGCTTGACGATCCAGTACATCGGCGCCGGGGTTTCCTGGTCGCCCGCGCGCGCTCCGCGCGAAGCCGAGGTCGTGCCAGGTCACATTATACAACGGCTTACAACCGGTGGCACGCGACGGCCCTCGCCCGCGAGCTGGCGGACGTATTCTGGAACATCAGCGGATGGTGATGCCGCCCGCGAACCAGATGCAGCCGACGACCATGGCGGCGACAGCGCAGGTGCCCATCAATCCGCGGTAGATCTTCACGCTGTTGTCGGCGAAGCGGGTGGTGAGCCAGCCCATGCCCGAGGAAAACGCCGCCATCGCCGTGATGGTGCCCACGCCGAAGGCGAGTAGGTATGTGATGGCCTGCGTCTTTGTGGGCAATGCCAGCATGGGCAGGATGCCCAGGACATGGGAGCTGCCGGCCAGGCCATGCAGCGTGCCGATGGCAAACGCCGCGTGCGTGTGCCCGTCGTGCGTCAGCGGTGCATCGTGCCGCGCATGCTCGTGGTGAACGTGCATGTGAATGTGCCGCTGCCCGTGATGTTGATGCACGTGCGCATGGACATTCTGTTTAAGCGCGCGGCGCAGCGCCCAGATGCCGATGCCGAAGAGCACCACTCCGACCGCGCGGTCGCCCCACGACGACAGCAGATCCACCGGCAACCTGTCGCGCAGCCACAGCGCCAGCAGTCCCACGACCGCCACGCCCGACGAGTGGCCGAGTCCCCACCGCACGCCGGGAATCCACGCGCCCTTGGGGCGGCGCACCGCCAGGGGCGCGATGGCCGTGAGGTGGTCCGGCCCGGTCAGCACGTGGATCAGGCCGGCGATCAACCCGGTTATCGCTGCGATCATGAGCCTATCCTCCGGCGAAGCGGTCCCGTCCCGAACGGGGGCGACGAGGCCACGTTCATTCAGCAGATCCGGGGCAGCTGATCTCCCGGCAAGAGGTCCACAATGCGCGTGCCGCCCAGGCCGGTGCGAAGCACGACCATGCCCGGGTGATCCTCCACCACGCGCCCCACCAGGTGCGCCTCCGCTCCCTGAGGAACGCTTGCCAGAGCGGCCAGCACCCTGTCCACGGAGTCTTCGGCCACGAACGCCACCAGTACGCCTTCGTTGGCCACGTACAGAGGGTCCAGGCCCAGGATCTCGCAGGCTGCCTGGACGGCCTCGGGGACCGTCACGGCGCCGTCGTCCAGCTCGACGCCGACGCCCGACGCGGTGGCGATTTCGTTCAGTGCGCTGGCCAGTCCGCCGCGGGTCGCGTCGCGCAGCACGCGCACGGCGGACCCCGCGCGCTCGCGCAGCGCGTCCACCAAGGGGGCCAGGTTGGCCGTGTCGCTGGTGATCTCGCTGTCGAAGGAGAAGCCTTCGCGCACCGCCATGACGGCCATGCCGTGGCGGCCCACCGGCCCGCTCACCACCACGGCGTCACCGGGACGCGCTCCGTCGGGCGTCGGACGGAAGCCGTCATGCAGGATGCCCACGCCGGTGGTGTTCACGAACATGCCGTCGGCTTTGCCCCGGTCCACCACCTTGGTGTCGCCGGTGACCACGGTGACCTCCGCCGCCTCCGCGCTGCGCGCCATGGCGTCCAGGATCCGGTCGAGCACATCGAAGGGGAGCCCTTCCTCCAGCACATAGCCCGCCGACAGGTAGCGGGGCGTGGCTCCCATCATGGCCAGGTCGTTCACGGTTCCGTTGACCGCCAGGTGGCCGATGTTGCCACCCGGGAACTCCAACGGGCTCACCACGAACGTGTCGGTGGACAGCACGATCTCTCCACCTTCCACGGGCACCACCGCGCCGTCGCCCAGGCGGTTGAGATGCGCATTGCCGAACCGGGGAAGGAAATGGTCGCGCAGCAGCTGGGCGCTCATCTTGCCACCCGAGCCGTGGCCGAGCTGCACCCGATCATGCTCGCCGCGGGGGACGGGGCACACGGGACCCGATGCCAGCGTCGCCATGTCACACGCCTCCCGCCGCGCGCCGGAAGCGGCCGAAGTTGTAGTACGCGGCACACGCGCCTTCCGCCGAGACCATGGGCGCGCCCAGGGGAGATTCGGGAGTACATGCTTTGCCGAATGCCGGACACTGGAAAGGCTTGATGCGGCCACGCAGGACGTCGCCGGCCCTGCACTCCTCGGACTCCTGCGCCCGGATGGAGTCCAGGGCGAACTTGCGCTCGGCATCGAAGTCCGCGAATTCGGGCCGCAGGCCGAGGCCGCTGGCCGGGATAACGCCGATGCCACGCCACCCCCGGTCCACCACCTGGAACACACGGTTCACCAGGCTCTGCGCCGGCACGTTGCCTTCCCTGCGCACTGACCGCACGTACTGGTTCTCCACCTCGTGCCGGCCTTCCTCCAGCTGGCGGATGGCCATCCAGATCCCTTCCAGGATGTCCAGCGGCTCGAAGCCCGTAACGACTATGGGGACGCGGTATCGGGCAGCCAGGGGCTCGTATTCGGTCCAGCCCATAACCGTGCAGACGTGGCCGGCGGCCAGGAAACCCTGGACCCGGTTGTCCGGCGCATCCAGGATCGCCGCCATGGCCGGGGGCACCGTGACATGGGAGACCAGGACGCTGAAGTTCGTGACTTCCAGCTCCCGGGCCTGCCAGACCGCCATGGCGTTGGCGGGCGCCGTGGTCTCGAAGCCCACGGCAAAGAAGACGACTTCCTTGTCCGGATGCTTGCGGGCCAGCGCCAGGGCGTCCAGCGGCGAATAGACGATGCGCACGTTGCCGCCTTTGGACTTGATCTGGAACAGGTCGCACTCGCTCCCCGGTACGCGCAACATGTCGCCGAACGAGGTGAAGATCACGTCCGGCCGCGAAGCGAGGTGCAGGGCCCGGTCGATCTGCTCCAGGGGTGTGACACACACGGGGCAGCCCGGCCCGTGGATCATCTCGACGGCTTCGCTCAACACCTCGTTGATGCCCTGCTTCACGATGGTGTGGGTCTGTCCGCCGCACACCTCCATGAGCGTCCACCGACGCGTGGCGGTGGCGCGGATCCTGTCCACCAGCGCCCGCGCCAGGGCAGGATCCCGGTACTCGGACAGATACTTCACGACGCCCCTTCCGCGCGTCGGCCGGCGTCATCCGCTGCCGCTGCCGAAGGCGGAGCCTCCACAGCCGCCGCCGCGTCGGCCGCATCGCGGACCCACTGCAAATCGTTGAGCTCGCCCATCTCCCGCAGGATGTCGTAGGTCCGCCGCGCCTCTTCCTCGTCCACCTTCGAGATGGCGAATCCCACGTGGACGACGGCGTAATCTCCCACGCTCACCTCGTCTGCCACATAGGCCAGGCAGACTTCCCGACGCACACCGCCGAAGTCCACAACGCCCATGGGCAAGCCGGCAACGTCGTTGATCTCGACGATCCGGCCGGGGATGCCCAGGCACATGTTCTTGCTCCTTTCCTCGACGGATCTGTAGAACCCTATGTGTTCATGCGCGCCGAAGCCACCACGGCTTGTCCGTAACTGATGGCGCCGTCGTTGGGACCCAGCGTCCGCGGAATCAACGTCCGGAGCCCCGCTTGCTCGAGCCGGCGAGTGACACCGTCCAGGAGCCGGACGTTCTGGAAACAACCGCCGCCCAGCACCACCGTATCCAGTCCGTGGTCGTTGCACAGGCGGATGGCGAGCTCGGCGGAAGCCGCGGCCACGCTCTCGTGGAAGCGTCCGGCCAGCTCGGCCACCGGCGTGCCCCGCTGCCTGAGCGTGCCCAGGGCTTCCAGCAGCGGGAGCGGGTCCAGGACCCAGACGCCGTCGTCGCCCAGCAAAGCCGGGAAGGGCAGTGACTCGGCCGGAGTCCTTCCCGCCAGCGATTCCAGCTCCATGGGCGCCTGCCCTTCGAAGTAGGACACCGCGCGGACGCCCAGGACCGCGGCGGCTGCATCGAAGAGCCTGCCCATGGAGGAGGCCTCGGGCGCGTTCACGCCGCGCGCCAGCTGCTGCTCGGCGGTGCTCCGCTTCCGAGGCGGCACCTCACGGAAGGCCAGCTCAAAGGCGGGGCCCGCTGCGGAAGCCATTGCCAGATACCCGAGCGCTGAGCGCCACGGTGCGCGGGCCGCTGCATCTCCTCCGGGAAGCGGGGCGTAGCGCAAGTGACCTACCCTCTGGAAGCCTGTGAGCCCGGACCGCAGGAACTCCGACCCCCAGACCTTCCCGTCCGCACCGTATCCGGTGCCGTCGAAGGCGAGGCCCAACACGTCGCCCGCTTCGAGGTGCTCTCCCTGCACTGCCGCTATATGGGCGTGGTGGTGCTGCACAGGCGGAAGCTCCGGCAGGCCGCACTCCTCCGCCACACGGGTGGAGAGGTATCCCGGATGGAGGTCGCGTACCACCGCTTCCGGTGCCAGCCGAAAAAGGGTCTGGAAGCGCTCGCGCACGTCCTGGAAGTGGGCCAGGTTCTCCAGGTTCTCCAGGTCGCCTACATGCTGGCTGACCCACGCGTCGCCTTCCTGCGCCAGGGTCAGCGTGTTCTTGAGGTGCGGCCCCACCGCCAGGAACGGGCGCCGCGCGGGCACCGGCAGGGGTAGCGGCAACGGCGCGTATCCCCGTGCGCGGCGCAGGAAGATGTGGCCTGCCGACACCGCCCGCGCCAACGAGTCGTCGTAGCGCGCCACGATCTCACGGTCGTGGAGGAGAAACGCATCGACCACGTCGCGCAAGCGGCGACGGGCTTCGTCGTTGGCGATGGCGATGGGCTCGTCGCTGACGTTGCCGCTGGTCATGACCAGAGGACACGCCACCTCGTCCAGCAGCAGCAAATGCAGGGGCGTGTACGCCAGCATGATGCCCACCGTGGACAATCCCGGGGCGATGGCGGCCGCCAGGTCCGCGTCGTGCCGCCGTTCCAGGACCACGATGGGCCGCTCTCTGGACGTGAGTAGCGCCGCCTCGCCAGGCGATACGTGGGCCAACCGGCATGCGTCCTCCAGGCTCCGGACCATGACCGCCAGCGGCTTCGCCTCCCGGTGTTTGCGCGCGCGCAGCCGCCGCACCGTCAGCTCGTCCCTGGCGTCGCAGGCCACGTGAAAACCACCCAGACCCCGCACCGCGACGATCTGCCCGCGCAGCAACAGCTCACCAGCCGCGCGAAGCGCCGGATCGCCGTGCAGGGTCGTCACGCCGGCCGCCTCCAGCCACACCCGGGGCCCGCAGACCGGACAGGAGTTGGTCTCCGAGTGGTACCGGCGGTCTGCCGGGTCGCGGTACTCGCGGGTGCACGCCGGGCACTGGGTGAAGGCGGACATGGTGCTCCGTTCCCGGTCGTACGGCATGGACTCGATGACCGTGAAGCGGGGGCCACAGTCCGTACAGGTGATGAACGGGTAACGGTATCGGCGGTTGCCCGGATCCCGGAGCTCCGCCGCGCATGCCGGGCACACCGCCACATCCGGAGACACGGGAAGGCGTCCCGACGGCGCCGCGTCGCTCACCAGGACCTGGAAGTCGGGGGTGCCGGACCAGCGCGCGGGCGCCACGTCCAACGTGTCGATGCGCGTCAGGGGTGGCGCCTGGGTACGGAGCATCTCGAGGAACGGCTGCAGGGCGCTGTCGTCCCCCTCCGCCAGGATACGCACAGACCCCACCTCGTTGCGCACCCACCCGTGCACACCGTGTTCCAGGGCCAGACGATGGACGAAGGGCCGGAAGCCCACACCCTGGACCACGCCGCGGATGTGGACTTCAATGGCGCGGTGCTGCGCCGGTGGGTCCTGGCTCCAGACAGGGAGCGTGTCGGCCACCGTCAGGCTCCGGCCGGCGCACGGGCCTGGGCCCGGAGGAACGCGTACCAGGTGTGCAGGCCCTCGCCGGTGAGAGCGGACGTGAAGAAGAACTCCAGCTCAGGGTTCACCTCGTGGGCGCACGCCACCGCCTTGTCCACATCGAACGGTACGTAAGGCAGGAGGTCCACCTTGTTCAGGACGGCGTACTTCGCCATGCGGAACATCTTGGGATACTTGAGCGGCTTGTCCTCACCTTCGGTGACGGAAAAGACCACGACCTTGGCCGTCTCGCCCAGGTCCCAGCTTGCGGGGCACACCAGGTTCCCGACGTTTTCCACGAACACGAGGTCCAGGTCGGCCAGCTCCAGACCATCCAGTGCCGCTGCCACCTGGCGTGCGTCCAGGTGGCAACCGCCGCCCGTGACCACGGCGTGGACCAGACGGTCCGTCCACCGGGCCAGCCGGTCGGCGTCGTTCTCCGTCTGCACGTCGCCGGCGACGACGGCCATGCTGAGCTCCGGCCCCAGCTCCTGCAGGGTGCGCTCCAGCAGCGTCGTCTTCCCGGACCCCGGCGATGACACCAGGTTCAGCGAGACGACGCCGTAAGTCTCCAGACGGCGGCGGATGTCGGCCGCCAGCTCGTCGTTCTTCGCCATGACGCGCTCGCGCACCTCAATGCGTCGGACCGCCATCATCGACCTCCAGATAGGTGACACGCAGATCATCGCCCGGGTCCATGGACATGACCACCCGGGCGCCTTCGAACGGTGGATGCGCAAGAAGAGCCTGCAGGCAGAACTCCAGATTTTCCGGCTCCACTCCCGAGTCGGCGCCCACGAGCAGGCCGACCTCGCGGACCCGTGGAAGGGTCTCCCGCCCCACCTGCTCCTCCGCGATGCGGCAGATCTCGAGGGCAAGGCTCATCTCATGCACGCGGACTCTCCTTCAGGGTCCCGTTCGATGGAAGCACGCAGGGCTCACCTACGTCGTGACCCCAAGCCCGGAGCTGCGCCACGGCGGCCTCGATCAGCTCGGGCAGCGCCCGGGCGACGGTGGCCGACAAACCGTCGTGCAGCTCCACCGCCTCGGGCTCGACTCCCAGAACCACGACCATCGGCGGAAAGGTACCCCTCAGCTCGGCCACGGCGAAGACCTCGCGCAGGTCGATCTGGTGTGGGGACACCTTCTGATAGAGGAGTCGCGGCAGCTCGTCCTTCTCCAGCCGCACCACGGTGCCCGGCTTCACGCCCTCGTGGATCGCGTCCAGCAGCAGGAGGCGCTCGGCATCCTCGATCTCCGGCAGGAGCTGCATGCCCCACGTGCCCCCGTCCAGGAGAGACACCCCATCGACAGAGCCGACGGTGCGGCGCAGCAGCTCCACGGCTGCCACGCCCACGCCGTCGTCCCCCATCAGGGGACTGCCTACGCCGATCACCACGGTGCGCGTGCCGGCCACCGTCTCAGTCGTCGACGAACTCGATGTCGTCGCGGACATACCGGCCGCCACCTACCATCGAGGAGATGCGGCTCTCCTGGTGCAGAACGTCCGCGCGGACAGTCAGGTATACGTGGGTCGGAAGGAAGATGACCCAGATCCACGCGAGGATGTGGTGGAAGAACCGCGCGATCTGCTCTCCCCCGAAAGCCACCCCGACCCAGCCGAACACCGTCGCGAAAAAGCCTCCCGGATTCGACAGGCCGAACATGTAGAACCCGGTGAAGATCTCGACGATAGCCACTAGGTAGAGGAACGAGTACGTGGCCTGCTGCAGCGGGTTGTGGCCCAGGTAGTGGGGCGCCCTCCAAGGCTGGACGAAGAGGTACTTCTTGATGACCAGCCACATGTTCTTCCAGTCCTCCTTCCGATACGGAAGGAGGGCCTGCCACCGCTCGAACCGGTTCCCGACGAAGAGCCAGTAGACGCGCAGCAGGGCGGTCGCCACCAGGAGGCCCGCCGCCGTGAAGTGCACGAAGCGGACGCGGCCCATGAGGAAGTGGTTGGCCGGCGCACCCGTGGTGATGAAGTACGGGCGTCCGATGTAGAAGCCCGTCACCACCAGCGTGAGGATGCACAGCACGGAGACCCAGTGCATGGAGCGCACGACCCAGTGCCACAGGTAAACCCGCTTGTACTTCACCGGCGCCCCGGCGGTGAAGGACGCCTCGGTCGGCACGGCGTGAGCAGTCATCCGTTCACCCTCACCCGCGTGACCTCGCGTCCCTGCGCGTCCAGCACGTGGACGCCGCAGGCCATGCACGGATCGAAAGAGTGAATGGTGCGGAGGATCTCGAGAGGGCGCTCGGGATCCACCAGAGGATGGTTGTCCATGAGGGCCGACTCGTACGGGCCGGTAGCACCGTGCGTGTCCCTCGGCGAGCAATTCCAGGTGCTCGGGACCACGCACTGGTAGTGGGCGATCTTGCCACCCTGGATCTTCACCCAGTGTCCCAGAGCACCGCGGGCCGCCTCGAGGAATCCGTAGCCCTGAGCCGAGGCCGGCCACTTTTCCGGATCCCACCGCTCGCTGTTGAAGGTGGTGGTGTCTCCGGACCGGATGCGGGCGACCAGCGCGTTGTACCACGTCTCCATCCGACGGGCCAGCAAAACCGTCTCGGCGCCGCGGGCGGCGGTCCGGCCAAGGGTCGAGAAGAGCGCCCCGGGGCCGACCCCCAGCCTGCCCAGCGCTTCACCCACGACCTCCTTCGTGTCCGCGTGACCGGATGCGTACGCGACCAGCATACGCGCGAGCGGACCCACCTCCATCGGCCGGTCATCGTACCGGGGAGCCTTCATCCAGGTGTATTTGTCCAGGCCCTGGAGGTACGTCCAGGGTGGCTCGGGCCCGGTGTAGTGGGGCTTGGTCTCACCCTCATAGGGGTGGAGTGAAACCTTGTCACCCTCCTTGTAGTCGTACCAGGAGCTACTGATGTATTCCTTCACCTTCTTCTGGTCGTACGGGTGCACCTGGGAGAGATCGTTGTCGAAGATCACCCCGCTGGGCAGGTACATCGACTTGGCGTCCCGCCACTGGCCGTTGTCGGGGTACTCGCCCACCGACATGTAATTGGGAACTCCACCGCCGATCGCCGCCCAGTCCTTGTAGAACGACGCCACGGCCAGCAGGTCTGGCCAGTACACCTGCTCGACGAACTGGCGGGCTCGCGTGATCATCCCGTGGATCTCCGTGAGGCTCTCGGCGTTGATGGTGGCGGTGCCGTCCAGGTTTATCGCCGATGCCATGCCCCCCACCAGGAAGTTGGGATGGGGATTCTTGCCGCCGAAGATGGTGTGCAAGCGGATGACGTCCCGCTGCCAGTCCAGCGCCTCCAGGTAGTGGGCCACCGCCATGAGATTGGCCTCCGGCGGAAGCTTGTACGCGGGGTGCCCCCAGTACCCGTTGGTGAAGATGCCGAGCTGGCCCGACTTGACGAAGCCTTGCAACCGCTGCTGGACCTCGGCGAAATGGGTCGTCGAATTGTTGGGCCAGGGCGACAGGCTGGCGGCCAGACGCGCCGTAGCCGCGGGGTCAGCCGACAGCGCGCTCACTACGTCGACCCAGTCCAGGGCGTGCAGATGGTAGAAGTGGATCACGTGATCCTGCACCGTCTGCATGCCATGCACCATCGTGCGAATGAGACCGCCGGCGGGTGGCACATCGATATCCAGGGCGTCCTCCACGGCCCTGCAGGACGCGACGGCGTGCACCGTGGTGCAGACACCGCAGATCCGTTGAGTGAAGGCCCAGGCGTCCCGCGGGTCCCGGCCATTGAGGATGATCTCGATGCCTCGGAACTGGGTCGAGGACGCCCACGCGTTGGTGATGCGCCCACCGGTTTCCTCCACCTCGATTCGGAGGTGACCCTCGATGCGGGTGATCGGGTCCACGACGACTTTAGTCATGGGGTTCCTCCTCCGATTGGTCTTGCTGTGGCTTGGCGACCGGCAGGTCCACCGCCGGCTGGTGCGGCGTTTGACCCGTGCGCGCTCGATGGATGCCGGTGGCGATGGCATGAGCGGCCACGCCGGCCGTCGCGCCCAGGGCCAGAGACAGCCCGATGATGTCGGCGTTGCTCTCCACGCCGAAGCCTCCCACGTCCGGGAGCCGTCCATAGAAGGGTGTCATGACGTCCCAGAAGTTGCGCTCGGTGCACCCCAGGCACGGGTGCCCGGCGCCGATGGGCCAGCTCGTGTGGCTGTTCCACTGGATGACCGGGCACGGCGAGAAGGTCGCCGGACCTTTGCACCCCATTCCATAAAGGCACCACCCCTTGCGAGCCCCCTCGTCGTCAAAGGCCTGCACGTACTGGCCCGCGTCGAAGTGAGCACGCCGGGAGCACTGGTCGTGGATGCGCTTGCCGTACGCGAACAGAGGGCGCCCCTCGCCGTCCAGCTCCGGGAAACGGTTGAAGGTGAGGTAATGCACCACCGTAGCCGTGACGACATCTGCGATGGGTGGGCATCCGGAGATGGTCACCACCGGCTTGTCTCGCACGATGTCCGCGACGCCGACGGCACCCGTGGGATTGGGCCGAGCCGCCTGCACCGATCCGAAATATGCGCAGGCACCCACTGCCTTGACCGCGCCGGCGCCGGCGGCCGCTTCCTCCAGCACCTCGCGGCCGGTGCGCCCGCCGATCATCAGGTACATCCCGTTTTCCTCGAGAGGCACGGGGTCCGAAGTGCGCAGAACGCTCTCGACGCACCCGGTGCACTCCTGAAGCTGCAGCCAGATCACCGAAGGCCGGCGTTGAGCCTCGAGCGCTTTGGCTACCCTGGGCGCCATGGCCTCGCCCAACCCCAGCAACACGGCGAGTTCGCCGCAGTATTTCAGGAATTGGCGGCGACTTACGCCGCGACGCTCGAGATGGTTAACCAGGGTTTCATTTTTCACCCACGGATGAGATAATGGCAGGTACATGCGGATACCTCCTTGGCGGATGGCAGAGCATCGGCATCGCACAACCTCGGCAGGAATTTTGGTGGGACAGATCCAGCATGCATGCGTCGGTGCTGCAAAGCAAGTGTGTGAGCGTGGGGAGGTTCGCCATTGCGGCATCGTCCGCGATGCACCAACTCCTGTAGTTGTTGGAGAAACGTGAGGGCGACAACCAGACCGTGGAGCCCGGATGCGCATCGCCATGCTGACCAACGAGTACCCACCGAATGTGTACGGCGGGGCCGGCGTGCACGTGGAGTATCTGACGCGCGAGCTCGCGGCGCTGGACGGTGGAGAGCACACGCTTCAGATCCTCTGTTTCGGGGACCAGCGCGACTCGCGCGGGAACCTGACGGTGGAGGGTGTGTCGCCACCGGCCAAGCTGCCGGCGTACGAGCCGCGGCACGCGAAGCTGTACGCGACGCTGCTGCAGGACGTGGTCATGAGCGGGCGCGTGGCGGACGTGGACGTCGTCCACTGCCATACCTGGTACACGCACCTGGCAGGTTGTCTCGTGAAGCAGCTGCACGACGTGCCGCTCGTGCTGACGACGCATTCGCTGGAGCCGCACCGGCCGTGGAAGGCGGAGCAGCTGGGCACGGCGTACCGGGCGTCGTCGTGGGTGGAGCGCACGGCGTACGAGAACGCGGATGGCGTGGTTGCGGTCTCCGGGGCGATGCGGGACGACGTGCACGAGCTGTACGGCGTGGACACAGACCGGATCCGCGTGATCCACAACGGCATCGACCTGGTACAGTATCGGCCGACGCCGGGCCTGGAGACGCTGCGGGAGCTGGGGATCGACCCGGAAGTGCCTTTCGTGTTGTTCGTGGGCCGTATCACGCGGCAGAAGGGGATCATCCACCTGGTGCGCGCCATCGAGCACTTCCGCCCGGCAGTGCAGGTCGTGCTGTGCGCGGGGGCGCCGGACACGCCGGAGATCGCGCGCGAGATGAGCGACGCGGTGGCACGTGCCCGCTCGAGGAGCGAGCACAGCATCGTCTGGATCCAGGAGATGCTGCCGAGGGAGAAAGTGATCCGGCTCTATACGGAGGCGGCGATCTTCGTCTGCCCCTCGGTCTACGAGCCGTTCGGCATCATCAACCTGGAAGCCATGGCGTGCGAAACGCCCGTGGTCGCTTCGGCCGTGGGTGGCATTCCCGAAATCATCGATGACGGCGTGACCGGGGTGCTGGTACCGCTGGCGATGGCGGGCGCGACGAGCATGGAGCTGCAGGACCCGGGTCGGTTCGCACGGGACCTGGCCGCGGCCGTGAACACGCTCCTGGACGACCCGGAGCTGCGCGCGTCCATGGCGCGGCAGGCTCGTGCGCGCGTGGAGCAACATTTCGGCTGGCCGGCCATTGCCCGGCAGACGCTGGAGTTCTACCGGGCGGTCATCGGCAGGCGGAGGGCGGACTAGATTGTCGCGCTCGCCGGCGCCTTGGTGTATAGCACAGCGCTCAACGAACCGGCGGCGTCTTCAGCGGCGGTGGAGGACCACGTCGCCGTTGCCGGAGGTCACCTCGAGGCGCGGGCCACCCTTGCCAATGGTGGCGTGGAAGTTCCGGAAGTCGGTGCGCCCCGAGATGGAAATGGGGAAATCCGTTTCCAGATGGCCGCGGCCCAGGTGTGTCACCAGGTCAGCGTTCAGGTCGTCCGGCAGCTCCAGCGTGACCCGGCCGTTCCCTGTGCGGAATGTCATATCGCCGTCGCCCATGGCGTCCAGGACGACGTCGATGGCGCCGTTGCCCGTGGACGCCTCCACCGGCCCCCGCGCGGACGCGATCTCGAGGCGGCCGTTGCCGCTGCGGACGTCGACCGGCCCCCGGGCGTCACGCACCGTGACCCGCCCGTTCCCCGTACGGGCATGGACCTCGCCGCCGGAGCCCCGAATCTCGATGTCGCCGTTCCCCGACGTCGCCTGCACACGCGCCGTGGCGCCTTCCACGGTCACATCGCCATTCCCGGAGCTCGCCAGCACATGGACGCCGGCGGGCAGCTCAACCGTGAACGCGACACGTTCCGGGCCGTGCCGGTGGGACCGGCCATGCTCGGTCTCGATGCCATCCGCGCTGCACTCCTGCCGGTCCGTGATCGCGCAGACGACGATGTTGTCCCCATCCTTGACGACGTCGAAGTGCACCGGCTCGCGGTCCCGGTCGTGGTCGCGGATCACGCCGTGAACCCGGGCGGTGTTCCCGCTCGCCGCCTGCACATCCACCGTCCCGTTGGGGCTGTAGACCTTGAGCCATGCGCCCTGTTGCATGCGGCCGGTCCAGGAGAAGGGACCTGCCTGTGCAGTGGCCGATGCGGCCGACGCCAGGGTGATGGCCAGAGCAGTGATCACGTGCGTCCGCATGATATCGTCCTTCCGGAAGGGTATTCTCGTTCAGCGGATGAGATGGAGGGCGGGCCGGGAAGGTTGGGATGCCCTCTTGTCCGCGAGATTCTGATCGTCGCCATTTTCCCCGCGCCATCTTCCCCGCGTCGTCCCATCCGCTGCCTCCTGCCTTCACGTGCGCAAAGTGAACGGCGGATACTCGTCGCGCAGCAGCAGCAGGTAAGCTTCGACGCGCGTGGTCCAGGACAGCACCCCGAGAGCGTACCCGTACAGCATGTCCGGGTACCGGCCGGTGAAGAGAATGATGACCCAGGCGAGGGCGGTGGTGAACGACCATACGACGCCCAGGAACCACAGCACGAACAGATGCGGCAGGGCCAGGAAGAAGCGGAGCAGGACGGTTGCACGGTCCCGCGGCTCCGGCGGTTTCGCCAGCTCGAGCTCCAAAGGATACGCGCCCTCTCCGAACGGCGGGTATTCGTCGCGGAGCAGGGTCAGGTAGGCGATCGCCTTGACTCGCCAGCGCAGGTACCAGGCGTTCAGCTTCCAGAGTCCGTCCGGGTGCTTGGCCGTGAACAGGATGGCAAACCACGCCAGTATTGCGACGAACACGGCGACGGCGCCCACGAGCCCCAGTCCGGAGCTGATCTTCCAATCGCCGTTGTCTGAGCCCCAACCTATGGAAGCGACCGATGCGATCGGAGCGCCCACCAGGATGATGTGGGGGAGCGCCAGGAAGAACCGGAACGCCGTCGTCAACCGGTTGCGATGCTCCGTGGAGGGCTGTACGTGGATCGATACCGGGTAGCTCGCTTCCTCGACTGGAACTGCGCCGCTGTCGGCCATCGGCTTTCTCCCTCGTCCAGGAAATGGCGGACGCTGCCGTACATAATACTACGGATGGCGACCCGCTCCATGTTTCCAGTACCCTCTCCAGGGGTGGTCGGGCCGCAGGGAGTGAGCGGCGCCGCCAGCGGTGGGAATTGGGAAGCGGCCCGGCTCGACGCCCCGTGTTCCGTCCTGTGCGAATGAGGCAGACGCCCCGATGGCCGCCGCCGCGGTCGGCCGCGCCGGGGTGTTGGAAAGCGACGGCGCCAAGATCAGGCCGGCGACGGCGCTGGGGGTGCGGGCGCTTCCCGCTTCAGCCGGATGACGGGCCGCCCCAGGCGGATGTCGGCCTTCAGCTTCGCCATGATGGCCCACACGCGTGCACGGACGATCTTGCTGCCCGGCCCCGCCTCCTCCACGCGGTCGAGGGTGGCCATGGCGAGGAGCACCGGCAGGGCGTTGAAGGCGACGATGCCCCTTGCGGCGCTCGCGTCCTGGAGGGCGAGCGTGTACTCGGCGGCCTCCCGCAGGTCCGCCCGCGCCAGGCGGAAGAGCGCATCGCGGGAGACGGAGTCCGGGACCAGAGCCCGCCCCTCGCGCACGTCGGTGCGCGAGTCCCGCAGGACGTTCACGAGCTGCAACGCCTCGCCGAACCGCCGCGCCCGGGTGCGCAGTCGAGGCGCGAGTCCCTCATCATCGCATTCCAGCAGGATGAGCTCGGTCAGCATCTCGCCCACGATGCCGGCCACGGTGTAGCAGTAGGCGCGCAACTCGTCCAGGGTGTGAAGCCGCAGTATGCCGTCCTCGCCGGCTCGACGGAGGAAGCATGCCATGCCGCGACACGTGCGCACGGTGTGCGATACGATGATGGCGGCAGCCCGGTTGTCCGTGTCCCACAGCGCCTGGAACACGAGGGGAGCCTCTTCCAGCAGCCGCAGATATCCGGCGTGCGCGATGGGCTCACGATCGCGCCAACGCCGCGCCAGGGCGCCAACGCGGCGCGAGCCGTCGCTCTCCTCGAGGATGCGAGCCAGCTCGTCCAGGGCCGCGATACGGTCCGGCACCGGCCAGCGTGTTGCGTCCTCGAACGTGTCGGCGATCCGGAACAGGAGGTACGCCTCGGTGACCTCCGTGCAGAGGGGCTCGGGGAGTAGCGGAATGGCCAGCGCGAACGTACGGCTGGTCTCCTCGAGAAGGGTGTACAGCTCATCGTGTGTCGTCGTGGCGAATCTCATGGCTTCACATGGGGCTCTGGCAACGTTGTCATGGCACCACCAGCGTGCCGGGTACGGTGGTGCCGGCGAGCAGCTGCTCCAGCACATCGGGGGCGGCACCATCGCCGATCCAGGACGGAATGCCGGCGTGAGCGAGGGCGAGGGCGGCGTTCACCCGGTGTCTCATGCCCCCGGTGACGTCGGTCGTGGCGGCGGCACCTGCGGCCTGCTGGAGCAAGGAGGCTTCGGCGAGGGAGACGCGCTCGAGCACGGCGCCGTCGGGCATGAGGACGCCGGGTGTGGCGCCGAGCCAGAGACAGCGACGCACGTGCCAGCCCGCCGCGCATAGGGCGTCCGCCACGGCGCCGAGGGCGCTCTCCGTCGAGCAGATGGCTGCACCGCCCACGGCGTCGAGGACGACGTCGCCATAGACCACGGGCATCAACCCGTTGTCCAGCGCGGTACGCACGGTCCCGGCGTGGAAGTGCGCCAGGCGGCCGTCCTGCGCCACGGCCACGGCGGACGGCGGCACGGAGAACGGGGCGGCGCCCGCCGCGACGAGAGCGTCCAGGACCATGCGGTGCAGATCCGCCGCCCTCCGCTGGACCCGCGCGATGGCGTCGGGGGCCGCTAGGCCGGGTCGCGCCCTCCGCGCCTCGGCCACCGTCGACACAGTCGAGGACCCGCCGCCGGCGTGCCGTGCCGTAACGGGCTGCGCCGTCCGCGGCCCGACGGCCAGCGGGATTCCGACCAGTCCGGCGCGGCGGGCTACGGGGTGGCCGAACGAGCCGCTGCCGTGGCCGACCACCAGGTGCAGGCCGTCGCGCTGGGCGCGAGCGAGCTGGCGCGCGAGGCGTGCGATGACGGTGGGCCGCGGCGTGTCCGGTTCGTCCTTACGAGTGATGAGGCTGCCGCCCAGCTTGATCAGTGTGACGTCCGTGCCCATGCCGTCCTCCCTCACAGCAGGGTGCGCGCGGATGCGACCGGTCCTTCGCCGACCCGGTCCCGGATGATGCGCTGGACGCCCGGAACGCCGGCGAGGCGCCGGGCGACCTCCGGCTCGGCACCCGGCTCGCAGAGCACGTGGACGTTCGGGCCCGCGTCCAGCGTGCTCCACGCGGACACACCGTCGTGGCGCATCGCTTCGACTTCCTCCAGGATCGCGACCGTGGCCGGCCGCCAGTAACGAATCGGCGGGCGCGACGACATGGCGATCAGGTGGAGGTCCACCGCTTCTTCCTCCGCCACCGCGCCCAGCGCATCGATGTCGCGCCGGCGGATGGCATCGCGGACGCGAGCGATCCGCTCGTCGAGCAGCGCCAGGCGCCTGTCGAAGTACGGGCTGCTGAAGGCGCGGCGATGCCCTTCCCGCGAGGACACCCGCTTGGGGCACGGGTCGGCGATGGCGATGACGTCGCGGACCTCCCAGTGTGATGCCGGCGCGATCACCTCCAGCTCCGTTTCGTCACCAGTTCCGGGCCGCCACTCGACGAAGCCGCCGGCGACCGAACGTGCCGCCGAGCCGGAGCCACCGGCGCGGGCGAGGTCAGCCAGGGCGTCGTCGTGGAGCTCGAGGTCGAACGCATCAATGGCGGCGCACGTTACGGCAGCGAAGATGGCCGCCGAGGACGCCAGTCCGGCGGCGACGGGGAAGGTCACTTCTACCGCCACCTCCGCACCGCCGCCGTGTCCCGCGCGCTGGCCACGCCTGCGGCGCTGGAACACCTGCACACCGGCCGCGGCGCGCGGGCGGACCGTGCAGGTGGCGACGCAGTGGCGCAGCGTCATGGACAGGGAGGGGCTCAACGGAAGACCCGCGTCCGGGTTGCGGGAGCCCCAGTACTTGACGAGGGCGATGTTCGCCGGTGCGGCCCAGGTGGCACCGAGGGCGGGGCCTGTGCTCACGCGGCTCACGAGGCCTCCAGGCCCGGGCCGCCCAGCCGCGCATTGACGGGGCGCAGTCCTTCCAGGAACGACCAGCGCCGGATCCGCTCCGGCTCCTCGTGGTAGACCAGGATCATGCCGGCGCCCGGGCGGCCGTCCCGACCATCGCACAGCCCGCCGGCCCCGGAGATCTTGGCCGCGCCGCCCTCCGCCTCGATGCGGCGGATGAGGCGAACGACGGAGGGCGGCACCACGCCCAGCGCCTCGAGACCCGCCTCGAACCGACGGATCACGTCGCGCATGCCCCGATCGTCGCTGGCGACGAGGGCGTCGGCGAAATTCCGCGCCAGCTCGCCCATGCGGTCCAGCTCCCGCTCGAGCGCGCGGTTTCGTTCCAGACGACGGCGCACGGCTGCTACCACCTGGCCGGTTCCGTGAACGGGGCATCCGGAGTCGAACGCCCGGAACCGCGAAAGCGACTCCGGATCCGCCGCGAGATTGTGGAAGCGCATGCCCCCGGGGCTTCCACCCTCTGCCGCGGGAACCGCGCGGATCACGCCGCCACGCAGCACCGTGGCAGCATCGATCCCGGATGGTGAGCCGTGCTGTCGGCGTTCCACCTCGTGGGCGGCCTTTTCCACCGTGACGCGGTCCACCTTTCTCCCTGCGGCGCGTGCCACCGCGGCAATGATGGCCAGCGCCAAAGCCGCGGAGCTGCCCATGCCGTGGCCCGCGGGAATCTCGCTCTGCACGTCCGCGGTCATGGCAGGGAGCGGGCGCCCGACGAGTCGGCGGGCCTCGCCCAGGGCCGCCGCCGCCAGGTAGGCAGAGCCGTATCGCTCCCGGGCGTTGGCCGGCGTTCCGTCGTCACCCATTCGCAGCGTGTCTTGCCAGCCCACCCGCACGGGGGACGAGCCGGCCAGGGTCAGGACCACCGCGGACTCACGACGGCCCCTCGACCCGGCCACAACCGGCGCGTCGTGCTTGTCCGCGGCGACCGTCACCGACAGCCGTCGCTGCACGGTCACGGCGATGGCGGGATGCCCATAGACCACCGAATGCTCCCCGATCAGGATCAGCTTGCCCGGTGCGGACGCGCGCGCGGCACGGCCGGCGGCGGGTGCAGCCATGGCAGTGCCGGCGGAATCCGACCCGGAGAACGCGACGTAGCCGGTCATTCGATGGCCTCCACGGTGGTGCCCGCACGCCCGAGGCGTTCATGGGCGCGTGCCAGGTCGTGGGAGGAAAGGGCGGCGAGGAGTGACAATTCGCCGGCGAGGACCGTTGCGCCGAGGGCCTCCGCGAGGCGGATGGCCCCCTGCCCCGGGTTGTCCGGGTCCGGCAGCGCGCCCAGCAGCGCCAGTGCCTCGTGCTGCGTGGCCAGGTCGGTGCCCCCACCTACCACGCCCACCGGCGCGTCGGGCATGGAGATGGCCATGTACACGCCATCCTCGCCCCGCGGCTCGATGCACGTGGTGCCGAGAGCGGCCTCCGCCACCTGCGCCGGGTCCTGTCCCGTCGCGATGAAGAGGGCCGCGGCCAGGTTCGCATAGTGCGCGTTGAAGCCCAGGGAGCCGGCCGCGGCGGAGCCGATGAGGTTCTTCCGATACTGGACCTCTATCAGCGGTGCCGCATGC
Organism: Gemmatimonadota bacterium; assembly: GCA_037388885.1. Taxonomy (GTDB): domain Bacteria; phylum Gemmatimonadota; class Gemmatimonadetes; order Longimicrobiales; family RSA9; genus JARRJS01. Next base: position 22,976 of record JARRJS010000075.1, read on the forward strand.
GTCTTCAGATAGCGTTCCAGCACGTCGCCTTCCAGCACTACCTCGGCGAAGATGCGCTTGCCGCGTCCTTCGCGCGCGTTGATAGCGGATGCCTTCTTGTCCACGTCGTAGTTCCCGGAGAGGGACACACACCGGGCACCCGTGACAGGCTGGATGAGCTCGGCGATCACCCGATCCACGGCGATGGTGACCATGTTCATGCCCATCGCATCGCCCGTGGAGAAGCGAAAACGCAGGAAGAGCGAGCTGCCCACCGCCTGTGAACGCACGTCCAGCAACTCGATGTAGCGGCTGTCCCGCTCCGCGACGGCACGCATTTCGGCCAGGTGCGACTCGACCCACGCCTGCACCCGTCGCGTATGCTCGATGCCGGTGGTGCGGAACACGGGCGCTCGGGTCATGCCCACGTCTTCCACGTCCACCGTGGCACCACCGGCCGCCCGGATGGCGGCACAGCCGCGATTGGTGCTGGCCAGCAGGGCGCCCTCGGTGGTGGCGAGGGGCACGTACAGCGGATCACTGCGCCCGCGGATCGGCAACGGCCCCACCACGCCTACGGGAACCTGGCAGACGCCAATGAAGTTCTCGCAGTTGTACCGGGCGGCGCGTTCGGCGTCGAGGCTGTAGCGCGCGGTATGGTCCAGCTCGACGCCGGTGATGCGCGCGAGAGCGCGACGACGCAGCTCGGCCGCCATCTCTGCGCCAAGCTCCCTCGGCACCCGATGCAGTGCCCGGCTGCCGGCGGCCATCTCCAGCGCTATCGCTTCGTGGGCGCTACCGCCCTCGACGTGGGGGGTGCCGGCGAGCTTGGCGTCGCCGTCCCGCTTTCCGTTGCCGTTGCGTGGACGTCCGTGGCCGTTGCGCCTCACGGCGCCGGTGCGTCGGCCGTCGCGGTCGAGTCGGCTACTGGCACCGTGTCTGCCGTTGCCGTTGCCATTGCCATTGCCATTGCCGTTGCCGTTGCCGTTGCGAACATGCGCTTCGGGCGGCGTGGTCGTGAAAGGCCGTCTCTTCATGATGCGTTCACCTCCCTGCGGATGGCGACCCGGCTCAGCGCGTCCACATTTCCGGCGCCGGAGCACAGCATGGCCACTCGCAGCTCCCGCACGATGCGTCGGACCCGGTCCTCCACGGCGGCGGCCGACTCCCTCGCGGGGCCCAGGAACGGCTGCGCGAGGCCAGCGAGCGACGCGCCCAGGGCAAGCGCTTTCGCCACGTCGATGCCGGTGCGCACGCCGCCACTGCCGATCACGGTGATGCCTGCGACGGCCGCCACCTGGCGGATGGCATCGGGCGTCGGGATGCCCCACTCCGCAAAGCGCTCACCCAGTTCTGCGTCCGGCGCGCGGCGGCTCTCGATGCGGGCCCAGCTGGTGCCGCCCAGGCCGGCGACGTCAACGATGCCGACGCCGACCCGCTGAAGCCGGCGGGCGACGGATGCCGAGATGCCGCACCCGATCTCCTTCACGATCACCGGCACGTGCAGCCCGACGGCCACCTCGCCGATACGGTCCAACAGGCCGCGGAAGTCCGTGTCGCCTTCCGGCTGGATCGCCTCCTGCAGCACGTTCAGGTGCAGCACGAGGGCGTCCGCGCCGATCATGTCCACGGCCTCGCGACATTCGTCGAGGCCGTACCCGTGGTTGAGCTGGACGGCCCCCAGATTCGCCAGGAGCGGTACGTCGGGCGCGAGCTCCCGCACCTGGAAGGTCCAGGCGAGGGACGGGTCCTCGATGGCGGCTCGCTGGGAGCCGACCCCGACGGCCACGCCGCAGGCCTGGGCCGCGGCGGCCACGTTGCGATTGATGATCCCCGCCTCACCGGTGCCACCGGTCATGCAGGAGATGAGAACCGGCGCGTCCAGCCACCGGCCGAGAAACGACGTGTGGGTGTCCAGCGCGTCGAGGGACAGCTCCGGCAGGGCGTCGTGCTCCAGGCGCCAGTCGTCGAAGAAGTGGGCCTGCAGCTGATTGCGGCGGTCCATCGCCAGTCGGAGATGCTCCGCTTTCCGTCGGGCTGTCGCCGGGCGGATTACCTGTTCGACGGTGCTCATGCTCGACTTCCTGGCAAACGTTGTTCAGACTCGGCAGCGGTCATGACCGCTGCCACGATCTCGGGCACGGCCTGCGCGAGGGCGCGTCCGCTAATGCGGGCGCGTCGGGCCAGTCCCAGCAACGCCGGGATGCGTACGGGACGGAGCAGCGCCCCGGCGGCTACTGCACCGCGAGACAGGGAACCGTGCGCGTCGCGGGCGTCCTCGAGCCAGCGCGGGAGGCGGTCGTCCAAGCCGTCGCTCACCGCGCACACGGCCAGCCAAAGCACGCCGGCTTCGTCCGCGACATCTGCACACGCGGCTGATTCCAGATCGACGAGCCCCGTGCCGGGCGAGGTGATCCCCGCCATCCGGCGCACGCGGTCCTTCTCTTCGGGTGTCCGGGCGAGTCGCGGCGCGCTGACCAGCACGTCTTCAGGCAGGCCGGCGCTGCGCGCACGTTCCAGGAACGCGGAATCCGGACGACGCGTGCGACCGGTGGTGTCGCGCAGCTCGTGGATCAGGCGACAGTCGCCCGGTTGGGCACCGCGGGTGAGAGCCCCGGCGAACCCTGCGAGGAGCAGTATTCGGGGGCGCAGTGCTGTGACGAGCTCCCGCGTGGCCCGACCGGCGCGTTCCGCACCGTCACCGGTGGTTGCGATCATCACTTCCCCGCGGGGCAGCACCCGCTGCAGGGGTTGGGCCTCCTCGGGGAGCGCGGTCAGGACCAGAACGGGGCGATTGCTCATGGCGCGTACCCCCGCTCCCGGAACCACCGAACCGCCCGGGCGGCGGCGTCTTCCACCGGATGCTGCGGCAGATCCAGCTCCCGGACGGCGCGGCCTGCGTCGAAGTACATGGGAAGCGCCGACATGCGAACGGCCTCGGGCGTGAGGCGCGGCTCCCGGCCGCGCATCCGCGCCAGCGCGCTCTCGGCGTGAGCGGCCATGAGAGGAAGCCAGCGGGGCAGGCGTATGCGCGGCGGTTGCCTGCCGGAGACCCGGGCGAGCATTTGGAAGAACTCCCGGAAGGTCACGTTGCAGGCTCCCAGGATGTATCGCTCCCCCGGCGCTCCACACGCTTCCGCCCGCAGGTGTCCGTCCGCCACGTCCTTCACGTCGACGAGATTCAGGCCGCCGTCCACGTAGGCGGGGATGCCACCGTTGAGGAAGTCCACCACGACCCGGCCGGTGGGCGTGGGCTTGCTGTCCCATTCGCCCAGCGGCGTGGAGGGGCTCACGATCACCACCGGCAGGCCGCGGCGGTTCCAGTCTTCGGCGATGCGCTCCGCCTCGTACTTGCTCCGCTTGTAGGCCCCGACGAGCTCGCCCGGGTCCGGGAGCGACTTTTCGTCCGCCGGGGACTCCCGGCTTGTGCCGCCGGCCAGTGCGCCCACGGAGCTGGTGTGCACCACTCGCTGCACGCCCGCCTCTGCCGCCGCCTGCAGGAGCGCGGCGGTGCCGTCCACGTTGGTGCGGAAGACGGCGCGGGCATGGTGCGCGCCGAACCGGTAGACGGCCGCGCAGTGGAAGACCGTGCGCACGCCGGCTACCGCCTGTGGCAGTGTCTCGGGCCGCGTCAGGTCGCCTTCCACCAGCTCTACGGGCAGCCCATCGAGGGCGACGCGGCTGCCGCCCGGCCGGACAAGGCAGCGCACGGCCTCGCCGCGCCCGACGAGCGCCCGCACCACGTGGGATCCGATGAACCCCGTGCCGCCAGTAACCAGGACGGTCGCCACGACGCCTCACGCGGAGATCTGCCAGAGGGCCATCTTGGCCATCTGCCGGGGGCTCCGGCCGATGCCGTGCACCGCGGACGCTTCAAAGCCCGAGTGCATCTTGCAGTTCTGGCAGCGGCGATCCTGGCGGGATTCCCAGTAGTCCCAGTCGGTGGTGTTCCAGAACTCGTCCCAGTCGTCGTAGAAGCCTTCGCCGATGAGGTAGCAGGGCCCCTTCCAACCGCGCGGCGTGTAGGTCACCGTGCTCCAGGGCGCGCAATCCAGCTCGCGCAATCCGGCCGCGAACTCGAGGAACATGGGCGTGGACAGGAGGGGGTAGCGGTTCGCGAACTCACGCACGCGCCGGAACTTCTCCTCGATCTCCTGCCGGACCATGAACACGTCGCGGTCCACGGACTCGTAGTGATAGCCCGGCGCGATGAGCATGCCGTCGACCCCCAGGTCGGCGCACATCTCGCATAGCTCCTCCACTTCTTCCACGTCCGTCTGCTTGTAGATCGTAGTGTTCGTGAGGGTGTGATAGCCGCGCGCCTTCGACGCCTTGATCATCTCCACCGCGTGGTCGAACACGCCCTCGCGGGCCGTCACGAAGTCGTGCGTGGCCCGCATCCCGTCCAGGTGGATGTTGATGCTCAAGCGTTTGTTCGGCGGGATGACGTCGAAGACCCGCCGCTCCATCAGCAGCGCGTTCGTGCACAGGTAGATGTGCCGCTTGCGGTCGATGATGCGGTCCACCAGCTCCGGCAGCTCCGGGTAGATCGTGGGCTCCCCGCCGCAGATGGACACGGCCGGCGCCCCGCAGTCGTCGACGGCCTTCAGCGCCCGGTCCAGGGGAACCCGGTCCGACAGCTTGCCCGTGTGGCGCTCCAGGGCACAGCCCACGCACGCCAGGTTGCAGGTGTAAAGCGGCTCGAGCATCTGAACCGACGGGTAGCGCTTGTTGCCGTGCAGCGCGTTCGACACCTGGTGCCGGACGTTGTCGGTGACGATATGGGGTGGAAATCGCATCATCGGTTACTCCTCGCGTGTATCAGTTCCCCACCGGGCGAGCGCCAACAGGGGGAAGTAGTCGTCGTACATGTGGTACTGCAGGTAGAACACCTTGGGGAATCCCGTCGCGGTCCACGGCTCGTCGTGCCACGATCCATCTGCACGCTGGGTGCGCAGCAGGTAGTCCACTGCGGTGCGCGCCTCGGGAACATTGCGCCGCCCTGCAGCCAGGAGCGCCAGCAGTACCCATGCGGTCTGGGTGGCCGTGCTCGGGCCCACGCCACGCCGCGTCCGGTCCCAGTAGGACGTGGGCGTCTCGCCCCAACCCCCGTCGGCGTTCTGTCGCCGACGGAACCAGCGGACACACCGGTTCACGGGCTCGCTGTCCATGTTCACGCCCGCGGCGGCCAGACCGGTGAGCGCGAGCCAGCTGCCGTAGATGCGGTTGCAGCCCCAGCGGCCGTACCAGGTGCCGTCCTCGTCTTGACGGGCGAGGATGAACGACACGGCGCGGCGGATCACCGGGTGCCCCGGGTCCATGCCGTTCGCCACGAGCATGTCGATGATGCGGCCCGTGATGTCCACCGAGCTGGGATCCAGCATGGCGTTGTGGTCGGCGAACGGGACGTGGACCAGGGGGCGGAAGTCGCAGCCGCGGTCGAACGCGCCCCAGCCGCCGTCGTCGTTCTGCATGGAAAGGAGCCATTCCAGGCCCCGTCGCCGGGCCGTGTGGATGCGCCGGGCGTCCCCCGCCCCCGCTTCGGCAAGAGGCCGGAGTGCTTCCAGGACCTCGGCGGTGTCATCGCAGTCCGGGTAGTACTCGTTCACGTACTCGAAGCACCAGCCGCCGACCGGGCCGTCCGGGTTCCCGTAACGCCAGTCGCTCGGGACGGTCGCCTCCCGCTCCAGGAGCCACTCGCTGGCGTGCACGACGGCGGGGTGCCGGGGTGGAGCGCCGGCGGCGTGCAGGGCGGCGAGGGCCTGGGCCGTGTCCCAGACCGGGGAGAGCGACGGCTGGATCTGGAGCGTGTCGCCGCGGTCCACTTCCAGCTTCTCCAGCGCGCGGTATTGCGAGGCGACGGCAGGATGATCATCGCCGTAGCCGAGAGTGCGCAGGGCCATGATGGCGTTGGCGATCGACGGATAGACGCCGCCCAGGCCGTCCGCGCGGTCGATCCGCGTCAGGATCCACGCCTCCGCGGCTCGCAGCGCCCGGCGACGCAACGGCGTGGCGCCGATGCGTTCCATTCCGCGCAGCATGACGTCGGCACCTTGGAAGAAGGTCGTCCAGGCGCGGGCGCTCAGACCGCCATCGGCGTGGATGTCCACGGCGGCGTCATCGCCATCGGGGTCGTCCGGGTGCGACGGCGGCGTCGCGGAGCCCGGCAACGGCTCCCCGGCCCGCACATCCTCCAGGGACACGCCGGCCGGGGTCTGTACGCGGGGCCGTAAGGCCCAGAGCACCGAAAGCGGAACGAAGATGGACCGGCTCCAGGAGGACATGCGGTCCACGTTGAACGGGAACCAGCGCGGCAGCAGCACCATTTCTGGCGGGATGGCGGGGCACCGTGCCCAGTCCACCTGTCCGAACAGGGCGAGGTAGATGCGGGTGTACGTGTTGACGGCGGGCACGCCGCCCAGGGCACGGATCACGTCCCGCGCCCGCCTCATGTGTGAGGCCTCCGGGTCGTCACCCTGCAGCTTGAGGACGAAGTATGCCTTGACCGAAGCGCTCACGTCCGGCGGGCCGCCGGGGTACATGGCCCAGCCGCCGTCGGATGTCTGGAGTGAACGGAGCCGGCGAGTGGCCTTGCGGGCGTTCCGACCATCGCCCCGGCCGAGGAAGTGTTGCAGGAGGACGTACTCGGATTCGAGGATGCTGTCGCCTTCGAGCAGGCCGCACCAGTGCCCGTCGTGTCGCTGCTGATGAAGGAGGTTCTCGCGGGCTCGCGCTACTGCGCGGCCGACGGTGGGTGGCGGGGCGCCGGGGCCGGAAGGCCGGTTTGCCCACGCCGTCCTACCGCCGGGACCCGTGGGCCGGGATGTCTGCGCCTGTCTCGAAGCCATCGATCCTCCTCCTGAGTTCGGAGTTCCGCTGGCCACAACGCCCAACAAACACGACGCCCGGGCATGCATCCCGGACGTCGGGTTCAAGTTCCGGCTCGCGCCGTCCCGTTGCGCGCCACAGCACCGAAGGATCGATCTGCACCGTGGCCGCCACGGACCGGCGACCTGCCGATTTCTGTCAGCGGGTGCTACAGCCTGCCCTGAAGCGGACGCAAGCCACACGCCAGACGGACTCGTGGGGTCGGGAATCGTTGGTGTGATCCGGGTGCCGACGCGCCCCGTCGGGCGTGCGCAAGGCCCGGATGCAGGGAGGCTCCGCCCCGCGAGCGCGGGGCGGAGGTGACCGGGATCGGCCACAGGTTCATGTGGTCGTCCGCGGCCCACCGGGAGCTGAGCACCGACGAGCCCAGACCCAGCCGGACGACCTCGAACCACCGGTCCCCCTCGAACGCCAGCTCCAGCCGGCGCTCGAAATGGATGGCGTCCAGCACATCCTGCTGGTTGTTGTTCAGGTCCGTGGCCAGGTCCAACGCCGTCAGGCCCGCGCGCGTGTGCACCATGTTCAGGTACGTCACCGCCGTGGTCAGGTCGTTCTGCTCGGCCGCGGCTTCCGCCACGATGAGCAGCACCTCGGCATAACGCATCACGTCGTAGTCTTCGGTGCCCGCGGTGGTGGGGAACTTCACCACCTGGATGCCGTCGTTGCGGGTGCCGTTGAACGTCGCGGCCCAGCGGAGATCGGTCAGCGAGTCGTACGCCGTGTAGATGTCCGTGGTCGCGCCCGTCTCGAACCGGCCGGCATACTGGTAGTAGTAGCCGTAGTTGTTGTAGTCGACGGCCGTGAACGTGATCTTGAAGATGTCTTCGGGCGTGCTTCCGTCGGCCCACAGCGAGCCGTAGTCCGTGACCAGGTCGTAGTCGCCGCTGTTCACCACGCGCATGGCGGCGGTTTCCGCCTGCGACCACTTCTGCTGGTACAGGAGCACCTTCGACAGCAGCGCATCCACGAACCCGGGCGTGGTCAGCGACCGGGCCGAGTTGTCGATGCCGCCCGACGCCATGAGCGTGGCCGCCTGGCCCAGGTCCGCCTCGATCTGGGCATACACGTCCGAGACGGTGGCCCGCGACACCTGCGACGCCTCGTCCAGCGACGCCGGCGGCGTCAGCACCAGCGGCACGCCGCCATAGGCGCGCACCAGGGAGAAGTAGTGGAGTGCGCGCAGGGCGTAGGCCTGGCCCAGGAGCCAGTCCTTGTCAGACTGGTCGATGTTGTCCAGGCCCGGGACCTTCTCCAACAGCTCGTTGACCCGGTTGATCCCGTCGTACGCGTCCTGCCAGATGTGGGTGACCTCGTAGTTGTCGGCGGTCACCGTCAGCAGGTCCGCCTGCCCGTAGCTGCCGTACGTGCCGGTGTGCTCGGCGTTGTCCGACATGACCTCGGGCCAGATGATGTAGTCGCCCCCGTAGTAGTCCCCGCTCTGCAGGATGCTGTACCCGCCCATGAGCGCGGCGGTGGCGGACTTCATGTCCTTGATGGCGACGTCGGACGCGGTCTGGTCTTCCGGCAGCACGTCCAGCGCCGACCTGTCGCACGCCCCCATGGCTGCAAGGAGCAGCAGCGCGGGCGCCATTCTGAACAGTGTCTTCATGGTCATGTCCTCCGCGCTCACCAGTTCCCCTGGAACCCGAACGAGAACGTGCGGGCCAGCGGATAGGAGTAGAATTCGGTGCCCAGCGTCGACGCCGCGGCACCCGACCCGGCCCAGTTGTCCTCCGGGGAATAGCCGGAGTACTTCGTCCAGGTGTAGATGTTCTTGCCCGTCACGAAGAAGCGGCCGTTGTGCATCCGGAGCAGCCGGTTCAGCACGTCCGGCAGCCTGAAGCCCAGGGTCGCCTCGTTCAGGCGGATGTAGGACGCGTCCTCGACGAAGCGGCTGGACGGCTCCCAGGCACCCGTGCTGCCGTACCAGCTGGGGCTGGGGGCGGTGCCGTCCATGTTGGTCGGCGTCCAGTAGTTCTCCACGTGGACCTTGAACTTGTTGTCCAGGAAGTAGCCGCCGTCGTCGGAGTACTCCCGCATGGCGTTGTAGATCTTGGCGCCGTGGCTGAAGTCGAAGAACACCATCAGGTCCAGGGGGCCGAACGAGACCGTGTTCCGCAGGCCGCCGTAGTAATCCGGATGCGGATTACCCACGATCATGCGGTCGTCGGAGCCCGGGAAGGTGGTCCACACGATGTCGCCGTTGGCGTCGTACTGGATGTTGCCGTCGGCGTCCAGGTCGATGTACTTGGCCACGCCGGTGGCCCGGTCCACGCCGATGTACTTCGGCAGGTAGAACACGCCGAGGGGCTGCCCCACCTCGACCCAGTTGGCGAAGCCGGAGGGGAACGGCTCGTCGTTGTAGAGCGCGATCACCTTGTTGGCGTTGTGGGCGATGTTGAACTCGGTCGTCCACTCGAAGTTGTGCGCCGGCAAGCGCAGGTTGACCGTGTTCAAGCTGAGCTCCCAGCCGCTGTTCCGGATGCGGCCCACGTTGGCCAGCACCGACGTGAAGCCGCTGGTCGCGGTGACCGGCCGGTTCAGCAGCAGGTCCTTCGTGTCCTTGCGATAGAATTCCAGGACGAAGCCCAGGCGGTCCCCGAAGAGGGTCATGTCCACGCCCAGGTTCTTCTCGGTCGTGGTCTCCCACTTCAGGTCGGGGTTCCCCAGGTTGCCCGGGGCCGTGCCCGGTACCGGGCCGTAGTTCGCCGTCTGGTAGAGGCCCAGGTAGCGGAAATTGCCGATGCCCTCGTTGCCCGTCTCGCCCCAGCTGGCCCGCAGCTTCAGGTCGCTGATGAAGTCGAGGTCCTGCATGAACGGCTCTTCGCTCAGCACCCATGCGGCGGAGGCCGCGCGGAAGATGCCGAACTTGTTGTTCTCGCCGAAGCGCGACGAGCCGTCCGCCCGGACGCTGGCGTTGACGATGTACTTGTTGTTGTACGTGTAGTTGGCCCGGCCGAAGTAGGAGATCATGTTGTGGGACCAACCAGTGCCGTCGTAGCCGGCGACATCCGCCGCGTTTCTGGGCCAATGCAGGTCGGGGCTGGTGAAGCCCTCCGCCCGCACGAAGCTCTCCTCCCGGCGGTCTTTCGCCAGGGACGCGCCGGCCGTTACGCTGACCTCGTGTGCGCCGAAGTATCTCCTCCCGTTCAGGTAGCCTTCCGTGACGAACCTTCTGCCGGACGAGTTGGCGATCCGCGACACGCCGCCCACGCCCGCGCCGTACGTCAGCGGGGTCAGGGGCGAGTTGAAGCGGAACTCACGCAGCCCCAGGATGTCGAAGCCGGCCCGGCCGGTGGCCGTCAACCAGTCCGTGAAGGCGTAGTCCGCCGTGATGTTGCCGAAGGTGCGGTTGGTGAGCGCGTTGGTGAAGTCCTCCTTGCCCACCGCCACCGGGTTGGCGTACGACGCGGCGTCGCTGTATGTGCCGTCGGGGTTGTAGACGGGCACCCACGGCTCGTTGGCGATGCCGTTCGTGACCGGGCTGTCGATGGAGTTGTCCGACTCGATCCGGTCGTTGCTCTCCCGGACCAGCGCCAGTGAGGTGCTGATGCTGAGCTTGTCCGACGCCTGGATGTCC
>JARRJS010000076.1:0-14316 GCA_037388885.1 Gemmatimonadota bacterium
CTCTCACCGGAGGGTGCTGGCGGGGATCGACCTGCTCAGGCGCCACCGGGTGGAGCACAACGCCCTGGTGACCGTAAACGCCGCCAACGCCGAGCGTCCGGCGGACCTGTACCGCTATCTCGTCGAGCGGGACATCCGGCGCGAGGCGGAGATCCACAAGCAGATGTACGCCATCGTGAACGATGGCCTGCTGGCGCTGGAGCCGGACGCTCCACTGGAAGCGCTGATGGAGCTGCAGCGGACGTTCGGGGAACTGGGCATCCCGGTAGTGGTGGTGAACGCGGACGGGGAGCCGTACGCGTCCGCCAACCTTCCGTTCGACGCGGATCCGGCCAACCCGAAGGACCGGCAAAAGCTGCTGGACTACGCGGCTCGCCTGGATCTCCGCAATCCGCCGGTCGTTAACGAAGACCTGGGTACGATCCACTTCGGTCCGCCTCCCATGGAGGGCCGGCTGCGCTGGGTTGCATGGCTGCAGCTGGCTGGCGCCGGTCTGCTGTTGTTCATCGGCTACGTCATCGTGCGCGGAACGGTGGGTGCGGAGCGGGAGCGAGTCTGGTCGTCCATGGCGCGTGAGCTCGCGCACCAGATGGGCACGCCGTTGACGTCCCTGCGCGGCTGGGTGGAGATGCTGCAGCTGCCGCCGGGCCAGCGCGCAGAGCTGGCACCGGACGCGCGCATTGCCCACGAGGTCGGTGCCGACCTGGAACGCCTGGAGCGCGTTTCCCGGCGCTTCGAGTTGATCGGCAAGCCGCCGGAGCTGGAGCCGGTGTCGGTGGAGGCGGTGCTGCGCGAGCTGGAGCGCTACCTTCGGCCACGGCTGCCCCGCTTCACGCCGGGTGTGGAGCTGGTGGTACGCTCGAGGAAGTGTCTACCTCCCGTGCAGGCGAACCGCGTGCTACTGGTCTGGGCCCTGGAGAACCTGGTCAAGAACGCACTGGACGCACTGGCAGGGCGTGGCGGCCGGATCCGCGTGTTGGCCACGCGCGGGGAGGCAGGGCTCCGCTTCGTGGTGGCGGACGACGGGCCCGGTATCGACACGGCGGTCCGCGATCAGCTGTTCGAGGCGGGCGCGACGACGAAGGAAGGCGGCTGGGGCGTGGGGCTGTCTTTGACCCGCCGCATTGTGGAGAACGTGCATCGTGGCCGCATCAGCTATCGCCCCGGCACGCCGCGTGGCACGGTATTCGACATAGACATTCCTGCGGCGCAGGAGGCAGCATCCAAGAAGCGGGGACGGTGACGCGCGAGCTGAAAGCGGGGTTGAACCCGGAGCAGCGTGACGCGGTGGAGCATTTCGAGGGGCCGCTGCTGGTGCTGGCCGGTGCCGGCTCGGGCAAGACCCGGGTCCTGACGACGCGGATCGCGTACCTCATCCACGAGCACGGCGTGGATCCCGCCGCCATCCTGGCGGTGACGTTCACGAACAAGGCGGCGGGGGAGATGCGGCAGCGGGTGCGGCATCTGCTGGGGCACGACCCCGCGGGCATGTGGATCGGCACGTTCCATTCGGTGGGCGCGCGTCTGTTGCGCCGGCACGCCACGCTCATGGGCTGGGCACCCAACTTCACCATTGTGGACGCGGACCAGTCGCAGCGTGAGGTGAAGCGGACCCTGGAGCGCCTGAACATCTCGCCTAAGCGGTGGCACCCGAAGGCGGTGCAGTCCGCCATGTCGAGTGCCAAGAACGCTCTGGTGGACCCCGATGAATACGCGGACCTGGCCGCCGACCCGTTCACGCGCGTCGTGGCCCAGGTGTATCCGGCCTACCAGGCATCGTTGAAGGAACAGAACGCATTCGACTTCGACGACCTGCTGGTGAAGCCGGTCGAGCTGCTGCGTGGCCACGAGCGAGTGCTGGAGCACTACCGGCGGCGGTTCCAGTTCGTGCTGGTGGACGAGTACCAGGACACGAACCACGCCCAGTACCGGTTCCTGGACCTGCTGGCCCGCGAGCACGGCAACCTGATGGTGGTGGGCGACGATGACCAGTCCATCTATGGCTGGCGGGGTGCGGACATCAGTAACATCCTCGACTTCGAGGCGGATTTCCCCGCCGCCCGCGTCATCAGGCTCGAGCAGAACTACCGTTCAACCCGGCGCATCCTGGACGTGGCCAACCACGTCATCGCGGAGAACACCCGGCGCAAGGGCAAGACGTTGCGCACGGAGGCGGACGACGGTGAGCCCGCCACGCTGCTCGAAGCGTCTGACGAGCGCGACGAGGCCGACTGGATCTGCTCGGAGGTGGAAGCGCGCCTGGCCGAACCGGAGCGGTCTCCGCGAGACTTTGTCGTGCTGTACCGCACCAATGCCCAGTCGCGCGCGCTGGAAGAGGCGTTGCGCCGCCGGGACCTCCCGTACCAGATCGTGGGCGGCACGCGGTTCTACGAGCGGCGGGAGATCATGGACGTGCTGGCGTACCTGCGCGCCATCTCCAACCCGCGGGACGCGGGGGCGTTCGACCGCATCGTCAACTACCCACGACGTGGTGCCGGCAATGTGACGCAGAACCGGCTGCTGGCATGGGCCGCGGAACGCGGTGAGACGCCGCTGGAAGCCGCCGCCCACGCCACGGACTGCGGCGCCCTGCCCTCGGCCGGAGCCCGCGCCCTGGAAAGGCTGGCGGCCACGCTGGAGCATTTCCGGGGACTGGCCGCCCACGTCGGCGTGGGTGAGCTTCTGGACAAGCTGCTGGCGGAGGTCGGCTTCATCGCGGCGTTGCTGGATGAGGGTCCGGAAGGCGAGGAACGAGTGGACAACGTGCAGGAGCTGGTCGCCGGCGCCTACGAGTTCGACGAGCAGATGCAGGACGCGGGCGTGGTGGACGATGTCGACGTCCCGGACGCCACCGCGCTGGACCTGTTCCTCCAGAAGGTGTCGCTGATCACGGATGTGGACCGCCACGACCCGCAGGCCGAGGCCGTGACGCTCATGACGCTGCACAACGCGAAGGGGCTCGAGTTCGCGTTCGTCTTCATCAGTGGGCTGGAGGACGGACTCTTCCCGCTGGCCCGCGCGTTCGACGAACCGGACGAGCTGGAGGAGGAGCGGCGCCTGTTTTACGTGGGCATCACGCGTGCCCAGCGGAAGCTGTACCTGACGCACGCGCGCTCCCGTCGACGGGCCGGAGACTTTAGCATCTCGCCGGCGTCGAGCTTCCTGAACGCCATTCCGGACCCTTTGCTGGTGCGTGGCAAGACGCCACAGCTGGAGCGACGTCGTCGGCAGAGCCTGGAGTGGCGCGACCGGTTCGGGCAGCGACAGTCGAGCCGTGCATCGTCGTCGGATGGGCTGGTGGCGGACTACAGCGATTCGCAGGATGCACCGCGGTTCATCAAGGGTGAAGTGGTGCTGCATCCTCAGTTCGGCCGGGGCACGATCCGGGAGCTGTCGGGCTTCGGTCGGGACCTCAAGGCGGTCATCGATTTCGACCAGGTGGGGCGCAAGAAGGTGGTCGTTCGTTACGCCAACCTGCAGAAGGAGCTGTGAGGGCCGGCGGCAGAACCGCCGGCCCGACCGTGGACCGACGACCGTTGGCCGCCGGTCCACGGTCGCCGGTCGTGCGGCGAGAGGAGGTTTGATGGGCATCGAACGGTCAGATGTGCGACGGGTCGCCGAGCTCGCGGGGCTGGAGCCGGAAGCGAGGGACATGGAGCGCCTGGAGCGGGAGCTGGCGGGCATCCTGGCGCACATGGAGCTGCTGGCGGACGTGCCGTTGCGCGAGGCCGATGCGCCACCGACGGAGACGGCGGCGCCGCTACGGATGGACGCGCCCGGATCGGACCCGCTGGCGCGGCCGGTACGTGAGTTGGCGCCGGACTGGCGGGATGGCTTCTTCACGGTGCCGAGGCTCCCGGCCCTCGGCGATGCCGCGGTCCCCGGGGCTCGGAACGGCGTCGGCCAGGACGGAGGCGAAGAGAAACGGTGACCGTGCTTCGCGGTGCGCGCATGCTGGCTACGGCGGTCGCCGAGGGCCGGACGACGGCGGAAGCGGCGGCATCGTCGGTCGCGGCATCCATCCGGCAGCTGGATGAGGGACCGGAAGGCCTGCACGCCTTTCTGAGCCACGATGCGGACGCAGTGGGCGAGCGAGCCCGGGCGGTCGACGAGGCGTTGAGAGACGGCCGTGCGGGCGCGCTGGCGGGCGTGCCCGTCGCCGTGAAGGACAACCTGTGTACGCTGGACCAGCCGACGACGTGCGCGTCGCGGATGCTGGACGGATTCCGGTCGCCGTACGAGGCGACGGTGGTACGGCGACTCAGGGAGGCGGGCGGTGTGGTGGTGGGCAAGACGAACCTGGACGAATTTGCCATGGGCTCGTCCACGGAGCATTCGGCGTTCGGGCCCACGTTCAATCCCCATGACCGAGAGCGTGTGCCGGGTGGCTCATCGGGTGGCTCGGCGGCCGCGGTTGCGGCGGGCATGGTGCCCGTGGCCCTTGGATCGGACACCGGTGGCTCGGTACGCCAGCCGGCGGCGTTTTGTGGTGTCGTGGGGCTGAAGCCGAGCTATGGGCGGGTAAGCCGGTACGGCCTGGTGGCGTTCGCGTCCTCGCTGGACCAGGTCGGCACGTTCGGACGGGATGTGACCGACGCCGCGTTGCTGCTCCAGGTGATCAGCGGGCCGGACCCGCTGGATTCCACGACCGCCGATCGGCCGGTCCCCGACCTGATGGATGCTGCGACGGGTGGCCTGGAGGGCATGGTCGTCGGGTTGCCCCGGGAGTACTTCCCGCCGGAGCTGGACGCCGGCATCCGCGCGCGCTGCGAAGCCGCCATGACGGCCATGCGGGACGCCGGCGCGGTGCTGCGCGACGTGTCGCTGCCGCACACGCGGTTTGCCCTGGCGAGCTACTACGTCATCGCGACAGCGGAAGCTTCGAGCAACCTGGCGCGGTACGATGGCGTGCGCTACGGCGTGCGCGCAGCCGACGCCAGGTCCCCGGACGAGCTGGTGCGTGCCACCCGGAACGCCTTCGGCCGCGAGGTGCAGCGGCGCATCATGCTGGGTACCTACGTCCTGTCCGCCGGCTACTACGACCGCTACTACGCCCGCGCCCAGGTGGTACGCCGACGGATCGCCGACGACCTGGCGCGGGTCTTTGACGAGGGCGTCGACGTGCTGTTCACACCCACCACGCCGACACCGGCTTTCCGCCTGGGCGAGCGGACGGGCGACCCGATGCAGATGTACCTGGCCGACGTGTTCACGGCTACGGCGAACCTGGCCATGGTGCCGGCGGCGTCGGTGCCCATCGGCGAAACGGATGGCCTGCCGGTAGGGGGACAGCTGCTGGCCGCGCGCTGGGCGGAGGACACCCTCGTCCGTGCCGCCGCGGGCCTCGAGCGAGCGCTGGAGGGGCGGGCGTGAGCGCCGCCGTCATCGGCCTGGAGATCCACGTCCAGCTGGACACGCGTACCAAGCTGTTCTGCGCCGATGCCAACGAGTTCGGCGGCGAGCCCAACACGCGCGTGTGTCCCGTGTGCCTCGGGCTGCCGGGCGCTCTGCCCGTGACCAACGAGCGCGCCGTCGAGCTGGGTGTGCTGGCCGCGCTGGGGCTCAACTGCACGGTGCACGAAGTCAGCGTGTTCGCACGGAAGAACTACTTCTATCCGGACCTGCCCAAAGGTTATCAGATCACACAGTACGACCGGCCTCTCGCCACGGACGGCTGGGTAGACGTGGACGACGCGCGCGTCCGCATTCGACGCGTGCACCTGGAAGAAGATGCCGGCAAATCGTTGCACGACAGGGTGGCCGGCCGCACCGCGGTGGACCTGAACCGTGCCGGCGTGCCGCTCGTCGAGATCGTCACCGAGCCGGATCTGACCAGCCCCGAACAGGCGCGCGCTTTCCTCACGCACCTGAAGCAGCTGCTGGAGTACCTCGGGGTCAGCGATTGCGACATGGAGAAGGGTAGTCTGCGGGTGGACGCCAACGTGTCCCTGGCGGGCGCGGGACCGTCCGCTCGTTCCGAGCTCAAGAACATGAACTCGTTCGCCAATGTGGAACGCGCGCTGGCCTTCGAGATCAGGCGCCAGTCCCAGGTCCGGGCGGGTGGCCGGCGCTTGAGCGCCGAAACGTTGCTATGGGACGCGGACCGGGGCGAGGCGCGGCCGATGCGCGCCAAGGAGGAGAGCGACGACTACCGCTACTTCCCGGAGCCCGACCTGCCGCCGCTCGTGCTGGACCGCGCGATCATCGAGCGGGCCCGAGCCGGCCTGCCGGAGCTGCCCGCCGTCCGCAGAGCCCGTTTCCGGGATGTCTACGAGCTGCCGGCGTACGACGCCGACGTGCTGACAGCGACGCGCGCCGTCGCGGATTACTTCGAGGCGGTGGCCGGCGCCGCCGGCGACGCCAAGGCGGCCAGCAACTGGGTGATGACGGAGGTGCTCGCCTGGCTGAACCGGACGCGCACGTCGCTGGCGGAGCTGCCGGTTTCGCCGGAGAGCCTGGCGGAGCTCATCCGCCTCGTGGGTTCGGGGACCGTGTCGAACACGGCGGCCAGACAGGTGTTCCAGCGGATGCTGGAGACGGGCGAGCCTCCGGCGACCATTGTGGCTGCAGAAGGACTGTCGCAGGTCAGCGACGCCGACCGGCTGGCGGCGTGGGCCGACGCCGTGATCGGGGAGCACCCGGAGGTCGCGGAACGGTATCGGCAGGGCGAGAACAAGCTGCTGGGCTTTCTCATGGGCCAGCTGATGCGCCGATCCGAGGGGCGGGCGGATCCTGCGCAGGCCAGCCGGATTCTGAAAGAGAAGCTCGGGTCCTGAGGCTGATCCAGGTGCACCGGCGACGTCAACCGGCGGCTTGATCGAGCCGGCGAACGTCGGCGTCTTCCCCGCGACGGCTCCAGTAGCCGAGGTCGTCCTGCGGCAAGGGGAAGAAATCGTCCGCGAGCGTGCTCAGGCTGGACGGGTCGCGCAGCACGCCGTCCCGCAAAGCTCGGCGTCGCACCTTTTTGGCCAAGCCGATGTTGAACTCGCCGATAGGGTCGCGCGTGGCGGGGACGGAGCCCCGGCGGCGCAGCATGTAATCCACGATGGAGTCGAACCCGCGGGATACGTAATCCTCCACGTCCTGGTCCGTGAGGTCCCAGCGGGAACGGTTCAGTAATCGCCCGAACACGCTTTGCCAGCGCTCGTTGTCCTGGAAGCGGATCATGCCGCGGAAGATCCTGCGGTTCGTCTCGAACGAGAAGATGGTACCGCTGAGCACTTCGTCGAAGAGCACGTCGGCTTCACTGTGGTCGTAGCTCATGACGACTTCGCGGGCGCGCGCTGCCATGCTCTCGCCCAGGCTGACATCCAGCCGGTGTTCCCAGTAGGAATGGCCCAACGCCTTGGTGGAGCTGGTGAGCACCAGCTGGCGCGGCACGAAGAAGTTGTGGGCGATGGTGTCGGCCGCCAGATGGCACAGGTAGCCGAGCGCGACGGCCCGCAGCCGGTCGTTCGCGGCACGGTCCAGGATCTCCTCGCCCACGTGCCAGTAATGGCAATGGCGCCCCGCGGGCACGTACTTCTTCGCGAAGGAGATGTCGGCAGCCACCGAACCGTAGAGGAAGCTGAGCGGGTAGGCGCGCAGCATGTCCGCGAGCGCAGACGGCAACAGACTCAACGAGCCGAGCAGCTGCTCACTGAGGAACACATGCGCGGCCGGCCCGAACGCCCATGCAGCATTCGGCAGGAGCAGTAGGAGCCCCAGCGCGATCAGAAGCGGGGGGACCAGGCGGCGCACTACCGGACCACGACGCGTCAGTGGCGTATGCGCTTGGCCGTGCGCTTCAGTGTGTCCTGCGCCGCGTCCACCTGCTCCTGGACGGTCGCGGCAATGTCGGCCCGGGCCGCCGACACGATGTCGGACACTTCCGAGCGGAAGCTGTCCAGCGCGTCGCGTCCGCCGGCGACCACGGCATCACCGCGCTTCGCTGCCGAGGAAGCCTGTTTGCCGATCGTGTCGCGGGCCCGCCGTGCCTGCTTGTTGAGCTTCTTGCGATACGGCTTCAGCTCCTTCATGAGCCGTTCCCGTCGCGACGGTGGATCGCGCCGAAACAGCAGAGAAAGGCCCAGGCCGGCAATGGCGCCAATGGCCAGCGCCGCCAGGAAATCCGTGTCGTCTCGATCATCCCACATGGTTCTACCTCCGCGTCACAAATCGTGGCACGTCAGGCACTCTCGATACGTCGTTCCGGTGCCTCGTCTCTCGCCTCCCGATCGTGCCCGTCGCCCGCTCTCGGCTCACGCAATGCCCGGGCCGCCGCCTGTGCACCGCGTGCCGTGGCGGTGGTTTCGACGAGTAGCTTCTGCGCCTCCTCCTGGACGATGTCCAGCACGGCGCCGAGTCGCCGCAGACGCTGCTCCGTCGCGTCCGCCGCATGCCGCACGCGGCGGTTGATCTCGGCGACCGTGTCGTGCACGGAGTCCACGTCCTGGTGGAGCTCGTCCGCCATCCGGTTGGCCTTCTCGGCCAGCTCCGTGGCCTGCTCCAGCAGCGGTTGCGCCCGCGGCGTCAGGTCGCGCTGCAGCGTGCGCACCGTGCGCATCAGGGACCGGAAGGTGCTGAACAGCAGCACGCCACCAGCCGCGACGATGACAAGGATCACCACCATGGCCACGGCCATGATGATCTGGGATGTGGCGATGGTCTTCACCGTGCTGGCGAGATCACCGGCCTGGGCGACTGCGATCGTGGCATTCACGGCAGGGTGCATGGGTTCGCCAATTATGGTGCAAGCCGCGGGCCATGCCCGCCGCTCAACGGTCGGGCCGTGGAGCGAGCTCGCCGACGCGCCGGAACAGCTCACGCGTGAGAAGCGGCCCGATCAGCTCGCTCGCCATCACGGCGAGCACGACAGTGCTGAACAGCACGTCCACGAGCGGAATGCCACCCGTCTCGAGGGCACCGTAAGTTAACGTGATGCTGATGACCATGGCCAGACTAATTCCACCCTGCGGAACCAACCCCAGACCGAGCATGGCGGGTGGCTGGAAGCCATGAGGGGTGACCCGGACCGCCAGCCATCCGCCCACCAGCTTGGCGGCCATGCGCAGGAGGACGTAGCCGGCGGCCAGGGGCAGGATCATCCAGGTCGGGAACCGGAGCAAGGCCCCGGCAAGGATCAACAGGATGACGTAGACGGGCTTCTCCCAGGCCTGCAGGATGCGGAACACACGGCGACGCGAGGGTGACAGGTTCGCGATGACCACGCCGGCGGTCATCGTGACGAAGAGCGGTGAAACCCCCAGGTAGAGCGCCGCGCCTGCGGCGAACACGACGAGGCCGAGCAGGAACAGCGTCAGCTCCTGGCGACTCGGCTTGGGCCGTGTCAACCAGAGGAAGAAGACGCCGAACACGATGCCGGCGGCCAGCGCGATGGCGATCCATTCCCAACCACCCGGCGCGGCGGCGTTGTGCGCCGAAGGGTGGCGGAGGGCGTAGGCCACCTGAAGCGCAGCAATGCCCACCACCGCGTCCACGCTGGCGATGAAGAACGTGAGCCGACTGACGGGGCCGCGCACCAGGAAGGACCGGCTGATCAACGCGATACCGGACGGCGTGGACACGCAGGCGGTCGCGGCGGCGGCGAGCAGGACCAGCTCCAGCTCCGGCGTGTCGCCCACGGACCAGCCGATCCCGAGGGCGCCGAGCAGGAACACGGCGAACGCTACGAGCCCCTGGAGCAGCGTGACGAGGAGGAACACGGGTGGGAAGAACGCCAGTTGACGCCGATCCAGCTGAATGCCGAACAGCAGGCCGATCCATCCGAGGCCCAGGGCCATGAACGGGTAGAGCTGGTCCAGCACCCGGGCGGTAAGCAGGCCAAACACGTTCGAGCCCAGCAGGAAGCCCAGGAAGATGAAGTGCGTGCCTGACGACACGAGCAGACGCGGGCCGAGCGGCGCGCGCGCCTCGTTGAAGGTGAAGCGCGCACCCAGCAGTCCGAGCAGGACGAGGACCAGAACTCCGACGAGAGGATTCATGGGCGGCGCGCCCCCTCGTTCACAGCAGGTCGCCTTCGCCCAGCTCCGGGGCCAGCCCCACGACACGGCCCACCGGCAGCACGAACGCGATACCGGTCGCCGGATCCTCCAGGTTGCCACAGATGTCCTGCAGCATCCGCAGCGCGCCGTCGACCTTGTCGTCGTCCATGACGCTGAAGATCGTCTGGTTCTGCGGCCGTGACCGGGAGATCAGGGTCTGGAGCCCCGCGAAGATGGGAATGTCGTGGGACAGCACGTGCCCCATGCCTTCGCTGTTGATGACCGTCGCCCCTGTGATGCCCAGCTCCAGGAAGCCCGACAGGATGTCGTCGAGCTTCTCCTCCTGGTTCACCACCACCATGAGTAGCTGCATGCCACCCCCTACACGTGCTGTGCTTCGACGCGCTCCACCTCGGCGAGCAGCGCTTCAGGCGTGGGCGCATTCACGAGGACGTCCAGCGTACCGGGATGACGCAACAGGCGCACGATGCGCGCGAGCATCTTGATATGGAGACCCCCTTCGTTGGGCGGCGATAGGAGCAGGAAAAACAGGCGCACGGGCTCCAGTTCCGGCGGCCCGAACGTGGTGCCTCGGGGCGCGACCGCGATGGCGAGCAGCGAGTTATCGAGCCCGGCCAGCATGGCGTGCGGAATGGCGACGCCGCTTTCCAGCGTGGTGGTATGGGCGGCTTCGCGAGCCCGCAGCATGTCGACGACCGGGTCCACCGCGTCGACCAGGCCCGCGTCGTGCAGGCGGGTCACCATGTCGTGCAAGACCTCGTCGACGCCGCCTGCGGGCAGGTCGAGGAGGATCAGATCGGGGGTCAGGAACTCGCTCAGCAGCATGGTTCCGGCGGTTCGGGGGAGGGTGGCGACCGGCGCATGATTGTAGGCGAACCGGTGAACGGGGTCAACTGGCGACGGCCGCGCACTGGCGGCGTTTGACGGCTGTTCGACCGCGCCGGTAACTTCCGGTGCGTCGCTCGTTGCGGCGCGCTTCGTGTCCTCCAACCGGACGAGCATGCCCGAGTTCATCGTCGAAGGCAGCACGCCACTCAACGGCCGGGTCCGACCTGCGGGCAACAAGAACGCCGTGTTGCCGATCCTGTGCGCCGCGCTGCTCACGGACCAGCCGGTAACCATCGAGAACGTGCCGGACATCGCGGATGTGCGGACCCTCGTCGCGCTCATCCGCCGATTGGGCGTGGACGTCGACGGTCCCGTCGACCGGACCGTTCGTATCCACGCACGGCGCGTGGACGCTGCGCCCCTGGACCGCATACTGGCCGAGCAGATCCGCGCATCCATCCTTCTGGCGGGGCCGTTGTTGGCACGCATGGGTGACGTGCTGCTGCCACCGCCCGGCGGCGACGTGATTGGCCGCCGGCGCCTCGACACGCATTTTCAGGCGCTGTCCGGGCTGGGCGCGCACATCACGCTGGAGGACGGGTACCGCTTCCTGGCGCCGGAGCTGCACGGTGCCGACCTGTTCCTGGACGAACCCAGCGTGACGGCGACAGAGAACGCCGTCATGGCCGCGGTGCTGGCCCGGGGCACAACGCGCATCCGGAACGCGGCGGCGGAGCCGCACGTGCAGGACCTCTGTCGCATGCTCACCGGTTTGGGTGCGCACATCGCGGGGGTGGGGACGCACATGCTGGAGATCGAAGGCGTGGAGCGGCTCGACGGCGGTAGCTTCCGCGTGACCAGCGACCACATCGAGGTCGGCTCATTCATCGGACTGGCGGCTGCCACCGGTGGCGAGCTGCTCATCGAAGATGCCGCCGTCGAGCACCTGGACTCCATCCTGCTGGGGTTCGAGCGGCTGGGTGTGCGGTGCGAGAGACAGGGGCAGGATCTGCTGGTGCCCTCGGGCCAGAAGCTGGAAGTGCGCATGGACCTCGGCGGGCACGTGCCCAAGATCGACGACGGCCCGTGGCCGGCATTCCCGGCGGACCTCACGTCCATCGCCCTCGTGGTGGCGACGCAGTGCGCGGGCACGGTGCTGATCCACGAGAAGATGTTCGAGTCCCGCATGTACTTCGCGGACAAGATCATCGGCATGGGGGCACGCATCGTTGTTTGTGATCCGCACCGCGCCGTCGTGGTCGGGCCGTCGCGCCTGTATGGCGGCGTCGTGGAGAGCCCGGACATCCGGGCGGGCATGGCGCTGCTCATCGCGGCCCTGAGCGCCGAAGGACAGACGCGGCTGCGCAACATCGGACAGATCGAACGAGGGTACGAACGCATCGACGAGCGCCTGCGGAGTCTGGGTGCTCGGATCGAGCGCCACGGTGACGAAGGGGAGGAGGGGCCATGACGGAAGAGAAGAAGCGTCCCGGACTGGGTGACGATGTGCGCGACGGCATCCGCGCCGGGATCGGCATCCTGGCCGCGATGAAGGATGCTATCGAAGAGACCATCCAGGACCTCGTGGACGGCGGCCGGGAGGACAGCGGGGAACCGGTGGACGACGCCGGGGCCCGCGAAGACGCGGGTGATGAGGACGCGGTTGACGAGGACGCGGGCGAAGGCGCCGCAACCGCCACCGGCGCCGTGGACGCTGCTGTGAACGCGGCGAAGGAACGGGCGCGTGCCGCGGGCCGCCAGGCCGCCGAGCGACTGGACGTGGTGACGCGCGAAGAGCTGGAGGCGTTGCGCGCCGAAGTTGCCCAGCTGCGGGAGCGGGTGCACGCACTGGAGCTGGAGAAGAGCTCGAGGGCGGCATCCGGAGAGTGACGACGCCCAGCGGAGCGGGCGTAGTGGCCCGCACCCCGGAAGCGCGCCTGGCGGGGCCCGTGCCGATCTTTTCGCACCCGGATTGGCGAACGCGGTTCCCCTGGCTCGTGCAAGGCACCACGGGCCGGGGGGATGGTGAGCCGTGGGATCTCGGCTTGCGGGGCCGCGCCCCTGTCGGATCCGTCCTGGAGCGATGGCGGACACTGGGCGACACGCTGGGCTTTCCACGGATGGCGCATGCCCGGCAGGTGCACGGCGCCCGCGTCATCGCGCACAACGGCGGCCCACCCGGTTTGCTGCTTTCCGATGCCTGTGATGGCCACCTGACGGGCACCGCGGGTATTCTGCTTACCGTATCCGTAGCGGACTGCGTGCCCGTGTTCATGGTGGACGCCCGCCGACGCGTCGTGGCGCTCGTGCACGCCGGCTGGCGCGGCATCGCGGCCGGTGTGCTGGAGGCGGGCGTTCGGGCGCTGGAGGACAGGTTCGGCACGCAACCGGCAGACCTGCATGTCTACTTCGGGCCCTCCATCTGTGGTCGCTGTTATGAGGTGGGGCCGGAGGTCTTTCGGGCTCTCGGTCTGGACCCGCCGGACCGGCCCGCGCCGGTGGACCTTGTGCAGGTGCTTGCCCTCCGTGCCTCGCGGATCGCCGTTCCCCAAGCACAGCTTTCCGCGTCCGCATATTGCACCCGGTGCGGCGAACGGGATTTCTTTTCACATCGTGCCTACCGGGCGGGGCTCGGTCCGGCCGGCCACCAGGTGGGATTCCTGGGAATCCGCAGTGCAGCGTCGGGGCATCACGCGGGTTGACCGGTTCCCGTAATTCCCTTTATATTCGTGACGTGCGCTCGGTCCGGCGTCGCTCGGGCCGGATTGAAGTGGGGGAAGTGGACCCCCACTTTTTTATTGAGACGGGTCATGGCGGAGCGGTCGCTGGAAAAGGTGCTGGAAGAGCGGGTGGAGGCTCTGGGATTCGAGTTCGTGGAGCTAGAGCGCACGGGCTCGCGAACGCGCCCGATCTTCCGGCTACGTATCGACCTGCCGGACTCCGCACCGGGGCACGGCGTGACGGTGGATGATTGTGCTCGAGTCAGTCGTGCGCTGGAGGCGGTGCTGGACGAGCGCGAGTTCGGGGACGCGTATGTGCTCGAGGTGTCGTCCCCGGGTGTGGACAGGCCGCTTGTCCGGCGGCGCGACTATGAGCGCTTCGTTGGGCACGAGATCGTCGTGAAAGGGTATGCGCCTTTCGACGATCGGGGCCGACGGCTCGAGGGTGAGCTGCTCGGCCTCGTTGATGAAGGCGGCGACGAGCGGGTGCGGATCCGGCTCGCCGACGGTGTGGAGCTGGCGATCCCGCGCGAGAAAATTGCACGGGCGCAACTCGTTTTCCGGTGGGACGACTGAGGGTCGACCCACGGAGCGAACGGAGAAGAGGACGGGTATGACCAATGTGAACGCGAGTCAGATGCTGGCGGCGTTCCGCGAGATGGCGTCCAACAAGAACCTCTCGGATGCGGATCTCTACGATCTGATTCGCGACGGGATCATGGCCGCGCTCGCGAAGCGGTATGGGCCGAACGTCGAAGCTGAGA
>JARRJS010000077.1:0-15918 GCA_037388885.1 Gemmatimonadota bacterium
CGTCCGTCAGAACCGGGTTGCGGTCCTCGCCGGCGAACGTCGTGACCTGCCGGTGCTTCCCCGTGGCCACGTCGTAGACCCAGATGTCCCGCGCGGCCGACGACGTGTGGTGCTTCCGCCACTCGTTCTCCTGGCTCTTCCGGTCCTGGTAGATCAGGAACGACCCGTTGCCGCCCACCTGCACCGCCTCCGCGGGCGTCGTGAGCACCTGGTGCACCCGGCCACCCCGCACGCCCACCCGGTACAGCTCCGGCAGATACGACGCGGGGAAGCCCCGGCTCGCCGCCGCGTCCTGGCGGGCGGCCCCGAACAGAACGGTCGTGTCGCCCGGCTCGAAGGTGTACGGGTACTCCGACGCCGAGTGGACCGTCAGCCGCACGGGCTCGCCGCCGGTGGCCCGCATGACGTACACGTCGAAGTTGCCGTGCCGATCGCTGGCGAACGCGATCAGCCGGCCGTCATGGCTCCATACCGGCATGAAGTCGTGGGCCGGATGCGACGTGAGGGCCACCGCGGTGCCGCCGGCGGCCGGCACGCGATACAGGTCCCCCTTGTAGCTGAACACGATGGTACGGCCATCGGGCGAGAGGGCCGGATAGCGGTCCCAGTCCGGTTCGACTTGCCCGCCCGGGATCTGGGCGGCGAGGGTGGTCGAGAGGGCGACGAGCAGAAGCGCGAGAACGAGCGAGCGGGTGTTCATGGCTCATCCTTGGTGGGAGCGTCGTGACGACGGGCGGGGGAAACATAGAGGCCGCTGCGCCGCCGTCAACGGCGCGAGGCCTCGCCTGCCTCGGTCGTGGCGCCTGTCGGACTTTCAGTACAGCCAGAACAGGACCGCACCGCAGGTGCTGCCGGGGGCTGTCCCGGCGTACTCCACGGGCGTCTCGGACGTGCCCCGGTATACCTCGATGCCACGAACCCCGTTCGGGTCGAGAATCGGCAGAGCTCCCCGATCCGCCTGCGGCATTCCCTGCACGTAGACCGCCGGGACGCACGGTCTCCCCATCCGGGTCATCCAGATTCTCATCTCGCCCGATTCATCCGGCCTCACCTGCAGATGCGGGATGCGCCGCAACAGGTCCTGCGTGAACACCGGATGCCGTGCCTCGATCTCCAGCGGTGTCAGGAACACCCCCGGCTCGTATTTCTGGCGCCGGTAGAAGCCCGCATCATACAGCCTCGGGTCCCGCGGCTCCGCAATGACGCGCAGCGGCTCCAGCGGCACCGCCGAAACCGCCATTCGCACCTCCAGCGTGACCGCATCGGTCGGAGAGCTCATCCGCACCGGCCCCGCCGTGACCGGACGGTAGCCGACCCGCAACGCGCGCACCCGGTAGGGACCCGGGCCATGAGGGTAGAACAGGAACCAACCGCTGGAGTCCGCCAGCATCGTGCCCACCGTGTCGCCCTTCGCGTCCAGCAGGAGCAACGCGGCCCAGGACACGGGCGCGCCCGTGTCGTCATCCACGACATGGCCGAGCAACGCCTGGCCACACAGCGGGGTCGAGGCCAGGACCAACACGAAAAAGGAAAGGACAGCGGACCGAATGGCGGGCATCGTGGTCTCCCGGACCGTTGGGCGGCGGGGGCTGCTCTGCGTACTGTGCAGTCGCTACAGGTTCACGTCAATCCTGCCATTGTGGGACCATCTGGCGGCTCGCGGCGCTCACGGAACCGCCATGCGCACGCCGATGTGGTAGACCACCAGGTCCATGGGGCTGCGTTGCGGCGGGTTCACCATGACGTAGGCGCCATTCCCCACGTAAATGGAGCCCGCCGGGGGCTGCCAGCCCTTAGGGCGCGCGCGCCGCGGATCGGCAGGGCGAAGACCACACCGTAGCCGGCGCTCCAGGCCGCGTCCGCCTGCCCGAACCTTTCATGGAATGCCCGCACGCCGTCGTTGCGCACGAGGGACGATGACGCCCCGAAGTAGCGCAGTTGCACCGCCCCGTTGGCATAGGCCCGCACCGGGCCCAGCGGCACCGTCAGCTGCGGCCCGAGGCCGCCGTGCACGATAGTGCTGGATGTGACCAGGGCGCGCCCTGTGGCGCACGCGGGACCGTCCGAGGGTACAGGCAACGTGTTATAGACCACACAGACCTGTCGGTTCGTGTCGCCGTAGCGGACGAACCCCAGGTCCCCCCGCACACTCAGCCAGGGCACATGCGGCAGCGGCCACAAGAACGAGCCGTTCATGCCCCAGCCGGTGCCGACGTAGGCCGCGAACGCGCCGACGGGGTCCGCTACCTGCGGCGTCAACGTCGCGTAGCCGATGAGGGCGCCATAGCGGCCGGACGCCGCCTGGGCAGGCAGAGTGGCCGGGAGAGCGAGGGTCGGGAGAATGAAGAGCGTTACGATGATGGGCGACCGAACGGCACGCATGCTTCCTCCCTCCGCGCTCCTGTCTGCTCCTACGTCTATCCAGCCGGTGGGCTCGCCGCCTGCGGCCCGGCCATCGTGTGCAGGAGCCAGCCGTCCGGGTCCAGCGTCACCGCCGTGGGCTCCGCCGGCAACTTGAAGCGCAGCGTCGTGTGCCGGCCGTCCAGCCAGCCCGACCGCCGCACGACGCCGGCCGGCGTGCTGAACGCGAGCGTCACCGGCGCGCGGAACGCCGGCCAACTCGCCGGCTGCACCTGCGCCACCTTCAACAAGACAACGCTCGAGTCGGCGTTCCATTGACGGCTCACGCGCAGCTGCGGGTAGCCCGGCTCGTAGACCCACTGCTTGAAGAACCACTGAAGGTCCTTGCCCGACGCCTGCTCCAGTGCGTGCCGCAGATCGGCCGTGGTGGCGGTGCCGTAGCGGTGTGCATCGTAGTAACGCCGGAGCCCGTCGAAGAACGTGCTGTCGCCCAGCATGCCCCGCAGCATGTGCAGCACCCAGGCGCCCTTTTCGTAGCTGTTCGCGTTCAGCAGCCAGAACAGGTTCTCGCCCGGCTGCAGCGGCCCCACGATGGGCCGGCCCACCACGTCGGAGTGCAGATACTGCTGCTTCGCGCGCTCCATGCTCTGCCGGAACGACGGCTCGCCCTGGGCGTGCTCCGCCCACAGGGACGCGAAATAGGTGGCGAAGCCTTCCGACAGCCAAAGCTCCTGCCAGTCCTTCTCGGTGACGCCGTCGCCGAACCACTGGTGCGCCGTCTCGTGGGCTACCGTGTTGCCGATATCCCGGCGCGCCTCCATGGCCCGCTGGTCGTAGAAGATGGCGCCCACGTTCTCCATGCCGCCGAACCGCGTGGCCGACTCCACGTGGGCCAGCTTCTCATAGGCGTACGGCGCGATCAGCGACGTGTAGTACGCCACGATGTCGCCCGCATGCTTGAACACGACGGCGGCGTAGGCACTGTCGTCCGGGTACACCCAGTACTCCACGGGCACGCAGCCATCGGGGCGCAGCGGCGTGACCCCGCCCTTCGCACATGGCGTCACCGTGCCGATGGCGAAGTCGGTGGCGCCGATGACCATGGTGTACACCGGGATGGGCACATCCAGCCGCCAGCGCCACACGCCGTCCGCCGGCGCCGGCGCGTCCGGCGCCATCTTATCGCCCGCCGAATCCACCCGCTCGCCGTTGGCCACCACCTCCCAACCCTTCGGTGCGTGCACCGTCCAGCGCACCGTCGCCTTGTCCGACGGATGGTCGAAGGACGGGATCCAGAAGCGGGCCCGGTTCGGCCAGTTGTCGGCGAACACCGACCGGCGGCCTTCCTCGTTGACGCCGATGGTCAGCCCGTCGTCCGGGGTGCCCTCGTAGGCGACGACGACGCGCAGCGTATCGCCGGCCTGCGCGCCGGCCGGCACGGGCACGTACAGCCGGCCGTCCGCCTGGCGGAAAGTGGAGCGGGAGAGCGGGGCGCCGCCCGCCCGGCCCGCCAGCACCGAGTCTACGGCGAGGCCGGTCAGGTCCAGCGCCAGCGTATCCGCCGGTTGCCGCAGCGCGATGTCGATGGTCGCGGTGGCATTGATGTGGGCGCCCTGGGCCGGCAGCGTGATGTCGATCGCATAGTGCAGCGCGTCGAACGCCGGCGAGTACGCCCCCGGTAGCGGCGGCTGGCCCGCCGGAATAGGTGCCGGCTCCTGCTGCCCCCGCGCCACGGCCGGCAGCGCCATCAGGATCGCCAGGCCCGCCAACGCGACGGGCGTGCAGCACCGATGTCGTGTCATACCCCCTCCGTCGCCGGGTACGCCCGGATCACCCGCTCCCGCTTCAGGCGGGTGATGGCGGGGTCGTCGTATCCCAGCTCCCGCAGGATCTCGTGTGTGTGCTCTCCGCAACGCGGCGGCGCGCACCTCGGCTGCGCACGCCGCCCGTCCCACTCCACCGGCAACGCCAGGCTGGCGAAGTCCGGGATGCCGGGATGCGGCACCCGCTGCACGATCCCCGAGGCATGCGTCTGCTCCGCATCCGCCACGGCGTCAATCCCCAGGATCGGCGCGCACGGCACGCCCGCCTCCCGCAATCTCGATTCCAGTGCCGCCGTGGACAGCTCCCGGGTCGCGGCGGCGATGCGCTCCACCAGCACCACCCGGTTGGCCACACGGGACGGGTTGTCCGCGAAGCGGTCGTCCGCCGGCAGATCCGGCAGCGCCAGCGCCTCGCACAGCCGACGGAACAGCCCGTCGGTCGCCACCGCGATCATCAGCTCGCCGTCGGACGTCGGAAACGCCTCGTACGGCGCGATCAGCGGAAACGCGGTGCCCGACGGCCGCGCTACCGCACCCGCCGCCAGGTAATTCATCAGGTGATAGGCGTTCCAGGTCAACGTCGTCTCGTACAGGGACGTCACCACGTGCTCGCCCCGCCCCGTGCGACGCCGTCGCGCCAGCGCCGCCAGCACCCCGATGGCGCTCCACATACCCGTGCCCATGTCCACCACCGAGCTGCCCACCCGCGCCGGACGACCCGGCTGGCCCGTCACCGACACCAGCCCGGCATGCGCCTGCATCAGCAGGTCGTAGCCAGGGAGATCCCGCAGCGGGCCCCGGGTACCGTACGCCGTCACCGAGCAGTAGATGATGCGCGGATTCAGCGCTGCGACGTCGTCGTAGCCGAACCCCAGCGACTCCGCTACCCCGGCACGGAACGATTGCACGAACACGTCCGCCCGCGCCGCCAGCACCCGCACGATCTCGCGCCCCGACTCCGCCTTCAGATCCACCGCCAGGCTCCGCTTGCTGCGATTGCCCGACAGGAAGATGGTGCCCTCGCCGTTCCAGAACGGCGGGCCCCAGGCGCGCGCCGGATCCCCGCCGGGCGCCTCAACCTTCACCACGTCCGCGCCCAGCTCCGCCAGGATGTACGTGCAGAACGGCCCCGCAAGGTTCTGCGACACATCCACGATCCGGATGTCGTCCAGTGCGTTCACGCCGCCAATAGTCGCCGCAACCCGTTCCCCGTGCAACGCCCCGGCAAGGCGTGCCGGGAAATCCCCGACACGAGGACCGGCATTTCCCCGCGCCGCCGCCGCTCGCCCCTTTCCTCCATTCCCCCACAGACAGAACGTGTTGGAGGCGACATTGTGAAAAATGGTGCAATCTCCACGCACCTTCCTCAGTAGCGCACGTTACCCGAGAAAAGGAGTGGCCCGTGGGTATGCGTACAGGCATGATCGGGGTCGGGCTGGTGCTCCTCTTCGCCGTGACGGCGGCAGATGCGGAGGCGATTCCGGCGTTCGCGCGCAAGTACCACGTGTCGTGTTCCCTGTGCCACGGTCCGGTGCCGCGGCTGACGTCGTTCGGCGAGACGTTCGCGGCGAACGGGTTCGAGTTCCAGCCGGGCGAGGCGCCGCGGGACACGATCCAGACCGGGGATCCGCTGCTGCGCTTGCAGGCGGACCTGCCGTTGGCGATCCGGTTCGACGGGTACATGTCGGGCTGGACGGAGGCGCCGCAGGACGGCACGAGCTGGGACCTGGAGACGCCGTGGGCCATCAAGCTGCTGACGGGCGGACAGATCACGAACCGGGTCAGCTACTACCTGTACTTCTTCATGTTCGAGCGGGGCGAAGTGGCGGGTCTGGAGGATGCCTATCTGCAGTTCACGGACCTGTTCAGCTCGGGCGTGTCGGTGATTGCGGGGCAGTTCCAGGTATCGGATCCGTTGTTCAAGCGCGAGCTGCGACTGGAGTTCGAGGATTACGCGCCGTACCGGGTCCGTGTAGGCAATGCGACCGCAGACCTGACGTACGAGCGCGGGTTGATGGGCATGATGTCGCCGTGGAACGGGGGCGACCTGGTGCTGGGCATAGCGAACGGGCAGGGTCTGGCGGGCACCAATGCGGCGCGGCAATTCGACGTTGACAACGGCAAGACGGTGTTCGCGCGATTGTCGCATTCATTCAGCGCGGTGCGGGTGGGCGGCTTCGGCTACTACAACAGCCAGCGGTCGGCGGCGGGCGCGGTGGACGAGACGGTGGTGTGGGGCCCGGACGCGACGCTGGCGCTGGGCAACATGGGCGAGCTGAACGTGGAGCTGCTGCGCCGCACGGACTCGAACCCGGCCTTCCTTGCCCTGCCGCCGGGCGCTCATGCAAAGACGGACATGGGCCTCGCGGAGCTGGTGCTATGGCCGCAGGGGCAGGCGGGGCGGCTGTTCTGGACGGCGTTGTACAACCACGTGAGGGCGAGGGACGGCGTGCCGTTCACGCTCAGGCTGGGCGAGCCCGGTCCACTGCTGAAGTACGACTACGTGGCGGGAGGCGTGCACTACCTGCTCGTGCGCAATGTGCGGCTCATGACCGAGGTGGGCCTGGACATCAACGAGGGCGAAGGGCGGCTTACGCTGGGCCTCGTGACGGCGTTCTGATTCGCGCCGGGCGCCCGGCTCAGACGCCGGGGCCCTCGGCGCGCGGCAGGGTGAAGAAGAAGGTAGTGCCCTGGCCCGGCTCGCTGGAGAAGCCGATCTCGCCGCCGTGCTCCTCGACGATGCGGCGGGCGATGGCGAGGCCCAGGCCGGTGCCACGCCGGTCGCCCTTGTCGCCCTGCCAGAACCGCTGGAAGATGGCGTCGGCGTCCTCCGGGCGGATGCCGGGACCGTTGTCGGTGATGGATATGCGCACGACGTCGCCCAGCGGCTCGGCATGCATCTCGATCCGGCCGCTGTCCGGTGCGAACTTGATGGCGTTGCCCACGAGGTTGGTGAGCACCTGGACGAAGCGTGCGCGGTCCACGAGCACGAGGGGGGTCTCCGCCGGGACCTCCACGACCAGCGCCTGGTCCCGGTCCGCGGCCAGCGGCCGCAGCATGCTCATCGCTTCCTCCACCAGCCGGTCCAGGGCCTCGGGCGCGGGCGTGACGCGCAGGCTGCCGCTCTCCATCTGCGCCACGTCCAGCAGGTCCTGGATGTAGTGGTGCATCCACTGTCCGGCGAGACGGATGCCGTCCAGGTAGCGGGCCTGCGCGCCCTCGGCGTCGGGATGGAGCCTGCGCAGCAGGTTGATGTAGGACAGGATGGCGCCCAGCGAGTTGCGCAGGTCGTGGGAGACGACGGCCAGCAGTTCGTCCCGGGCGTTGGTCGCGCGCGTGAGCTCTTCGGCCCGCACCTGGAGCTGCCTGATCAGGCCCGCCCGGTCCAGCGTAACGGCGATCTGGTCGGAGATGATCCGCATGAGCGCCAGCTCGTCCGCCTCGAACGCCGGGCGTCGGCGCGTGCCCAGGCCCAGGGTGCCCACCAGCCGGCCGTGGGCCATCAGCGGATGGCTGGCGTAGGCGGTGACGCCCATCTCCTGCAGGTCCGCCACCAGGGGGTCATTCGATGCGTCGATGTGCTCCACCACGATCCGGTCCCGGATCGCGGCAGCGCGGCCGGACACCGCTTCACCGAACGCCAGCCACTCCCACTCATGGGCCGTCGCCTCGTCGACGCCCGCCCACGAGTCGAGCCGCAGACGCGGCTGGCCGTCCACGTCCTCTACCAGGTAGTTGAAATAGACCTCCAGGCCCAGCTCCGTGGACAGACGCCGGAACAGGCCGCGGACCAGGTCGCGCGGGTTCTCGCTCGTGAGCAGCCGGTTCGCCGTGTCGGCCAGCAGGTTCAAGCGCGCGTTGGTGCGCTCCAGCTGCCTGCGGACGCGTTCCAGCTCCCGGAGATCATTGCGCGCGCCCTCGAACAGGCGCGCATTGTCCACGGCTACCGCCGTTCGATCGGCCAGCCGTTCCGCCAGCACGAGGTCATCCGACGTATACGGCGGCGCGTCCATCCCTCGCACGAAGCTCAGGGTGCCCAGCACCTCGCCGCGCACCATCAGCGGCACCACCATCGCCGATGCCGTGCCCAGCTCCCGCAGGATGCGCACGTGCTCGCCGTCCCGCGTCGTCTCCTTCAGCAGGTCGTCGTCGATGCTCGAGTACAGCACCGGCTCGCCCGTGTGCATGACGCGGTACGCGCCCGACGGCATATCCGGGTTCGGTGGGTAACGCTCGCGCAGGCGGCGGGTCAGGGACGCGGCGGCCGGGTCACGGTGGATCATCTCCACCGTCCGGATCTCGCCGTCCTCCACGATGTGGACGGTGCACCAGTCGGCGAACTGCGGCACGGCCAGATAGGCCACCGTCTTGAGGGCCTGCCGCCGATCCAGCGTGGAGGCCAGGAGGCGGCCGGCCTCCCAGAGGAAGCGATGCGCGTCCTCGGCGCGGCGCATCTCGCTGAGGTCGACGAGCATGCAGGACCAGCGCAGCGGGTCGGCCGTCTGCAGCGTCGCCTCCACCCGCACGGGCAGACGCGTGCCGTCGCCCCGGATCAGCTCCTTTTCGTACGGCGCGCAGTGGCCCGTCGTGGTCACGGCGTGCAGGGCGCGCTCGTCCAGCAGCCAGTGCTCCGGTGGCGTGATCTCGTGCAGCCGCACCATGCCGGCGTCCAGGTCGGCACGGTCGCGCAGCAGCATGGCGAGGCATCTGTCGTTGGCCTCCAGGACACGCTCGTCGTCCGCAACCATGACGCCCACCAGAGCGGATGCCGGGAGGGCGCCGATAGGCATCCCTTCCGCCGGTTCACGCCGGTCCGCCGTTGGTTCGGTCATGGAAAGTGCCGACTGCAGTAGGACAGCCGAGACAGAAACGCACCGCCGACGGGGAAGGCGGTGCGGCCAGAGCCTCCATTTCAAGATGCCGCACCAAACACACAGGCACAAGCACGTTGCCGCGCTTTGCGCTTGCCGCCGGTTCGAATCCCGACCTATTCTCCTGCCGGCCTCGCGGCGCTCGTGCCGCCGCACGACGGTTCATGACCGCCTCTGACCCGGAGCCCGATGGACCTCTTCGCCATCATCGCCCTGCTCATCACGCTCACCGCGGTGCTCGGCTGGATCAACGAGCGCTATCTGCGCCTGCCCACCGCCATCGGTGTGACCATCGGCGGGCTGATCACCTCGCTGGCGCTCATCGCGGGCACCGAGCTCGGCCTGGGGGGCGAGCACTGGGCGACGACGGTGCTCACGCGCATCAACTTCGACCAGCTCCTGATGCACGGCATGCTCAGCTTCCTGCTGTTCGCCGGCGCGCTGCACATCAACCTGAACGACCTGTGGGAGCATCGCCGCCCGATCCTCACGCTGGCCACGCTGGGTGTGCTCATCTCCACAGCCATCGTGGGGCTGTCGGTGTTCCTGTTGCTGGGCGCCCTCGGCCTGCATCTGCCCCTGGTGCATGCACTGCTGTTCGGCGCCCTCATCTCGCCCACCGACCCGGTGGCCGTGCTGGCGATCCTGAAGCGGGCCCGCACGCCCCCGAGTCTGGAAGTCCAGATCTCGGGCGAATCGCTCTTCAACGACGGCATCGGCGTCGTCGTGTTCACGGCCATCCTGGACCTCGCCCTGGGCGGCCACGGCGTCACCGCCGGCACCGTCGTCCTGCACTTCCTCCGGGAAGCGGGCGGTGGTGTCCTGTTCGGGCTCGTCCTGGGCTTCATCGCGTACCGCATGCTGTACGCGGTAGACAACTACAGCGTCGAGGTCCTGGTCACCCTCGCCCTCGTCACCGGCGGCTACTGGCTCGCCCAGGAGATCGGCCTGTCCGGGCCGCTGGCGATGGTGATGGCGGGCCTGTTCATCGGGAACCGGGGCCGCAGGCTCGCCATGTCCGACACCACGCGCAGCCACCTCGACTCCTTCTGGATCGTCGTGGACGAGTCCCTCAACGCGGTGCTGTTCCTGCTCATCGGCCTCGAGGTCCTGCTCATCGACCTCACGCCCCGGTTCCTGGCCGCCGGCATGCTGGCGGTGCCCGTCGTGCTGATCGCCCGGTTCCTGAGCGTCGGCGCCCCGATCCGGCTCATGCGCCTGCGGGCGGCCGCGGTGCCCTACGCCCTCCGACTCATGACCTGGAGCGCGCTGCGCGGCGGCATCGCCATCGCGCTCGCGCTGTCCCTGCCGGCATCCGACCAGCGCGGCCTGATCCTGGTCATGACCTACGTCGTCGTCGTGTTCTCGCTACTCGTGCAGGGCCCCTCCGTGGGGCCGCTGGCGCGACGCGCTACCGAGGCGGCCCGGGCGGGTTGAAATTCGAGGTCGACGCGTAATGCCAGGGGACCGGGGCTGCAGTGACGCGGTGAGAAGACGGCTCGAATTTCATTGACTGCGCCAATTTTGTGCATTAAACTGCGGTTTCTCCCCTGAAATGCGAAACCCCTCTGCAACGACAGCCTTATTGCGCCGGAGACAGGCAGCATGAACCGACGATGGAAGGTTCTGGCGACGGGCGGCGCGCTCGTGGCGATGGCCGCGTGCGATATTCCGACGTCTGCGCCCCAGTGGGACCAGACCTGGGTGGTCCCGGGTGAAGACATGTCGCTCTCGGTGGCGGAGCTGTTGCCGTCGGACGTGACACTGACGAGCGACAGCAGCGCGTTCGTGGTGAACATCAACGGCACATCCGCCTCGTTCACGCTGGGCGATTTCTGCCCCGATTGTGCCTTCGTCAATGGAATGACGGTGCCGAAGCCGGCGTTCGACACGACGCTGTCGACGACGGACAAGCTGCCGGCAGACGTGGTGAGCGCTACGGCGCAGGCCGGCCAGTTCTCGCTGACGCTGGAGCACCAGTTCAACTTCGACCCGTTGCGGCCGAACTCGGTGAATCCGACGAGCACCGGTTTCATGACGATCGCGGTGCGCAGCGCGGGTCGCGTCGTCGCGGCGGACTCCATCGACGGTGCGGACAGCGCGTTCCCGCCCAACACGCCGCTGAACGTGACCGTGCCCGTGACGGCGGGGCTCATCTCGGACAGCCTGGTGATCGAGTTCCGGATCAACTCGCCCGCCGGCGACCCGGTGACGATCAACACGTCGCAGGGCTTGTTCGTCACGCTGAACCCCGGCACGCTGGACATCAGCCAGGCCGAGGTGGCGGTCAGCAACATGACCGTGCAAACGGATCCCAGCACCCTGGACCTGTCCGGCCTGCCGGACTTCGTGGTCAACGACGTGCAGGCCGGCGCGCTACGCTTCAGCATCGACAACCCCTTCGACGTCAGCGGCACGTTGACGCTGACGGTGACGCCGCCGAACGGCGCGCCGGTGGTCAAGACGCTGGACGTCGCGCCCGGCGCCACGACGCCGCGCATCGATTTTACGGGCGATGAGCTGCGGCCCCTGCTGGGTCAGGACAACGTGGTGGTCACGACGACCGGCGTGGTCAATGCGACCAGCGGGACGATCACCGTGTCACCGGACCAGGTGGTGACGTTCAAGACCGATCTGGAAGTCACGGACCTGGTCGGTGGGGGGGTGAACCAATGAGCACGCACCATGAATCCGGACATCGGCTCGCCGGCGCCGCCCTGCTGACCGTGATGCTGGCGGCGGCAACGCCCGTCGCGGCGCAGCTGGGCAACGCCAGCCCCGCGGCCCTTGGTATGGGCGACAACTACACTGCTCTTGCCCGCGGCCTGAACGCCCCGTTCTGGAACCCCGCCGGCCTCGGCATGCCGGACAACCCCTCCTTCTCCATCGCGATTCTGCCGCTGCGCGCCGGTGCGTCCCTGTCCCCCATCGGCACGTCGGACCTTGCGCGGTATCAGGACAAGTTCATTCCGGTATCGGTGCGCGAGGACTGGTTGAACCAGATCACGGCCGCCGGTGGTGAGAAGGGCGAGTTCGACACCGACGTCACACTGCTGGCCATGAGCGTCTCGCACCTGGCGTTCCAGCTGTCCACCACCATGCACGGCCGCGTGAACATGGCGCCGGCGTTCGCGGACCTGTTCTTCTTCGGCAACGCGGGACGCACGGGAGTGCCGCAGAACTACACGCTGCAGGGCAGCACGGTGGATGCCGCGGCCACGACGACGGCGGGCGTCAGCCTGGGCCTGCCGCTGACACTGACGCTGGGCCCGCTGCCGGACCAGCACTTCGCCGTCGGCGCCACCCTCAAGTACACGATCGGCAACGTGTTCGTCACGGCCATGGACGCGGGCAGCCAGATCACGAGCGACCCGCTGGCGGTGGACCTGACGTTCCCCGTGCTCGAGACGGACACGACCATCGACGGGTTCCCCAACAACGGCACCGGCGTCGGTCTGGACGTGGGGGCGGCGTGGTCTGCCGGCATCTTCAAGGCGGGCGCCGTGATCCACAACCTGGTGAACACGTTCAAGTGGAACATCCAGAAGCTGTACTACCGGCAGGGCACGGTGGTGGCCAACACGGACACGACCATCACCAACTTCGACGCCATCGACTACCAGCAGGCGCCGGATTCCCTGAAGAACCGGGTCAATGACCTGTTCACCTTCAAGCCGGTGCTGACGGTCGCAGGCGCCGCACAGGTGCTGCCGTATCTCGAAGTGACCGCCGACATCCAGCACCAGCTGGGCAACAGCCTGCAGCTGGGACCCAGGAACCACGTCGGCGTGGGCGCCGAGCTGACCATCCTGCCCGTCCTGCCCGTGAGAGCCGGAGTGACGCTGCTGTCGGGCGGCCAGATGTACTCGGGCGGGCTGGGACTCAACCTGGGACCGGTGGGCCTGAATCTGGCCGCGGCCTACAGGGACACGAACCTGGGCAGCGGCACCATCGCTGCGTTCGCGTTGCAGGTCGGCCTGTAGGCCGACCGACCGACGCCCGACGACCGACGACCGTCGTCGGTTCACGGTGTAGGCACGCTTTCCGGCAGCTTGCCGCCTTCGCGACAGGCGGCGAGCTGCCGGTTTTTCAGCCTGTTACCACGTGTGCCGCAGCGGCCCCACGCGAAGCGTGCAAGCAAGGACCCCGCGCACGCGACGACGCACGCCGCGCAGCGCCCGGAAACGATCGCACCCCGCGAAACATCGACGGTCGTCGGTCGTCGGTCGTCGGTCGATCGGCGCAGCCTACACCGCCACGCGCAGCAGCTTCCCCAGCGCGCGGTAGTGGCTCAGCCACGTGCGTGCTTCATCGTCCGAGCGGCCTGCGAACTCGGGGTGCGTCGTCTCCTTGAGCTCCCAGAATGCGTTCTGGATGGACCACGTGTTCACGCGGAACGGCACGGCTGTCGCCAGCCGCACCGCACCCTCCAGCGCCGAGACGCGCTCCACGTCCTTCGGCGCTTTCAACATGCGGTCCGCCAGCCGCTCCAGCGTGCCTTCCAGCGCGTAGCCCAAACCCTCCTGGTCCAGCTTCACGTCCCTGGCCTGCGCGTCCTTCAGCAGCGTGAGCACGCGTTGCGGCTCCAGGTCCTCGTCGGATACGGCCCGGATCAGGCTGGTGTTGAGCACGTACTCCGCCGCCAGCTCCAGGGCATTGGGCAGCGGGATGTTGAGATCGGTCAGGTAGCGCATCAGCGGCGCGTGCCGCTCGTAGACCTGGCGGTACACCGACTCCGCGTCGTGCAGCGTCGACTCCAGGATCTTGTCCAGCACCAGCCGCTGCTGGTCCCGGAATAGCGACGACAGCGAGTAGGTCCCATCCGGGAAGGCCCGGTCCAGCGCACGCAGCGCTTCCGGGAAGTCGGCCCGGTCGAACGGCTCGTTCAGGTCCTGCCGCAGCCGCTCCAGGGCCTGGTCCCTGGTGAACGGCTGCACGCCCGCCGTCACCGTATGGTCACCCAGGTGCAGCACGGCGTACACCAGGTCGCTGGTCTCCAGCGTCACGCGGGACGAGATGCGCAGGCGCCCCACCGCCAGCCGCGCCCTACCCGCCTCGGACGTCTGATGCGCCACATCCTCCACTTCGAACGCGTACACCTCGCGGCCTTCGTCCTCGCCTTCGTTTTCGTCGTCGTCGTCCCGGAACAGCAGGCTGATGGCGTGGTGCGCCCCCACCTTGCGAAGGTCCACCATGGCCGGCCACACCAGCGCCTCGTAGACCCGACGCCCGTTCCCGTATTCCGGCAGGTTGCTCGGCGCCTTTGCCAGCCGCTCCAGGAACTCCGACTCCAGGCCCGCGTCGAACAGCTCGTCCGCCAGCTGGATCACACGACCGGCGTACTGGAGCACCTGCACCGTCTCGATGCCCGAGATCTCGTCGAAGAACCAGCCGCAGCTGGTGTACATGAGCATGGCGTGGCGCTGGAGCTCCAGCAGCTTGAGCACGTCCGTTACGTCCGTTACGTCCGACCCGGCGGCGTACGCGTCCAGGAACTGCTGCACGTTCTCCCCGGCACGGTTCAGCACGACGTCGATGTACGCATTGCGCGCGGCCCACGGATCCTGCAGCAGCTTGCCCGCCCGCTCGTCGTAGAGCGGCGCCAGCTCGTCACGCAGCCAGTCCAGCGCGTCCCGCAGCGGCCCGCGCCACGCCTGGTTCCAGCCTACGCCGCGTCCCGCCGAGCAACCGCAGTCGCTGCGCCAACGCTCGATCCCGTGCGCGCAGCTCCACGACGTGTTCTCGTGGATCTCCACCTCGTACTCGGGCGGGTGCTCCTCCAGGTACCGGCCGTAGTTGGTCAGCCGGGCAGCGTCCCCGTTGTCGATGGCCTCCAGCGCGAACGCCAGCGCCATGTCCCCGTAGCGGTGATGGTGCCCGTACGTCTCGCCGTCCGTCGCGATGTGGACCAGCCCGTCATCGCCGCCGGACGCATCCGTCAGCCGCTTCGCAAACCGGCCACCGTCCCGCAGCAGCCCCTCGAACGCCACCGCCCGGGCCACCGGGCCGTCGTAGAAGAACAGCGTGATCTCGCCGCCGTCCGGCAGCCGCTGCACGTACGGCCTGCGCGGATCGATGCGCGCACCGTTCACGTCCTTCCAGTCCTTGTCGCCCAGCCGCCGGAACCGCGCCGCCTGGTGCGGCGCCAGGATCGTGAAGCGCATGCCGTACTCCACCAGCAGCGACAGCGTCCCCAGGTCCACCGCTGTCTCCGGCAGCCACATGCCCTCCGGCTCCCGGCCGAACCGCCGCCGGAAATCCGCCAGGCCCCACTCCACCTGCGTGCGCCGGTCCCGCTCGTTCGCCAGCGGCATGATCACGTGGTTGTACGGCTGCGCCAACGCCGACCCGTGGCCGCCGAAACGCTTGATGCTGCGCCGGTCCGCTTCCAGCACCGCCCCGTACGTCTCCGGGTCGTTCTCCTCCATCCACGCCAGCAACGTTGGCCCGAAGTTGAAGCTGATCCGCTCGTAGTTGTTCCGGATCTGGACGATACGCCCGTCCGAATCCAGGATGCGCGCCACGCCGTTC
This sequence comes from Gemmatimonadota bacterium, assembly GCA_037388885.1. GTDB lineage: Bacteria > Gemmatimonadota > Gemmatimonadetes > Longimicrobiales > RSA9 > JARRJS01. Next base: position 15,587 of record JARRJS010000077.1, read on the forward strand.
GGCGCGTAGCACTCCACCGAGATCCGCTCGTTCCAGTCGTGGTAGGGGTACGCCGAGTCCTGCAGCTCGATGGACTCCAGCCACGGACTCTCCCGCGGCGGCTGGTAGAAATGGCCGTGGACACAGACGAAGTGGTCAGACAAGTGTTGGAATCCTCCATGTAGAGGTCTTCGACTCCATCATCGACGCCCTCCTTTTCGAGTTCGAGTTCGAATTCGAATTCGAGTTCGACCCGGCGTCAGCCGGGAAGCCGGCGTGCGCAGACCGACCGGCAAAGCATGTCCTTCCGAGCCAACGCAAAACAGCAACCGGAAGAAGATCCGGCGCGCCAG
>JARRJS010000077.1:15923-16664 GCA_037388885.1 Gemmatimonadota bacterium
CGAATCACGCCCTCACCGGAACGCCAGCCGGAATGCCGGCATCCCGCCCCCTCCGGTCCTCGAACTCGAATTCGAACTCGAATTCGGTAGTTGCCACCCGCAGATGACCCTGCCCCACCGACGCATTCGTCGGTGGCGCCCCGGCCTCAGCCCCGCTTCAGCAACAATGCGCCCAACGGCGGCAAGGTGAGGTTGAGCGAGTGATAGTGCCCGTGATACGCCACGGGCGTGGTCTTGACGCCGCCCAGGTTGCCCTGGCCGCTGCCGCCGTAGTCCTTCGCATCGGTGTTCAGGATCTCGCGCCAACGGCCGGGGTGCGGCACGCCGACCCGGTAGTTGGGGCGCGGCACCGGCGTGAAGTTGAAGACGGCCAGGATACGGTTGTCGGGATCGGGCCCGTTGCGGAAGAAGGTGAGCACGCTGTTCTGGCTGTCATTGGCGTCCAACCACTGGAAGCCGCGGCCGTCGAAGTCGTAGACGTGCAGTGCCGGCTCCTGCCGATGCAGCCGGTTCAGGTCGGACACCAGCTTCAGCATACCGGCGTGAGGCGCGTGCTCCAGCAGGTGCCAGTCGACGCTCTCGTCGTGGGCCCACTCGCCCCACTGCGCCAGCTCGCCGCCCATGAACAGCAGCTTCTTCCCCGGCTGGGCATGCATATAGGTGAGCATCAGGCGCAGGTTGGCGAACTTCTGCCAGTCGTCGCCGGGCATCTTGCCCAGCAGCGAGCCCTTGCCGTGCACG
>JARRJS010000078.1:0-24916 GCA_037388885.1 Gemmatimonadota bacterium
TTCGAAGCCATCCCGGCGGTGGATGTCTGGTCCACGCTCGCGCAGGTGGGGCGGACCATCGGCAGCGGTCAGAACCTCGAGCTCCTCGCCCGGCTGACGCCCGGCACGTCGCTGGCGCAGGCGAGGCTGCGTATGCAGGGCACGACGGCCGCGTTCCATGAACGGTTCCCGCGGAGCTTCCCGCGCGACGCGGGCATCGATCTGATGCGCTACCAGGACCTGGTCGTGAGCGGCGTGAAGGACGACGTGGGCATCCTGTTCGGCGCCATCGCGTTCGTGCTGCTCATCGCGTGCGCCAACGTGGCGAACCTGGTGCTGGGCCGTACCACGGGGCGCCTGCGGGAGGTGGCCGTGCGCGTGGCGCTGGGCGCCACCCGGCCGCGCCTGGTGCGGCTGCTGCTCACCGAGAGCGTGGCGCTGGCGGTGGCCGGCGGCGCGTTGGGCCTGCTGGTCGCCCATTGGGGACTCCGGGCGCTGCTCGCCATCGCACCCACGCACGTGGGAACGATCAGCGACCGCCTGAACCTCCCGCGCACCGGCGACATCCACCTGGACGGCTGGGCCGTGGCGTTCACCTTCGGCCTCGCCCTGGTCACGGGCGTCCTGTTCGGCCTGGTGCCGGCGTGGCGGGCGGCCCGCTCGGACGTCCACGACACGCTCAAGGAAGGCGGCGGGCGCGCGACGGCCTCGGCGCACCGGGGCCGTGCACGGGGCGCCCTCGTCGTGGCGGAGGTGACGCTGTCCCTGGTGCTGCTGGTGGGTGCCGGCCTGTTGCTGGGCACGTTCGCCAACCTGATGCGCACGGACCCGGGCTTCCGCACCGACCACGTGCTCACGGCCGAGATCTGGCTGACCGGCTCGCGCTACGACTCCACGGCGGCCATCTCCGGGTTCTACCGGCAGCTCACCGAGCGGTTGAAGGCACTGCCCGGCGTGCAGTCCGCGGCGGTGGTGGAGGCAGGCCTGCCCCTGGAGCGCGGCGGCAACATGGGCGTGCACGTCGAAGGACGGGAGGACTGGGCGTCGGTCGATTATCGCACCGTCACGCCCGGCTACCTGAACGTGCTGGGCGTGCCGCTGCTGCAGGGGCGCATGCTGAGTGAGATGGACGCCGGCGACGCTGAACCGGTGACCGTCGTCAACCAGGCGTTCGTACGCCGGTATCTGCCGGACGTCGACCCCATCGGTCGCACGGTCACGCTCAACGGCGTGGACCGTCGCATCGTGGGCGTGGTGGGCGGCCTCAAGTCCTACATCGGTGCCACACCGAGACCCGGACTGTTCATTTCGTCGGCGCAGACGCCGGCGGGCCTGACCCGCATCTTCGCCGGCTGGTTCCCCACCCACGTCGTGCTGCGCACCGAAACGGATCCGCGGACCCAGACCCGGGCGCTGGTCCAGGCGATCCACGACACGGGTCCCCTCGTGCCCGTGGGGCGAGTGCGCACTATGGACGAGGTGCTGGCCGACTCCCTCGCCTTCCAGCAGTTCGCCATGCTGTTGCTGGGGGTATTCGCCGTACTGGCGCTCGGCCTCGCCGCCCTCGGCATCTACGGCGTCATGTCGTACATCGTGGCGCAGCGAACTCACGAGGTGGGGCTGCGCATGGCGCTGGGGGCGTTGCCGGGGGACGTGGTGCGCCGCCTCGTGGGCCGGGGCATGCTGCTGGTGGGCATCGGCGTCGTCGCCGGAGTCGCCGGCGCGGCCGCCCTCACCCGCCTGCTCCAGAGCCAGCTTTACGGAATCCGGCCTACGGACCCCTTGACGTTCGTGGCCGCGGCGGGGGTGCTGGCGCTCATCGCGCTGGTGGCATGCCTGGTGCCGGCCCTGCACGCCACGCGCGTGGACCCCATCGAGGCGCTTCGCAGCGAGTGAGCGGCTTCAGCCCGCCTCCGCGTATCCTGGATTGATCGGTTGGGCCTCGGCGAGGTCGACGGGCGACCATTCGTCGGGTGGACCGGCGGCGCAATGCTCTTCCGGGTCCGCGCTGGAACGACCGTTGCACGTCGGCGGAAGGGACGGACCGACCTCGAAAGCCGTCAACCACGGGAAGCCAATGAGCGGTAAAGTCGTCGTCATCACCGGTGCCAGCGGGGGCATCGGCGCGGCCCTGGCGCGGGAGCTGACCAGGCGTGGCGCGTCCGTCGTGCTGGCGGCACGCCGGCAACCGGAGCTGGAGGCCGTCGCGGCCGAATGCGACGGGGTTGCACTGCCCGTCGTCGCGGACGTGACGGAGCGGGCGCAGGTGCGGAGCGTCCTCGACACCGCCGTCGAGCGGTTCGGGCACGTGGACGTCTGGGTCAACAACGTCGGCCGCGGCATCACGCGCATGCCTTCCGAGCTGACGGACGAGGACCTGGACGACATGATGCGGACCAACGTGAAGTCGGCGCTCTACGGCATGCAGGAGACCCTGCCGCATTTCCGGGAGCGCGGCGGTGGCCACGTCATCAACGTGTCGTCCATGCTCGGACGCATCCCGTTCACGACGCAGCGTTCGGCCTACAACGGCGCCAAGCACTTCCTCAACGCGCTGACCGCGAACTTCCGGGCCGAGCTGAAGGAAACCGACCCGGGCATCCACGTCTCCCTCGTATCGCCCGGCGTGGTGTTCACCGACTTCGGCAACCACGCGCTGCACGGCGGCGCGGACTCGCGGTCCTTCCCGTTCGGGCAGGAGCCCGAGGAGGTGGCGACGGTCATCGCGGACCTGATCGACGAGCCGCGTCCGGACGTCTACACGAATCCGGGGTCCCACGACCGCGTCGTGGAGTACTACGACCGCATGACGGCGGACCCGTGACGACCCGGTGCGTGGACGGAGGTGCGGCTGTCACCGTGGCGTCAGCCGTCGGGCGGTACCTTTTTCCCGACGGACAGGAATGCGTCGCATCCCACGCCTGGCGCCGCGTGACCAAGGCCGGCCGGGACCGGGCCCCGGATGCTCACCCGGATGGAGGTGACCGATGCAAACCATGACATGGGCGGCTCTGGCTCTGTTTCTCACCGCGATGCCTGCGGCGGCGCAACAGCAGAAACCGAAAGTCACCGAAGCGCAGGAAGGGCAGGCCGTCCACGTGAATACACCACCGGCGCCGTACGCCCAGTGGCTGGTAGACCGCAGCGTGAGTGCGCACGGGCCGGTGAAGTCGGTCGAGCTGGCCGTGGTCTTCGGCGACGTCTGCCGCACCATCGCGGCCACCGCCGCCGAGGACATCGGCGAGAAATGCGACGCCGACGAGAACGAGCCCATGGAAACCGGCGTGCCCAGCGTCGAAGCTCCGTCCAGGGCGGACCCGGTGTACGACGTCACCCAGGCTCTGCATGACGCGAAGGGCAACCTGATCGGCGCGGTGGGCATGGACATCGACCCCGGCGACATGGACCGCGCCGGCATCCTCGCCCTCGCCCGCAGCGTGCTCGCCGAGATCCAGCAACAGATCCCGTCGAAACAGCGATTGTTCCAGGCCGCGCCGTGACGATGAGCGGGCGCCGGGCCGGCCGGCCCGACGCCCCAAGAACCTTTACAGGCGCGGCGCCGTCGGGTTACCTCTAGCAGAGGTTCTTGTTCGGCAACGTGATCTCCACTGCGTCTGCGGCCGACTCCCCGAAGGTGGCCGCGTCGTCTACGTCGCCGACATATCGGGCGAATCGAGGTCGCCGTGTTTTCAGACGTGCACCGCAGCCTCCAGCGGTTCATTGCAGAGCTCCGCCGCAGGCACATCCTCCGCGTCGCGGTCGTGTACGCGGTCGTGGCCTGGGGCGTGCTCCAGATCGCCACCCTGCTGGTCCCCGAGCTGCTGCTGCCGGATTGGATCTCGCGCGCGATCGTGGTCCTGGTCCTGCTCGGTTTTCCCATCGCCATCGTGCTGGCCTGGGCGTTCGAGATCACACCGGAAGGCGTGCGGCGCACGGAACCGGCGCCTGCCGAGGCGGGGCCGGAGGAGCCACGGCCGGCGGAGCCGACGCCTGCCGAGCCGGCGCGTGCCGGGGGGAGGCCGGCGGAGATGGGGCCGCCAGAGCCGGAGACGACCGGGCAGCCGGCGGCAGGACGGCGGGCGGAACCGTCTGCGGGCGCGGCCCGGCCTGCGCGGCGCAGCCGTTCGTTGCCCGTATCCGGCGTCATCGTCGCGGCGCTGGCGGTGGCGGCTGCCGCTTTCGCGATACCGCGCTGGCTGCAAGCTTCAGCGCAGCGTCGCGCCCGGACCCGGATCCCCAGAATCGAGCAGCTTGCCGATGCCGGGCGCTACTCCCAGGCGTATCGGCTGGCGGTCCAGGTGGGGCATACGCTGCCGACCGACACCACGCTGACCCGGTTGTGGCCGGTCATCTCCAACCGCTTGACGGTCACGACCGATCCATCCGGCGCGCAGGTCCTGATCCGGCCACTGCCCGGCGATTCGGAAACGAGCGGATCCGGCGGCGACCGGGATTCCGGGACGAGCCGGGTTGTGGCGTCGTCGTCGGACGTCACCGGTCTGGCCGCCGATGCCGCCGCGGTGGGATTCCGGGCCCTCGGGACCACCCCGCTGGACGATGTGCGCGTTGCGCGGACGCCGCAGCTGCTTCGCATCCGGAAGCAGGGCTACGCGACGGTCGAGCGCCTTGCATCGAACGAGCTGACGCGGGTGCAGGATTTACCGGTACTCGGCTCCCTCGACTCCATCGGTTTGCATGTACCGCTGATCCCGGCTGGCGAGGCGCCGGGCATGGTCTTCGTGCCGGGCGGGGAATACCAGCTCGTCACGCCGGACCTGCCCCGCGGTCTGAAGGCGCAGCTGGACGACTACTTCATCGATCGGTACGAGGTGAGCAACGCGGACTTCCGGGCGTTCGTGACGGGTGGCGGATACACGAATCCGGCCTTGTGGCCCCACCCTATCGTGGTTGATGGCGACACGCTCACGTTCGACGAAGCCATGAAGCGATTCGTGGACCGCACGGGTCTGCCCGGGCCCCGGGAATGGACGTCGCAGGAGCCGCCCCACGGCCGGAACGACTACCCGGTCACCGGCGTATCGTGGTACGAAGCGGAGGCCTACTGCGCCTTCCGCGGCAAGCGCCTGCCGTCGGTGTTCCAGTGGGAGAAGGCCGCCCGCAACGGCCAGGTCACGCACACGGAAGGCGTGGTCATGCCGTGGGGCTACGCCAGCCCGGAAGGCCACTATCGCGATCGGGCGAACTTCAGCGGCGACGGACCCGTTCCCGTGGACGCGCACCCGTTCGGCATCAGCCCGTTCGGCGCGTATGCCATGGCCGGGAACGTGAAGGAATGGACGGCGAACCCCATCGGCAACGGGCGCGCCGTGACCGGCGGCTCCTGGGCCGACCCGATGTACGTCTTCTCGGAGTTCGGCACGTTCGATCCGGCGTATGCTACCAACTCGCTGGGCTTCCGCTGTGCCCGCGTCCGCGCTACGGACGCCCGGGCCCGCCGCGACCAGGGTACGTTCGCCCTGGACGTGGACGACCGCACACCTACGTACAAACCGGTGGACCCGCAAACGTTCCGGACGCTGCTGTCCTACTACAATTACGACCCGGTCCCCCCGAAGCCGCAGGTGCTTGACACGGTGGAAACGCCCGACTGGGTTCGCCTGCGGCTCACCTACGCCGGCCCGAACGACGAGCGTGTCCTCGCCTATCTGTGGCTACCCAAGGCTGCGCCGCCGCCCTACCAGACGGTGGTGTACGTGCCCGGCGCGGAGGTCTTCTACGGCGTCCCGGTGCCGGAGGCAGCCGAGCGCTGGGTGGGCCCGCTGGTCCGGTCCGGGCGCGCCCTCTTTACCGTGGTGATGAAGGGAATGACCGAGCGGCAGTGGGGCCCCGGCTACAAGCCGCCGCCCACCGCGTCGGTGCGCTACCGCGACCAGATGGTGCTGCAGGGCACGGAGCTGCGCCTGGGGCTGGACTACCTGCAGACCCGTCCCGACATCGACATGAAACGGCTCGCGTACGTCGGACTGAGCTGGGGCGCGGGATCGCACCTGGTGTTCGCCGGCATCGACGACCGCTTCCGCGCTGTCGTGTTCGTCGGTGGCGGCATCGACGAGCGCACCCGGCCGACGCTGCCGGCCGCCGACGCCGTCAACTTCGCGCACTACATCAAGCCGCCCAAGCTGCTGTTGAACGGCCGCCATGACGAGGAGCATCCATGGTTCACCCGCGGCCTGCCGCTGTGGAACCTGCTGCAGCAGCCCAAGAAGCTCGTCCTCGTGGAGGACGCCGGACACATTCCACCTGCCGAGGCCCGGATCCCGGCCATCAACCATTTCCTCGACGGGTTGTTTGGCTCGCCGACGGCTCCGCACGGCAATTGACCGTCGGCCCTGGCGTATTTCCTGCCGTTGAAGCCGGCGGGATTCCCCACTAGCTTGCTCGGGGCAAACCCGTCACGTCACGCGGAGGAGGCATGGAGACAGCGGCTGTTCCGCGCCCCGAGGATGCGGACGGCACACGGCGCGGGTTTTTCCGCAGCCCGGACCCGGCGCTGCTGGACACGTTGAGAGCCCGCCAGGCCCTGGCGGATGACGGCGTGCGGGGGACCATCGAGGTGGTCGCGCCGTTCACCGGCGAGGTGGCGGGGGCGGTGCCGGCGTCGACGGAGGCGGACATCATGGAGGCCGCGCGGCGTGCGCGGGCCGCCCAGCCGGCGTGGGCGTCGTCGTCGTTCCGTGACCGGGCTCGCATCTTCCTGCGCCTGCACGATCTGCTGTTGCGACGGCAGGACGAGGTCATGGACCTCATCCAGCTGGAGACGGGCAAGGCGCGGAAGGACGCCTTCGAGGAAGTGGCGGACGCCGCCATCTGCTGCCGCTACTACGCCCACACCGCCGAGCGCCACCTGCGCAGCCGGCGTCGGCAGGGCACCATGCCGGTGCTGACGCGCGTGTGGGAGCATCACCACGCCGTGGGCCTGGTGGGCTTCATCACGCCCTGGAACTACCCCCTGAGCATGGCGCTGTCGGACGTGGCGCCGGCGCTCATGGCCGGCAATGCCGTGCTGCTGAAGCCGGACCACCAGACGCCCTTCACCACGCTGTGGGCCGCGCGCCTGGCCGATGAAGCCGGCCTGCCGCGCGACCTGTTCCAGGTGGTGAACGGCGACGGGGCGCGCATCGGAGCGTTCGTCGTCGAAGCCGTGGACCACATTGCGTTCACCGGGAGCACGGCGGTGGGCCGCATCGTGGCGAAGCGAGCCGCCGAGCGCCTCATCGGCTGCTCCCTGGAGCTGGGCGGGAAGAACGCCCTCGTCGTGCTGGACGACGCCGACCTGGTGGCCGCGGCGGACGCCGCCGTGCGTGGCACCTTCTCCAACGCCGGCCAGCTGTGCGTGTCCATGGAGCGGATCCTGGTCCACGAGCGGGTGTTCGACGAATTCGCCCGCCTGTTCGTTGAGCGGACGCGGCGCATGCGCGTAGGCGCCGACGCCGGCTGGGACACCGAGATGGGGTGCCTGGTCTCCCACGCGCAGCTCGAGCGCGTGCAGGCCCACTACGACGACGCCGTGGCGAAGGGCGCCACCGTGCTGTGCGGCGGCCACACGCTGCCGGACGTGGGGCCTACGTTCTTCGAGGCCACCGTGCTGACGGATGCGACCCCGGACATGCAGCTCTTCGTCCGGGTAACGATCGGACCCATCGTCGCGCTATACCCCTTCGCCAGCGTCGACGAGGCCGTCGAACGGGTCAACGCCAGCCGCTACGGCCTGAACGCCGCCGTCTGGTCCACCAACCCGAGGCGCGCCCACCGCCTGGCCCGCCGCATCCAGGCCGGCACCGTCAACATCAACGAGACCTACGCCGCCGCCTGGAGCTCCGTCGATGCACCCATGGGCGGCTTCAAGGACTCCGGCGTCGGACGGCGACACGGCGCCGAGGGCATCCTGCGCTACACCGAGACCCAGACGGTCGCCCGGCAGCACCTGCTCCAGCTCGGCCCCTCGAAATGGCTCGACGGGAAGCGCTTCCGCACCGTGTTCACGCTGGTGTTGAAGGCGCTGCGGCGGACGCCGGGCATCCGCTAGCGACCCCGTCGGCGCGCCGCTTCCCGGCGAAGCCACCGCCCGCAACTCAACCCTTCCCGCGTCCGTAGTGTCTCACATCACAACCGGGCGCGCCGCGCGCCCGGGCCGCCGCCGCCGCACCGTGATCCGGAGGCACACCATGAGGCCCGCATTCCTGTCGGATCTCCGTTACGCCATTCGTGGACTCTTCCGCCGTCCGATGTACTCCCTGGTCCTGGTCGCGACGCTGGCGGTGGGCATCGGCGCCAACGCGGCCATGTTCACGGTGGTGGACGGCGTGCTGCTGGAGCCGCTGCCCTACCCGCACGCCGACCGGCTGGTGTGGGTGTGGAGCCTCACGCCTCGGGGCCAGCCCAACACCACGTCGGCGCTGGACTACGTGGACTACCGGCGCGCGAGCTCCTTCACGGATCTGGCGACGGTGGGTGTCTTCCCGCGGCGGCTGGTGGTGACGGGCGGCGAAGGTCCCGAGGTGGTGGTGGGCCGCCAGGCGAGCTGGAACCTGTTCCGGATGCTGGGCGTGAAGCCGCTGCTGGGCCGTACGTTCGTGGCTGCGGACGAGGCGGACGGCCCGATGCCCATCGTGTTGTCGTACGGGCTGTGGCAGCGCCGCTGGGGCGGCTCGCCCTCGGTCGTCGGCCGATCGGTCACGCTGGACGGCGCGCCGTACGAGGTGGTGGGCGTGATGCCGGCAGATTTCCGGCCCCCGCGTCCGGCGGAGTTGTGGTACCCCATGCGGATGTCGTACGGCTCGGCACAGGGCCGCGCAAACCGGAACTACAACGTGCTGGGCCGGCTCCGTGACGGCGTGACCCCGGAGGCCGCGCAGGCGCAGCTCCAGTCCATCGCGAAGGGGCTCGCGGAGACGTACCCGGACGCCAACGAGGGTTGGAGCGTCGGCGTCCGGCCCATGCAGGACGTCTACGTCGGCGGGATCCGCAACGCGCTGTGGCTGCTCATGGGCGCGGTGGGCCTGGTCCTGCTGGTGACGTGTGCGAACCTGGCCGCGCTGGTGCTGGCGCGCTCCACGGGACGGCGCGGCGAGGTGGCGGTGCGGCGTGCGTTGGGTGCGTCGGACGGACGCGTCGTGGGACTGCTCCTCATGGAGAGCGTGGTGGTGGCCCTGGCCGGCGGCGCTCTGGGCCTGCTGCTGGCCCGGGTGCTGCTGAGCGGGCTGAGCGCGGTGGGCGCGGGCGCTCTGCCACGGCTGGCTACGGTGCAGCTGGACGGGAGCGTGCTCCTGTTCACGCTGCTGGTGTCCGTGGCCACGGGTCTCCTTTTCGGTCTGGCGCCGGCGTTGTGGTCACGGCGTGCGGACCTGGTGGAGGGGCTCCGGGAAGCCGCGCGTGGTGCCACCGGCGGCCACCGGCTGCAGTCGGCGCTGGTGGTGGGGCAGGTGGCGCTGTCCGTGGTGCTGCTGGTGGGTGCGGGGCTGCTCTTCCGCAGCTTCGCCGAGGTACGGAACGTGGACGTGGGCTTCCGGCCGGCAGGCGTGCTCACGGCGCAGGTGCGGCTACCGGCGGCGTCGTACGGGCAGCAGCGGTCGCCATCGTTGTTCTGGGACGATGCGCTGGCACGCGTCCGCGCGCTGCCGGGCGTCATGGGGGCGGGTACCGTGGACTACCTGCCCACCACGGCGGGCGGAGGGCCGTACAACGAAGTATGGCCGGCGGACCAGCCCGCGCCGGCATCGTCCGAACAGAAGGGTGCCGTGCGCCGTATCGTGTCGCCCGGTTACTTCGCCACCATGGGCATCCCGCTCCTGCGGGGCCGCGACTTCGCCGTCACCGACACGCGCGAGTCCACGCCGGTGGCCATCGTGAGTCGTCGCTTCGCCGACGACATCTTCGACGGCGCCGATCCCGTGGGCCGCTCGCTGTTCGTGTGGGGTCAGGCCTGGCAAATCGTCGCACTGGTGGGTGACGTGAAGCTGGGCAGCCTCGAAGACGACGCCCGCGCCACCTTCTACCTGGCGGCGCCCCAGGTCCGGCCCTCGAGCGGCATTCTCGTGGTGCGCACGGCCGGCGACCCGGCGGCGCTCGCGCCCGCGTTGCGCAACGTCGTCCACCAGGTGGACGCCGATGTGCCCCTGTCCGCCGTCGCCACCATGGACGCCGTCGTCGACAGCTCCCTTTCGGGCAACCGGTTCCGCACCCTGCTCCTGGGCTCCTTCGCCGTCATCGCCCTGCTCCTGGCCGCCCTGGGGCTCTACGGCGTCCTCGCCTATTTCGTGGGCCAGCGCACACACGAGCTGGGCATCCGCATGGCGCTCGGCGCCGGCAAAACGCAGCTGCTGGCCGAGGTGCTGGGCCGCGGCCTGGCGCTGGCGGGCACCGGCGTCGCCGTCGGCCTGGCCGGCGCGCTCCTGGCCGGCCGCCTGCTCCGGGGACTGCTCTTCGGCGTGGGCGCCTCCGACGCGGCGACGCTGGCCGCGACGTGCCTCGTGCTGGCCGCCGTCGCCCTCGCCGCGTCCTTCCTGCCCGCATGGCGCGCCACGCGTGTCGACCCCGTGAGCTGTCTGCGCGCGGAATGAGAGGCGTGCCCGGGCGATGCGGGCCGGCGCCGGGTCACTGCGGCGCCGGGCCCGCGTCCTCGGGTCCTACGGCACGGCCAGCTTGATGATCCAGCCCAGGAAGGCGAAGCCAGCCACGGCGACGAACAGGGTCTTGAGCTCGAAGGGGTGCCCGTTGTTCAAGGGGCGGGTCCAGATCAGGATCAGGCCGCAGCCGCCGACGTCGACGAAGCGCGTGCCGGGCAGATCGAAGTCCCGGTAGAACTCGATGCCCTCGATGTTGCTGATGGGCATGAGGCCGTCCATCGCGTCCGGCTGGATGGGCCGGCCGTCCCAGTACATGGCGGGCTGGCAGTGCGCGTATCCCGTCAGGAACGGGCCGGGCGCTTCCCGCCGCATGAACGTCTCGTACTTCCAGGCGTCGTACGACTGCAGGTCCTGGCGCGTGAAGATCCAGCCCCAGTGCTTCGTTTTGTTCTGTTCTGCCCGCTTGTAGTACTCGTTCAGGTCCCGCTGGTGCAGGCTGCGCTCGCGGGCGACCACCTTGAGGGGTTCGAGCACCACCGGCTGCACGCTCATGCGCAGCTCCACCTCGATGGTCTCGCCCGCGTGCAGGTCGATGGCCGCGCTGCGCGCCACGGCATAGCCCAGGCGCGTGCCCCGCAGCGTGTAGCGCCCCGAGTCGGCGACGAGGGTGAAGTGGCCGGCGTCGTCGGTGACTACGGTATGCTCGACGGCGCCCGTCGTGTCCAAGAGCGCCACTTCCACGTCGCCGATCGCTTGGTGGGTGGCCGCGTCCAGCGTGGTGCCGATCACCATCTGCGCGGCCGCGCGCTGCGGCAGCATGGCAGGCGGAAGAAGGACGAAGAGCAACGGAATGGCTCGCCAGAGGCGCGTTGTAGATCGTCGTTTGAGCCGGACGGTAGGCATGATCGCCGCGCTGCGGCAGGAGGCGGGCGTCCCGGCGGAACATCCTCACGGACCGTCGCGCACGTTTCGCTACCGAACTAGTGAGGCCGGGCGGGTCGGCAGCGCAAGTCCCGAGAGTCCTGGACGGGGCGGCGAGCGCTCGCGCCGCCTGGTGGTGCTTTCTACTCCGCCTGGAGCGCCCGGGCCGGGTCCACGGTCGTGGCTCGGCGGGCCGGGACCAGCGTCGCCACGGCCGCCACCGCCAGCAGCAGGAGTGCAGCTCCGGCGATGGACCACGCGTTGGTGGGGCTCAGGCCGTACAGCGCGTTCCGCGTGATGCGGGATGCTGCCACGGCACCGCCCGTCCCCAGGACCACCCCGACGGCCGCGAGGGCCAGGCCCCTGCCGAGAACCAGGCGTAGAAGCCGACCACGGCTGGCGCCCAGGGCAATGCGCACCCCCAGCTCCTGCGTGCGCTGGGCCACGTGGTACGCGATCACGCCGTAGATCCCCGCGACCGCCAGCACGAGGGCCAGCACGGCGAACAGCCCGATGAGCGTCGTCATGAGCTCACGCTGCGAGAATTGTTCGCCCATCAGCTGCTCGCCGGTCCGGATTTCCGTGACGGGCATGTCCGGATCCACGGCCAGCACCTCGCGGCGCACCGCTCGCACCAGGGTGGCCGGCGGCACGTCCGTCTTCAGCGCCAGGTACATCACCGGCCGCGGAAACAGGGCATAGGGCCGGAACGCCTCGGGGATCGACCCCCATTCTGCACCCCACTGGCTGACGTTCCCGGCCACGCCGACCACCGTGAGCCAGTGCGGCGGGTTGTCATCGTAGCTGAACCGCTTGCCCAACGGATCCACGCCCGGCCAGATCCGCTCTGCCATACGCTCGTTGATGACCACGCCGGGCACACCCGCGGCATCGCGCTCATCGATCATCCGCCCCGCCCGGAGCGGAATGCCCATGACGTGGAGGTAGTCGCCCAGGACCGCCTTGCGCTCCACCAGCGGCCGGTCGTTGGGGTCTGGCGGGATCTCCCGGCCCTCCACGATGATGCGGGCGTTGGTGCCGCCCTCGAACGGCAGGCGGTTGACCACGGCCGCTTCCCGGACGCCCGGAAGCGCATCGAGGCGCGGCACGAGCTCCTTGAAGAAGGCCAGCCGGGTCTGCTCGTCGGCATAGCGAGGCCCGGACAGAGACACGCTCATCGTGAGAACGTTCTTCGGGTTGAAGCCGGTGTCGTGTCGCCGGAGCAGCAGGTAGCTGCCCACCAGCAGCACCGTGCCGTGGACCAGCGTGAGCGTGAGCGCCAGTTGCGCCACCACGAAGGCGCTGCGCACGCGTCCGTGGGCGCGCCCACCGCGGCCCGCCACCTCCTTCAGAGCCTCCACGTGGGAGATGCGGGCGGCCTGCACGGCCGGGACGAGCCCGAACAGCAGCCCGGTGATCAGGGAGACGAGCAGGGCTGTCCCCAGCACGGGGCCGTCCAGGGCAATGTCGTGGACCCGCGGGAGCGTCGATGGCAGGTTGCTGCGCAGCGCACCCAGACCCCAGAACACCAGGATCACCGCCACCACGCCGCCGGCCAGGGCCAGGAGGCCGCTCTCCGTGAGCAGCTGGCGCAGCATGCGCATGCGGCCGGCCCCGAGAGCAGCCCGCACCGCGATCTCCCGGCGCCGCGTCGCCGACCTCGCCAGGAGCAGCCCGGCCACGTTGCCGCAGGCGATGAGCAGCACCAGCGCGGCGGCGCCCAGGACGAGGAGGAGCCGCCCACCCGCGGCGCCGTAGAGCACGACGTGAAGAGGCTGGACCAGCGCCCGCTGCGTCCGGTTCGTCGCCGGATACGCCTCCGCCAGGCCCAGGCCCACGCGATCCATGTCCTTCCGGGCCGCCGCCAGCGTCGCTCCATCCTTGAGGCGTCCGTATACCGGATAGGAGTAGCTGTCCCGGGGTCGCGTCAGGATGGACGCCGGGATGGACGTCCACAGAAGGTAGGGGTCGTTGGCGTTCCAGGGGGACGTCATGGCGAAGCTGCGCGGCATCACGCCCACCACCTTGTACGGCTCATCGCTCAGCCGGATGGTCCGGCCCAGGATGGACGGATCGGACTCGTAGCGCGTGGCCCACAGCTCGTGGCTCAGCACCACCACCCGCGCGTCGCTCGCGTCCTCCTCCGGCAGGATCGTCCGGCCCAGGGCAGCGTTCACGCCGAACACGTCGAACACGCTCGATGTCACCATGGCGCCCCGCACCTGCTCCGGCACGTCTCCATCCGTCAGGCTCAGGCGCAGGCCCTGGCTGAGACCCATTTGCTCGAACGACCGGTTCTGCGCCTTCCAGTCCAGGTAGTCCGGCCACGACGCCGGGCCCCGGCCGCCCCGCGTCGTCGTCGACCAGAGCACCATCAGCTCGTTCGGTTGGGGGTACGGCAGAGGTTGCAGCACGACCGCCTTCAGCACGCTGAACACCGCCGTGTTCGCCCCCACACCCAACGCCACCAGCAGCACCACCGTCGCCGTGAAGCCGGGACTCTTCCGCAACGTGCGGAACGCGTAGCGCACATCCAGCATCAGGTCCGCCAGCCATCGCGCCCCGCGACCACCACGCCGGAGCCCCGCATCCTCCAGCTGACTCGCCACCTCCTCCACAACCTCCCGCGCCGCCGGTCCCTGCAGCCCCGGCAGCGACAGGCGCTCGCGCACATACGCCGTCCAGTCACGCATGGCTTAGCCCCGCAACCTGGTTCACCGCACGGGCGTACGCCCGCCACGTCTCCCGCTTCCGACCCAGCGCCGCCCGGCCCGACTCCGTCAACCGGTAGTACCGCCGCCGCCGCTGCCCCGCCTTCTCCACCCAACGACCCCGGATCCAGCCCCGCTCCTCCATGCGCGCCAGCACCGGATACAGCGTCGACACCTGGAACGTCAACGCGCCGTCCGAGCGCGCCTCGATCAGCTTCCCGATGTCGTACCCGTGCCGCTCCCGCCGCTCCAGCAGCGCCAGCACCAGCAGCTCCACGCTGCCCTTCTTCAGCTCGGCACTGAACACGCACACCTCCGGCATCGTGTCGCCATATATTGTGACACAACATATAGGCCGATGGTTGGCCTGACACCCGGTGCCGCGCCCAGCCGCACCGGCCACCCCGGGATGGCCAGCAGGACCGGCAGTTCCGTGAGACCGACGGAGAAGGTGAGACCCATCCGGAACAACACAGGCCCGGTGGGCAGCAGGTGCCGGACGCCGCCTTACCGGTGCAGCGTTCCGGCCGCGACGCTCGTTTCGCCGGTGAGGCGCTCGAGCGCCGTCTCGGCCCGCGTGCGCCACTGGGCGACGGCGTCGTCGCCGTGCTCCCAGTACCTCTGGGCGAAGGCGTAGTGGCTCACGGCCTGCTGGGTCTGTCCCCGACTTTCCTCGATCTCTCCGAGGGTGTAGGCGGCCAGCGCGGAATAGAACCCCATCCAGGTCGTGGGCGGGACGAGGGACGAGAGCAGCCGGGCCGCGGCGTCATCGTCACCGGCGGCGCGCTCCAGGGAGGCCAGGTGGAACCGGATGGCGGGGGACGGCATGGCTTCCCAGTCGTTCTCCGTGTGGATCGACCAGAGTCGCATGGCCTCCTCCTCCGCGTGGCGGGCGCGGGCCAGGTCCCCGTGTCGCGTGGCGAGGCGTGCCTCGATGTCGGCCTGGAGGGCGCCGCGGTAGTCCTCGGGGGTGCCGCCGGCGGGCAGCGTGCCCAGCACGCGCTGCCACCGGCGCGCCGTGGCCGTGTCCCCGAACGTCGCGTTGTATGCCCCCAGCAGCCAGCCGTTCCACCATACCGGGCGCGTTTCGAAGTAGGCTTGCGCTGAGTCGGGCGGCGTCTGCCGGGCGAGCGCCACCGCCGCCCGGGCCGCGACGGCGGAATCACCGACGCCGGCGATGGACGCGGCGAGCAGGAACCGGCGTATCGTGCCGGCGTTGCCCCGGGCGTCGTACGCGCCGGCGTCGAGGCTGTCGGAGACCGCCTGGATCCTGCCCTCGGCGATCCACAGTCGGCCAAGCGCCGCCCGGGTGTCGGAGCCGGCCGTGTGCGCCGCGTTCAGCAGCTCGGCCGTGCGGTCGGGCGATCGCAGGCGCAGGAAGCGCACGGCCTGGACCCACTCCCGCATCGGGCGGTGAGCGATGGAATCCAGGGTTACGGCGAACGTGGTGTCGTCGGCCAGCACGGCCCGAGCGGCCAGGAGTGCGCCCCGGACGAGCACGGTGGAGGTGTCGGCGCCGCGCAGCCGCGCCACCTGGTGGCGCAGGGCGTCGTCTCCCTCCACGGTCGCGGCCAGGTAGGCTCGCATCACCAGGGCCGGCGCGAAGGTGGAGTCCAGCCGCACGGCGTGCTCGGAGGCATCCAGGGCGTCTTCGGCGGTGGCGCCGTATTGCCAGCCGTACACCAGGTCGTAGTAAGCCAGCGACGCCCAGGCATTCATGTCCGTGCTGTCCAGCTCGAGGATGCGCCGGGTGGAATCCGCCGCCTGCACGCCGTCCGTCTTGAGGGAAGCCAGGGTGGCGATCGCCCCGAGCCGGTTTCGTTCGCTGAGCGTACCGCTCAGCGCAACGGCCCGCTCCGCCAGCGGCATGAGCCCCGAGTAGCGCTCGCCACGGGCGTACTGGAGCCAGGACTTGATCCCGACCGCTTCCGCGTACGCCGGCCCGAAGGTGGAGTCCAGGGCCAGCGCCCGGTCGATGGCCGTGTTGGCCGAGTCGATCATGCCGCGCCGCATCGCGACCCGCGCGTCCATGTAGGCCTTGAGCGCGTCCGGGTCGTGCGTCATGCGGCTTTCCAGACCGTGGAACGCCTGGCTGTCCGCCCGGCCGCCCAGCCACGTGATGAGCTGGATGGCCAGGCCGTCCACCAGCGCCGCCAGGCTGTCCGCGGCGCCCGAAACGGACAGCGACAGCGGCTGCCCGCGGCCCATCCCGTAGATCCGCACGCTCAGGTCCAGCCGGTTCGCCGTGGGCCGCACCAGCGTGCCGAGCACGAACGCGCCCGCGCCCGCCCGCCCCGCCAGCTGCTCCGCCTCCTGCCGGTTGTCCGGGCTCCGCGCCGGCGCGTCGCGCCTCGGGCGCAGCGGCCGCCACAACGACCAGGGGTCCGCCACGCGGAAGCCGGGCGTGCCGTCCACCGCCGTGGCCAGCAGGTCCGCCACGCCTTCGCCCAGGCCCGACCGGGCCCCGGCGTCCGGACGGAACGGGAACACCGCCAGACCCACCCGGCTGTCCCCGCCCGGTGGCCGGTTCAGCCAGCGCACGGTGAACAGCGTGGCAGCGGCGAGGGCCGCCACCACCACGAGGCCGCCGGCAACGCTGGCCGTGCGCGCCGGCGCCCCGACCCGCGGGCCGCCGGTCGTGCGATGGATGCCCTCCTCGTCGATGTCGTAGAGCCACCCCAGCACGAGGGCCACGGGCAGGCCCAGCAGCGCGGCGACCACAATGGCCGTGACCGTCCATCCCGGCGCGTGCAGCACCGGCAGCACGGTCGACGAAGCCTCGACGACAAGCCACGCCGCGGCCAGGTACGCGATGGCGACGCGTACCACGCGACGGCGTTTCAGCTCGCCCAGGAAGGAGCGAGGAGGCTCATCCGGCATATCGGCCCCGGGTCGAGGAAGGAGCGGGGATCAGCCGAGATAGACAAGATGGCACGGGTGAGGTCGTCGCGCCAACGGCGACGTGTGCGGATGCGCCGTTCCAGGCGGCGCACATGCGGACGCCGTCGCCCTAGCCTGCCAGCCGGCGCAGCGTCTCCAGCATGCGGACGTCGTACGGGTCCGGCGTGTCGTCGTCCTCCGCCAGGTCGTCGTCCTTCCACTCGTGCGGCGTCTCCAGCACCAGCGGGACGCCCCGGCTGCGTGCATCCGCCAGCAGCCACCCGAACGGCCCCTCCCCGATCCGGCCTTCGCCCAGCAGCGCGTGCCGGTCCCGGTTCGAGCCCAGCTCGCCCTCGCTGTCGTTCAGGTGGAAGAACGACGGCGGCGCACCGGCCGCCGCTTCGAACGCGTCCAGCACCCGGCGCAGCGACTCCGGCGATGCCGCGATGTCGTGGCCCGCCGCGTACAGGTGGCACGTGTCCAGCCCGTAGCCCGCCCGGCCGCGCAGCCGATCCGGCACCCGCGCCAGGATGCCGCCCACCTCCTCCGGCGTCCGGCCCACCGTCGCCCCCGCGCCGGCCGTGTTCTCCACCCAGATCCTGGTGTCCGACTCCACCGACTCCAACGCGCCCGTGATGGCCGCCGCCACCCGGTCCAGCGCGGCCTCGATGTCGCCGTCGTCCATGGCCGAGCCCGGATGGAAACACACGCCACCCACGCCCAGCGCCGAGGAACGCTCCAGCTCCTTGGCCAGCCCCGCCGCCGCCCGCCGCGCCTTCTCCGCTTCAGGCGACGCCGTGTTCAACACGTATGCCGCATGCACCACCACGTTGCCTGCGTCGAACCCCGTCGCCGCCAGCGCGTCCCGGAACCGCTTCAGCCGACCTTTGCTGATCCCCGACCGGTCCCCGTAGTAGTACGGGATCGTCGTGAACACCTGCATCGAGCGTGCGCCGGCCGCCGCGGCGCGCCGGACCGTCATCTCGATGCCGCCGTGGCTGGACGGGTGGATGCCGAAAAGGTGCGTTTCCATGCGGCCCTCGCGTGCATGTGCGCGATTCAACAACCGGCTGTCCTTCCGAAAGTGGCAAGATGGCGCCGCCCGACGGGCGCCGCAAAGACGCCGCGACACCGACCGCCCCGGCCCCCGCTCCGCACCCGTGCAGCGCGCCTTCGCGCCCTCCGCGCCGCCCTCGCCACGCTTGACATCCGGCGGCGCAAGGCGCATCTATCCTTCTGGTTCACCAAGAACATCCGTTTGCTCGCGACAACGACGTACCACACCTTGACTTGCGTCGTTGGTTCCGGGAAGAACAACCAGACGCCGGCCGGTGCTATCTCCGGTCGGCGAAACGGTCTCCGAGAGAGATGACGCGATCGGTGCCATGATGAGCGACGTCGAAGCTGCCCAGAATGCCCGCGCCGACGCGTTCCTGCGCCGAGCCGAGCACCTGGTCCGCTCGCTGAGCGGCATCGCCGACGCGCATGTCTACGACGACGGCCGCGGCGGGATTCGCGCCATAGACGTCGAGCCGCACCCCGACAACACCGCGGCCCGCGCGGCGCGCAACGTCCAGTCCGCGCTCCTCGCCGCCTTCGGCGTCGCCGTCGACCTGGATCGCATTCGCGTCCGCCCGCCCGATGCTTCGCACGCCGACGCTCCCGCGGACGACGAGCCGGCCGACACGGACGCACCGGTCGAGGCGGCGCCTGCGGCCGCCAGGCCCCGGAACGGCAACGGCACCGCGCCCGGCGAGCCCGAGGCCGCCGCCGTGGAGGCCGACGAAGCCGACGAACGCGACCACCGGCGCGCCGGACCCCGCCTCGTGTCGCTGGACATCGTGCGGCACGCCACCGGGTCCGTCGCCTGCATCGTCGCCGTCGTCGTCGGCACCGATGTGCGCCGCGCCTCCGTCGAAGCCCTCGACCTGCCCGGCGCACCGGAACACGCCGCCGCCCAGGCCGTCATTCGCGCCGTCGGCGCCGGCCTCGAGCTCGAGGGCGTTCGCCACGTTGACATCGCCGGCCTCGACTACGTCATCGTCGCAGCACGCGAGCAGCTCCATGGACGCAGACGCGCCGCCGCCA
Organism: Gemmatimonadota bacterium; assembly: GCA_037388885.1. Classification (GTDB taxonomy): domain Bacteria; phylum Gemmatimonadota; class Gemmatimonadetes; order Longimicrobiales; family RSA9; genus JARRJS01. Next base: position 19,166 of record JARRJS010000078.1, read on the forward strand.
CACTCGTTACCCGCGGCGCAGCACATGCCGCAGCCAATGCTGCCACACGCGCCGCACGCGCGCTGGTGCCGGCGCTAGCCACTTGAACAAACGCGGGCCGCGCGCCCGCACCATACAATCGCGCGCCGCCTCGCGCGGCGAATACATGTTCCACAGCGGGACGAAATCTATAGAGGGAAAAACAGGAGCCCCCGGCGGCCCCAAGAACAACAGCGGAGCCCAGCGGAATCAGCGGAGCGTTCGCGACCGCCCCTAGCGGAGCGCGGCCGACGACTTCGAAAGGAGGCTGGGAATCATGTTTGAGACGCTGTTTTCTTTTATCGCGGCGCTGCTCAGTCTTATCGGCGCAGGCGCACTCACGATAAACAACTAAGCCGGCCGGGGGCTCCAGATCTTCTTGATATGAATCGGCGCACTTACGCGTATGTTTGGCTACTGTTTTTGGCCGCCGTTCTTGTTGCAGCCACGGCGGAGTGGTCACAGCTACGCGTGCTGTCCAATGAGGATCTGCTCGGACTCGCTGTATTCACTATTCTGGCGATTCTGGCTGCGATCACCGGTTTCGACTTTTCCGTCGGCCGACATTCCGTCGGATCCAGAATATCGTTCGTGCCCATTTTCGCGGCAGCTTTGCTCTTCCCGCCGGCTGCCGTCATGGCCCTGGCGGCGGTTTCGGAAGCGGCCGGGGAAGCAAAAAAAGGACCGTTCAAAGCATGGCGCGCGGCAGTCAACATTTCACAGGCTTCCCTGGCGTACTATGCTGCCGCATTGGTTTACACTTCGTTCAGCGGCCACTTGAACGTCGCCGGCGTCGAAAGCTTCAAATTTTCTTTCCCGGCTTTCTTGCTGTTGGTGGTGACGTTCTTCGGCTTGAATTATCTTTTTGTCAGCACGTTCTTTGCGCTCCGTGAAGGCGAATCGCTCTTCCGGATACTGGCGAAAGCAGTCGGGCCGAAAGGCGGCAATCTCTGGTACGACATTCTCGCGAGCCCCATCGCTGTGATAACGGCGCTTCTCTATTCTGCGCCTGGACTCGGCGTTTGGGGCCTCCTGGTCGTTCTGCTGCCGCTGTTGCTGGTTCGTTATTCCTACAAGTCGAAGATTGAACTCCAGGCCGCGAACCGGGACCTGCTGACGGTGTTGATCAAGGCCATCGAAACGCGGGACCCGTACACATCCGGCCACTCGGTGCGGGTCTCGCAGATGGCGCGTGCCATCGCCGAGGATATGGGCCTTCCTTCGCGTCTCATTGAGAAGGTCGAAACGGCGGCCCTGCTGCACGACATCGGCAAGATCGAGAGCCTGTACGCCGAGATCATCAGCAAGGACACGAGCTTGACGGAGCGGGAACGGGCGGTCATCAAGACGCACGCGACAAAAGGCGCGGAACTTCTGGAAAACCTGACGTCCTTCGATGCGGTCATCGTGCAGGGTGTACGACACCACCACGAGCGTTACGACGGCACCGGGTACCCCCACGGATTGACAGGCAAGGCGATCCCCGTTGCCGCGCGCATCATCATGATGTGCGACTCCATCGACGCCATGTTGTCCGATCGCCCGTACCGGAACGCTCTGCCCCTGGCGCACGTGAGAACGGAGATGCTGCGGTGCTCCGGGACGCAATTCGACCCCGAGCTCGTGGACGTCGTGCTCAAGGGCAGGGCGTTGGTTCGGGAAGTGGCAAGGCACGAGCCGACCTTCGAATTCCGCTCGGGTCACGAGCGCCAGATCGCTCCGGCCGAAGCCCCCGCCGGTCAGCAGGCCACCGCCTGAGCACAGGCGGTCCGGTTTGTCCCAGATTGCCATTGCCAACGTCAACCAGCCGCACCAATCATCGTAGGTACGGCACAGCGTTCGCGCCTTAGCCAGCGTTCGACGATCCATTCCCAGCCCAACACACCGCGTATCTCGGAGGGGCGCAGGCCCAGGATACGCTTCATCTGGTTGCTCATCGTGAAGCCGTCAGGGTAGCCGAGCTTGCAGGCCACATGAAATACGGAAGGGCCGTTGCGTTGGAGCTGGAAGATGGCGTGGAGCAAACGCGCAAACTGGAGCCAGTGGGAAGGCACAGGAAGTCCCGCTGCTGCGAAATGACGGCCCAGGGTCCGACGCGACATGCATAGGGCCGAGCTCAGCTTGGACACACTTCGCACCTGGGGCGCCAGGTCGAAGATCCGGGACACGTAGCCTCGCAGAGCGTCTCCGTTCAGGAGTCCGCGTCCCGCCAGGTAGCTGGAAAGGCTCTGCCCGATCCGAACGGGCGGCGCATACAGGACTGACCGAAGAGCGCTCACGGCATCGATCTCGACATAGGGCAGCACGCCCTTGGCTCGAAGCTCGTGGAGCATCTGCAAGCATTTGTATGCGCCGGCAATCTCCTCTGGCGGTGGCAGGATGACGATCAACGGCATGCCGGGGCGGCGAGCCATGAGCGCCGTGCATTCGTCCGTGGAGTCGCGCACACCGCTGATGCACCAGACGATGGCTTCGCCGTGCGGGATGTCCGGTCCCGGCAACCAATCCGGTGCGATCGGTCGGACGGACTGATATGGCGGGCGGAACAGATAGAGACTGTGCGCTGCGGCGTGCAACTCTGAGATCAGCATGTGGCCTCCCTGGTTGAGCCCTGGCCGTGCTGCTTCCGCGGTTCCGACAAGGATGCTCGCATGGTGTCATCGAATGATCATCGACGCGCCGTGAAGGAGAGGCGGTAGCCATGCGTCTGATAACGCTAGGCGTCCCGCGACTGATGGACGGAGAGGAGCGGATCGATGTGGGGCCCGTGAAACAGCTGGCCCTCCTCGCCTACCTTACTTGTCAGGAAGGCAAGCCCGTTCGACGTGCCATGCTTGCCGACCTGCTCTGGCGCGAGGCCACGGAAGGCCGTGCCCAGCGATCCCTCAGCCAGGCGCTCTACGATCTCCGCCGGCGTGTTCCTCGCCTCGAGCTACAGAGCACACGTCATGATCTGCAACTGTTTCTGAGGTGGTTGTCGGTCGATGTCCTGGATCTGAAAGCCTGCCTCGCCGCCGAGGATGCAGATGCGGCGTTGAGCTTGTTCAACGGCCGGTTTCTGGAAGGCTTCGAGGTCGCGGGCAACCCGCCGTTCCATGAATGGCGGGATGCCTATGCTGCCGGCATCGAATCGGCGCTGCTTGAGCTGCTGGAGAAGGAACACACCCGATGCCGGTCCGCGGGAGATTGGGGACGAGCCGAGCGCATGGCCTCGGCGATTCTGGATCTGCGGCCGTTCGATGACACCATGGCCATCGCCCAGCTGGAAGCAGCCGCCATGGTGGGAGATCAAAGCCGCGTGTTGACGATGCTGGAAGCCAGGAACGAGACTTGGCGGTGCGAGTTCGGGGAGCCACTGGTGGACGATGCGGCAAGCCGCCACCTCCTCCTTCCGTTCGAAGCCGATGAGAACGATGCGGCGATCGTCGAACCGCCGTTCGTGGGGCGCGCGGAGGAATTCGGGCAACTGGTGGCTGCCTGGAAGGACGCAGAAGCCGGACGACAGCGCAACGTGCTGGTGATCGGGCAGGGAGGGATCGGCAAGAGTCGGCTCTGCGAGCAACTCCTCCGCTACGCGGCTGTCCGTGGTGGCAACGTGCTTACCGCCTGCTGTTACGCGGCGGAACGTCGCGTCGCGCTCAACCCGCTTGCCGAGGCTCTGAAGACGTGCCTTGCTCCCGAAGACACGGCCTGCCTCCCGCCGGTGTGGCGGACCGTGCTGGAGTCGCATTTTCCCGATCTCGCCTCCGAGCCCCCGGAGTCCCGGGACGACGTCCAGCTCATGCGCGAAGCTCCCGTGCCCCGGCGTCTCCAGGAAGCCGTTGCGCGCCTTTTTATCACACTTTCCGAACGACAGCCGGTCGTGTTGTTCCTCGACGACATTCACTGGGCCGACGAGTCGACCACGGCCGTGCTTCATTACCTGAGCCGCATCGAGGGGCCGCACCGCATCATGCTTATGGCAGCCTTGAGACCTGACGATATCGCCGATTCTTCGGCGCACGCATTGTTGAGCGACCGGGACGACAAGACGTATTGGAACGCCATCGAGATCGGCGAGATGGATAAGCATGATGTCGAGAAACTGATCGAGAAATACGCTGCCAAGCTGAACATCTCAGCGGACGCGAGGTTCGTCCACGACGTCTACGAGATGGCGGGAGGGCTGCCGCTGTTTGTCGTGCAGGTCATGCGAACCGGATGGCGAGGACGGCTCCAGGGGCCGGCTGCGGGCGCTCACGACGGTTCGGACCTTCCGGAAGGGCTCGAGCGTTTCGTTCGCGAACAGTTGCGCAGGTTGAATCCCGACGCCCGGCGCGTGCTTTCGTGCATGGCGGTGGTCGGCGTGCCCATGGACGCGGACAGGCTCATCTGGCTTTCAGGCATGGGCGGCACTGATTTCAGTCAAGCCCTTGAACGCCTGGAATCCGAAGGCGTCGTATACGAACGTGCCGGCGGCCTCAGTGTGGCCCACGGCGTCATCAGGGACATTGTGAGCAGCCTCGTGCCGGCGTCGACCGCTCGACGCCTGCACCACCGGATAGCACGCATGTTCGAAAGTGACGGCCAGCACGGTCCAGCCGCCGTCCATTACGAGATGGCCAGCGACCGGAAGGCGACACGGCGGGTCGCACTCGCCGCCGCTCGCCAGAGCGAGAAAGTGCTCGCATTCGAAGAGGCCCTTTACTTCCTGAAAATGGCACGATCCGTCACGTCGGATCGACAGAGCATGGCCGCGATAGACGAGGACATCGTACGCATTCTGCTCCGTGAGCGTTGGTATTCAGAAGCTGACAGGTATTTGGAGAAGCTGAACGCATATTATCAGGATTGTGCAGCCGGTACTGATGATTCATTGCGAATTACAGTTGAAAAGGCTTTGGTCAGGCTACATCAAGGCGCCGTTCCTGTCGAATCATCCGTGAAGGAACTGAAGAGACTTCTAGGTCAAGCGCGTTCGAAGGAAGATTCCACGCTGGCTGTGAAGTTGTTACGGGCTCTTGGGATGGTAGCGTCAGAAGCACATTTGGTAGAGCTCGGTGTTTCGGTGGCCAAAGAACTCGTTGATCGCGCGGCAACTATGACAGATCCGCGTGTTGCTGTTGGAGCCTACTCAGTAGGGGTGTTGCTTATCGCCTACTTCGATTCTGTGGAACTTGGGATGCAGTTGTTGGGAGGTTTGAAAACATTTGAGCAGAGCGCAGAATCGCCGTTTGTGACAGGCGCAATATCACGGTGCCGGGCTCAGGTTCTGCAACAGACTGGTGACCTCACATCTGCGGCTCGTGAATATCAAAGAGTCGCAAGCATCGCGGAGAAGTATGCGCTAGGGCCTACCTGGCAGAGCGTTGGAAACAATATGGCCGTGTTGGAAATGGAACGCGGACGATATCAAAGAGCCATTGGGTTGCTTTCGGAAGTCGAACGCTATGGCTTGGCAAGAGAAGAACACGAAGTGTTGCCATCAGTCTTGTACAATCTTGCGATCTGCCACTGGGAAACCGACGTGTACTCGGAATGTACGCGAGTGGCGAAGCAGCTGCGTTCGATCCAGGAAGAGATGGCCGTGGAAAGCCGTCGGCACGAGGCGTGGTCGATGTTGGGCCTGGTTGCGCTGCATCTGGGCAACGTGACGGAGGCCAAGAACTGCGAACGTGAGATCCTGTTGTGGGAGGGTGCGACGCCGTCATGGTACGGGGACACGTCGTACAGGGAGATGTTCCTGGCGCGGCT
>JARRJS010000079.1:0-49703 GCA_037388885.1 Gemmatimonadota bacterium
GCCAGGTCGTCCAGCGGGCGGGTGCGGCCCGCGCCCGGCATGTCCACGCTCTGTCTCGCCGCTTGGCTGTGCGGCGACGCGTCCTTGGGTGCCGGGTCGTTCGGTGCCGACCCTTTCTTCGCTCGTCGCATGCGGGCTTCTCCGTGTCGCCGGCTCTCGGTGGGCCGGGGGTGTCCCCCCTTACAACGGTAGGATGAGTGGATTGCGCCCGATGGTTGGACACCCATCCGGCATCCGGCCACCGTACGGGGTGAAGAACCGTGCGGGGTCTCCACGGACGGGCTCGTGTCGTCGGGTTCGTGCCGGCGGCGCCGTCGTGTCCCGGCGCGGCGGTTGCCGTCCCCGGCCGTCCAACGGATCTTGCGCTGGACCCTCGACGTGGAGGAACGCTTGCCGCCCGACCCGCCGATACCGGATGAAGCGACACCGGACGTGGAGAAGGATTCCACTACCGCCGCCGACCCCGCAGCGCCGGAACATCGTCCGCCCACGCTGACCGAAGCCCTCATTCCGCTCATCGCCATCGCGCTGTTCCTGGGTGTCGGCTACGGCGCGATGGGCTGGCGCATCGAGAGTATGCTGCTGGCGTCCGCGGCGGTGGCGGGGGGGATTGGTGCCCGGCTCGGGTACAGCTGGAAGGAGATGGAGCACAACATCATCGAGTCGCTGGCGACGGCGCTGCCGGCCGTCTTCATCCTGATCACTATCGGCGCACTGATTGCCAGCTGGATCGCGGCGGGCACGATCCCGATGCTCATCTATTACGGACTCGATCTGATGTCGGCCCGGTTCTTCCTGGTGACGAGCTGTGTGATCTGCTCGCTGGTTTCCGTGTTCACGGGCACATCGTGGGGCACGGCGGGCACCATGGGGGTAGCGTTCATGGGCGTGGCGGCCGGGTTGGGGGTCAACCCCGGAGCGGCGGCGGGCGCGGTGGTGGCGGGCGCGTACTTCGGGGACAAGCTGAGCCCGTTCTCGGACACGACGAACCTGGCGCCCGTGGTGGCGCGGGCAAACCTGATCGACCACGTGCGCTGGATGCTGTGGACGACCATGCCGGCCTGGCTGTTGGGTCTGGGCGTGTATCTGGTGGTGGGGCTGGGCTCCACGCCGGCCGCGGGCGTGGACGTGTCGGCGCTCCAGGACGCGCTGCACGCCGCCTACCACTTCAACGTGCTGCTGCTGTTGCCACCGCTGATCATCCTGGCGTTCGCGGCTCGGAAGGCGCCCATCATTCCGGGGCTGCTCCTGGCGACGGCGGTGGCGGTAGTGCTGGCCGTGATCTTCCAGGGCGGCGGGATCGGCACGCCGCTGAACGCGCTCATCACGGGCTACACGCCACACACGGGCTCCGAGCAGTTGGATTCGCTGCTGGCGCGCGGCGGCATGCTCAGCATGATGGACCTGACGCTGCTGGTGCTGTGCGCCTTCGCGTTCGCTGGCATCATGCGCGGCTGTGGCCTGCTGGACCGCATCCTGGCGGCGCTCCTCACGGTGGTGCGCGGCCGCTTCCAGCTGGTGGCTGTCACGGTGAGCAGCGGCATCCTGACGGCCCTGGTGACGGGGTCGTCCTACCTGGCCATCATCGTGCCCGGCGAGCTGTACGGCGACGCATTCCGGCGGGCGGGCCTGGCGGCCAAGAACCTGTCCAGGACGTTGGAGGACTCGGGCACCGTCGTGGTTCCCCTGGTGCCGTGGAGCGCCGCCGGCACGTTCATGGCCGGTACGCTGGGCGTAGCCACGCTGTCGTACCTGCCCTGGGCGGTCATGAACTACACGGGTTTCCTGTTTGCCTTGCTGCTGGGCGCTACGGGCATCGGAATTGCACCCCGGGTGCGCGAAGACGAAACGCAACCTGGAAGTTGAGTTGGAGGTGCACCGTGTCGCCCGACAAGTCGAACAAGGTACCCGATGTCGTCATGCCGAAGCCGGAGCCGTACCCGTTCCTCGCCGGCCAGAAGGCGCTGGTCACCGGTGCCAGCTCGGGGATCGGGCAGGGCACGGCCATCGAGCTGGCGCGGGCCGGCGCGGACGTCATGGTGAACCACTACCACGACGAGAAGGGTGCGAAGGTCACGGCGGACGCCATCCGCAAGCTGGGCCGCAAGGTGCTGGTGCAGGACGCGGACGTCTCCGACGAGGCCCAAGTGAAGGCCATGTTCGACCGGCTGCTGAAGGAGTTCGGCACCATCGACATCCTGGTGGCGAACGCCGGCATCCAGATGGACTCGCCATTCGACGAGATGACGCTGGAGAAATGGAACCGCGTGCTGGCGGTCAACCTGACGGGCCAGTTCCTGTGTGCCCGGGAGGCGGTGAAGGAGTTCAAGCGGCGCGGTGTGGTGGAAAAGGTCTCCAACGCGGCAGGCAAGATCATCTGCATGAGCTCGGTCCACGAGGTGATCCCGTGGGCGGGCCACGCCAACTATGCCGCGTCCAAGGGCGGCATCATGCTGATGATGAAGAGCCTGGCGCAGGAAGTGGCGCCCTACCGCATCCGGGTGAACAGCATCGCCCCGGGCGCCATCCGCACCCACATCAACGAAGCCGCGTGGAACACGAAGGAAGCGTATGACAAGCTGATGCAGCTGATCCCCTACAACCGCATCGGCGAGCCCGACGACATCGGTCGCGCCGTGGCCTGGCTCGCATCCGACATGGCCGACTATATCACGGGCACTAGCCTCTACATCGACGGCGGCATGACCCTCTACCCCGGGTTCCGGACGGGCGGGTGAGGATGCTGTCCGGGTTCTTACCCGCTACAGTACCGCCGCGAGTGCCACCCCCACAGCGAACAGAAAACCGGCGGCCATCTGGAGCTGGATGGTGGCCGCGCAGGCGGGCTTGAGGGCCGCGGGGACGCGAGTGGAGTAGAGGACGCGCGTCGCCTTGATGGCCAGAGGGGCCGCCAGAAAGGCCGCGAGAGCCCAGACGGGGGCGAGGCCCGCGGCGATGAGGCCGACGACGCTGAGCGCGGTGGCCAGCATGAGACCGACGTAGCCGCCGCGCGCGGTCTCCCAGCCGAGGGCCGCGACGAGGGTGAGCTTGCCGGCGGCGCGGTCGCCCTGGATGTCCGGGAACTCGTTGATCCAGAGGATGGCGGCCGTCAACAGCCCCGGGACGAGGCCGTAGAGGGCGTCGGTCCAGACCAGCTCGCCGCGCAACACGGTGGCGGTTCCCAGAGTGAGGAGGGGCCCGAAGGCGAGGCCGACCGCGAGCTCACCCAGCCCCATGCGCGCAGCCAACCGGACCGGCGGCGCAGTGTAGAAAAGCGAGAACAGGGCGGCGATGAGGCCGATGGCCACCATCGCAGGGATGGCCGACGGCCGGAGCGCCATGAGGAGCGCGGCCACGGCGACCGACGCGACCAGCAGGCCCAGGGCCAGTCGCAGCAGGCCGGGCGCTTTGATCAGGCCGAGCTCGATGGACCGGCTCCCGCCGGTGAACGGGACGATGTAGTCGGTGTTGGCCTGGTCGGTGCCGCTGCGCCAGTCGAAGTAATCGTTGGCGGTGTTGGCGAAGAGGTGGAGCAGGGAGGTGCCCAGCAGCGTCAGGAGCAGTAGCCCCCATGGGAGCGATCCGGTGGTCGCGAAGACGGCCGCCGCGCCCGTGAGGACCCCGATCAGGGTGGCTGTGAGGAACGGCGCCCTCATGATGACCAGCCACTTGAAGATCCTGGTTCCCGGGCCGATCTCCGGTTGGACGTCCTCGATCCGAACGTCCTCCAGCGGCACCGTGACGCCGCAATAGCCGATCTGCTCCCGCTCGCCCGTCTCGGCGTTGTTGGCAAAGGTCGGCGTGATCTTGATGTGGGCGGGGAACGGCGTGCCGTCCTTGCGCAGGAAGACGGTATCGCCTTCGAACTTCCCCTCCTTCACGGCCGTGGCGAGCCAGTTCACCACGTGTCCCAGCACCACCTCGCCCGGCGAGAAAGCGGACACGCGGAGCCGGCCGATGGCCTCGTCGTCGCTGTAACCGAACATCGCCTGCGCGCCCTCGTTGAACGTCTCGATCTTCCCGTCCAGGTCGCACGTGATCACGCTCTTCGCCGTCTCGCCCATGAGCCTTCCGCCGTTGGTGTTCATCATGATGGGGTGCCCAATAGTGTGCCGTGGAGCACTACCCGTCAACGCCCGGTTGGTCCGACGGCTCTCCGTCAGCTGCGCTGCCGGAACACGATGTCGCGTTCCGCGAGCCGGTCCATGAGAAAGGCGAAGTTGTCGGCGTCGCGCCCCAGGATCTCGGGCGGTGTGATGCCCGGCTCGCTGTAGAGCCCTTTCGCCACCAGGCGCACACCGGCCGTGCAGGTGTAGCCGGTGGTGCGGGCCATGGACGAAATGCCCGTCGCGGCGTCGTAGTGGTCCAACAGATCGAACACGCGGTGTGTCGCCTGGCCGTCCAGCTCGCCGTCCACCTCGACCCGCATGACGGAGACATCGGGTTCGCCCTCGTCGAAGCGCCAGTGCTCGAACAGCAGATGCGAGGTGAGCTCGCGCGGGGCGACCGCTCGGCCGTCCATCTCCAGGGGCTCGGTATCGAACAGGCCCGTTTCACGGAAGGCGCGCATGAGGTCAGCGTGGCCCGGATAGCGCATGGTCTTCTCGACCATCCAGGGCACGTCGGATGTGCGTAGCACCGTGCGTAGCCCGTCGGTGTTGAACGCTTCCAGGGTGCCCATGCCGGGCAGGTCGACCAGCTCCACCTCCGAGAGGGCGGGGCGCTCCACGTCGGTGCCCCCCTCCCGCAGGCGGGCGGGACGCGTGTACTCCTCGATGACGTCCGCCGGCGAGAACGGCGCCTTGTACTGGAAGGGCAGTCGCCGCTCCAGCGGCAGCCCGCCCACGAGACAGCGGAATCGGTCGACGCGATCCAGCTCGGCCTCCATGCGGCCCAGCAGCAGGTTGCTGAGCCCGGGCGCCAGGCCGCAGTCGACCAGCGCCACCACGTCGCGCTCCCTGGCCAGCGTATCGAGGGTGAACGGGTCCTCGGGAAAGAACGAGATATCGACGACGTTGCGTCCCGCCTCGATGACGGCGCGCAGCGTGGCGTGCCCCATGGCGCCGGGCACCGCGCCCACCACCAGGTCGGCATCGCCGATGACGCGGAAGATCTCGTCCGGCTCACTCAGGTTGGCCGAAACGCGCTCGGCGTCGGTGTCCTGCAGGCGGTCGAGGCTGGCGGTAGACGCGTCGACGGCGGTGACGCGAAAGTCATCGTCCGCATCCAGGTCACGGACGATGGCGGAACCCACCCGGCCGCAGCCGAGAACGACGACGGACGTCTTGGACATGATCGAACGGCTCCCGTGCGTAGCAGTTGCGATTGGCGCAGCGTATTCGTGTCAGGAGAATAGGCCGGTCCGGCGAAGCGGGTGCAAGGGGCCGGTCCCGAACAGCGGGTGGGCGTGGCCGGTCCCGGGCGCCGGGTCTGGCGCCCCGTCCCGAGCGCCGGGTCGAGTGGCCGGTCCGGCACTGGCGTGGCGGCGTCCGTCGTGACAGCTTGCTGAGTATGGGCATCGATACGCTGAGCGGATCGGCTCGCATCCCTCTCGATGACCGCGCCACTCTTCTGCGGCTTGCGCGGGAAACGCTGGCCTGCTACCTGGACGGTCGCCCGGTCCCGGATGTGCCGGACCGGTCGGCCCTGCGGGAGCAACGCGCCGTGTTCGTGACGCTCCGGCGTCGCGAAACCGGCGAGCTACGCGGGTGCCGGGGCGAAAGCATCGCGCGCCGCGCCCTGGGCGAAGCGGTGCCGATGATGGCCATCGCGGCGGCGGTGGACGACCCGCGCTTCTTCCCGGTCACGGTGGAGGAGCTGCCGCGACTGCACATCGAGATCAGCGCGTTGTCGGCGCCCGCGCCGATCGATCCCGACGATGTCGTGGTGGGACAGCACGGCCTGATCCTGCGGGCGGGCGGCCGTGCCGGCCTGTTGCTGCCGCAGGTGCCGACGGAGCACGGCTGGGACCGGACGACGTATCTCACGGGGCTGTGCCGCAAGGCCGGCCTGCCGCCGGACGCGTGGAAGCTCCCGTCGGCGGATCTGCAGGCGTTCACCGCCGAGGTCTGGGGCGAAGAAGAGCCGGTGGAGCCGGGGTGAGCAGGAACAGCGCCGGCGTGTTGCTGTACCGGCGTCGTGCCGGCTCCCTCGAGGTGTTGCTCGTCCATCCCGGCGGTCCGTTCTGGGCGAAGAAAGATCGCGGTGCCTGGTCCGTTCCGAAGGGCGAGCACGACGAGAGCGAAGCCCCGCTGGATGCGGCGCGGCGCGAGTTCGAGGAGGAAACCGGCACGCGTCCGGCCGGCGACTTTCTGCCGCTGTCCCCGGTGCGCCAGAAGGGCGGCAAGACGGTGCGCGCCTGGGCGGTTGCCGGCGACATGGATCCGGCGGGCATCCGCAGCAACACCTTCAAAATGGAGTGGCCGCCCCGTTCCGGCCGGCAGCAGGAGTTTCCGGAAGTGGACCGGGCGGCGTGGTTTCCGCTGGATGAGGCGCGCGAGCGGATCCTGGAGAGTCAGGCGCCGCTGCTGGACGAGCTGGCACGCCGACTGGCGGACTCGGGTATCTGAGAGGGAAGACTGGCTGATGGCGGTTCGCACGGAAGCCGACCCGGCAGCGTGTATTCGCAGGCATATCGTGTCGGGAACGCTGACGCTTTCCGACTTCCGGGGCACCCTGGAGGCGGCGTACGAAGACCCGGAGATGCAGGAGCTTTGCCCGCTCTGGGACCTGAGGTCTGCGCATGTCGACATGACGTCGGCGGAGATTCACCAGGTTGCTGACTTCATCGGCGAGCACTGGCGGCCGCCCACGCGGGTGCGGGCAGCGCTGGTGGTGTCCAAGGACTTCGACTTCGCCATGCTGCGGATGCTGGAGCTGCTGCTGGGAAACCGTTCGCCATACGAAGTCATGGTCTTTCGGGACATGGGGGCCGCGGAAGCGTGGCTGAAGGAAGTGCGCGACGAGGCCTGATGGACATTTCTCACATTCATACGACGATCCGCAACGAAGAACGATGAGAATCCGACGTCGGTCATGGGGTTTGGTCCTGGGCTTGATGCTGGCCTCCGCGCCTCTGGCGGCGCAGGGCCCGGTAGTTCACGCGGTGCTGTTCTACTCTCCGACCTGCCCGCATTGCCACAAGGTCATCACGGAAGACCTACCGCCGCTGGTCCAGCAGTACGGCGACCGGCTCATGATCGTGGGCATCGACGTCACCACGCCGAACGGTGGGAGGATATTGCAGGACGCGGCCAACCACTACGGCATACCGTTGACACAGGTGGGTGTGCCGCTGATGGTGGTGGACGATCAGGTCCTGATGGGTGACCTGGAGATCCCGCAACGACTGCCGGGCATCATCAAGTCGGGTCTGGCACGCGGCGGCACGGCCTGGCCCCCCCTGCCCCTGCTGCGGGATGCCCTGGTCGCCCAGGGCATCATGAAGGATTCGACGTCGGTGGCCGCGGATTCCGTCGTCGCCTCCACGGCCGGCCAAGCCGCCGGGCAGGCGGCCACCGGTCAGGCGGCGACCGCTCAGCCGAACTCCGAGAAGCCGGCCGACAACTCCTCTGCGCAGACCGCAACGGAGAAGCCGGCCGCACCACAGCCGGCAACGGAGCAGCCGTTGCATCGGCCGGCGACGCAGCGGAACACCGCGCCCGCTCCGGGGCAAGCCTCACCGGCCGCGGCGGGCACGTCGGCGCCGGCGGATACCGCGGCTGCTGCGGAGCGGTTGCCCGGCGCGACGAGCGCGAATCAACCGGCGTCGGCCTCACCTGTGTCATCCGCATTGGCCTCCGGGCAACCCGGGTCCCGGGCGTCGGCGCAGGAAGGCATTTCCACCGGGCTGGCGGGCACGGCCACGGCGGCCAATCTCACCATGGCTCAGCGTTTTGCGCTGGACCCGGTGGCCAACACGGTGGCGCTCGTCGTGCTTCTGTTCATGCTCGGGGTCGCCAGTGCCGCGCTCTCCATGGTGAGACGTCGGCGCTCCCGGTTCAGTGCGGGTCCGGCCTGGTGGATTCCATTGCTGGCGGTGTTCGGACTGGGCATTGCACTCTACTTGAGCTTCGTGGAGGTGACGGGTGCAGAAGCCGTATGCGGCCCGGTGGGCGACTGCAACACGGTCCAGCAGAGCGTGTACGCCCACGTCCTCGGCATGCCGGTCGGCGTGCTGGGCGCCATCGGCTACGTCGTCATCGGCCTGCTGTGGGCGCTGGCACAGAAAGGTCGCGGCGTGTGGCGCGAGCGCGCTGCCGCCGGGCTCTGGGCCGCCACCTTCACCGGTGTGCTCTTTTCCATCTACCTGACGTTCCTGGAGCCGTTCGTCATCGGTGCTACGTGCGCGTGGTGCCTCGGCTCGGCCGTCGTCATGACCCTGCTGCTGGCGGCCGCCACCGGCACGCTCAACGTGGCGATGCGCCCGGCGGAGACGGCATCCGCAGCTCAGCCACCCGCGCTGGTGTAGCGGCTCAGCGCGGTTCGCCACAACAGCCGGGTCAGGCCGAGGGCCAGCAGCGCGACCGCGGCGGCTTCCAGCGCGCGCAGCAGGCTGGCGTGTCCCGTGAGCATGCCGGCGGGCACCGTAGTGATCCAGGCGATGGGCACCAGGTAAACCAGCAGAAAGCGTAGCAGCGGTGGGTAGGCGGAGACGGGGAAGCGGGCCGTCTCGTAGAGCGCGTCGAAAAGGACCGCCAGGTTCTCCACGGCGACGAACCAGAAGGCGAGGGTCATGAGGCCCAGCCAGACGGCGTACACGATGGCCACGGCCGCGCCGACGGCAATGAAGAAGGCCAGCCCGTCCACCGGCGTGGGCACGACGTGCAACTGCCGCAGTCCGTAGGCCGACAGGCCCAGCCCCAGCACGATGTCCGTGACGTTCCAGAACACCAGTTGCCGGAAGGACACCATGAACTGGGCGTCCACCGGCTTCACCAGGATCAGGTCCAGGGAGCCGCGCCGCACGTGCTGCACCAGCTGCCCGATGTTGGGCCGTAGCACCGCCTCCACCACGCCGGCCACGGCGTTGAACACACCCAGTAGCACCACCACCTGCCAGAAGCTCCAGCCGCCCAGCGCGTTCGTCTGCCGGAAGAACACGCCGGCCGTGAGCAGTGCCATAGCCAGCCAGAACACCGTGTTCAGCAGGCTGGCGAAGAAGTTGGCCCGGTACTGGAGCTCCTGCGCTACGGTCACCTGCCAGAACGCGCGCAACACGCGGGCGTAGCGTCCGAGGCTCATCCGCCCACCGCCTCGTAGCGGCGCACGCCCCGGAGCCACAGGGCCCGGTACGCGGCCAGCCACACCAGCGTCCAGATCAGCTGCACGGCGATGCCGCGCACGAAGGGCATGCCCAGTGGTACGGTGCCAGTCAGCACCTCGACGGGGAAGGCCAGGCTGGACCGGAACCACAGCACGCCGGCGACGGTGGCGACGGCGGGCGGCAGCAGGGCCAGGGGTGCGATGCGGCCGGCCAGGAACATGGACACGCCCTGGTGCAGCTGGAACACGCCGGTGGCGCGCGTCGTCCAGAAGGCGAACAGTCCGTGGGAGAAGCTGACCAGGAACCGGAGGGCCGCGGCGAGCATGATGGCCATCGCCGCGGCGGCCCAGCGCACGGGCTCCAGGGGCAGGCGCACGGCGGGCCACACGGCGGCGACGACTACCCACACGACGACCACGAGCGAAGCCGAGCGCGTCTTGTATGCCAGGTTGTCCGCGATGGCTTCGTGGATCGGATTGAACGGCCGCACGAGCCGGAAGTTGAGCTCGCCCTCGCGGACCCAGCGGTCAATGTACCAGATGTCCCACGCCAGCGTCAGCTGGTCCACGAGCATGACGGCGAAGAAGTAGCGGGCGAACTCGGGCCGGCCGTAGCCCCCGACTGCCCCCCCGCCTGCCACCGACCACCAGATGGTCAGCATCACCAGCGGCTGTGTCACACCCAACAGCAGCCAGATCACGATGGCCGCCCGGTACTGCAGGTCCACCAGCCAGGCGGCGCGGAACAACGCCGCGTACCGCTCCAGCCACGACGCGCGGGGCGCAGGGCGCGGCGCGGGTGCGGCCGTGTCGGCCACCAAACCCGGTTGCGGACCCCGCGTGCCGCCGTCGTCATTCATGGGATGGCTCCTGGCTCGCCGCTCATGATGCCGCCCCCCGCTTCGCCCCGGAACGCCCGGCGGATCACCTCCTCGATGGGCGGCTCCGAGATGGACAGATCCAACACGGGCAGCGCGGCCAGCGCGGCGGCGCTGGCCCGGGCGACGTCCTCACGCCGCACCTCCAGGACGGCGTGGGGGAACCGGTCCTCCAGCAGGCGCCCGTGGCGGGCCAGGTCGGCAGCCGGGACCGGCTGCGCCAGCACCAGCTCGATGCGCCGCATCGGCGCCAGGCGGCGCGAGAGGTCGGCGAGGGCGCCGTCGTAGAGCAGGTGGCCGTGATTGATGATCAGGACCCGAGGCGCCAGCGCCGTGACGTCGGCCATGTAGTGGGACGTCAGCAGGATGGTGGCGGCGTGCCGGTCGCGGTACTGCCGCAGGAAGGCGCGGATGGTCTCCTGCGCCGTGAGGTCGAGCCCGAGCGTGGGCTCGTCCAGGAACAGCAGGTCCGGCCGGTGCAGTAGCGATGCCGCCAGCTCGCACTTCATGCGCTCGCCCAGCGACAGCTGGCGCACCGGCTTGTCCAGCACGTCGCCCAGGTCCAGCATGGCCACCAGCTCGTCGCGGGCCTCGCGGTAGGCGTCCGCGCCGATGCCGTACACCGCCCGGTTCAGCAGGAACGTCTCCTCGGGGGGCAGGTCCCAGATGAGCTGCTGTTTGTTGCCCAGCACCAGCGCGATGCGCGACCGGAAGGCGGAGCCGGCCGTCCACGGCTCGTAGCCCGCAACATTGGCGCGGCCGGCCGTGGGGTGCAGCAGGCCGGTGAGCATCTTGAGCGTCGTCGTCTTGCCGGCGCCGTTGGGGCCCAGGAAACCCACGATCTCGCCCGGCTCCACCTGGAAGGACACGTCGTCCACGGCGCGCACGTCACGGTAGGACGGCCAGAACAGCGCGCGCACGGCGCCTCGCAAGCCCGGGTGCCGCACCTTCACGCGGTAGTGCTTGCTCAGAGACTCGGCGACAATCGCCGCCACGGAACGCCTCCGTTCAGGGGATCTTCGATCCAGGCGCGGGAACGCTAACGCCGCGGCGCGAGCCGGGGAAGGGAGCGTCGGCCGCGGCGCCGTCGATCAACCAGCGAAGCGCTCGATGGCGAACGGTCCCCAGTCGTGCTCGGACGTACCCGTCAGGACCAGGTCCGCCACGATGGACCCGGAGATGGGGCCCAGCAGGATGCCGTTGCGGCCGTATCCCGTGGCGTAGAACAGGCCCCCCAGCTCCGGGTCCGGGCCGAGGATGGGCAGCGTGTCGTCCGACAGCGGCCGCACGTCCGCCCAGCGCTCCGTCGGGCGCCGGGCCGCCAGCCCGGGCACCAGCTCGGCGACCCCGTCGTGGATGGTTCGCACGCCCGCCTCGGTCACCGTGCGGTCGAAGCCGACATCGGCCATCGTGCTGCCGGCCAGCACGCTGCCGTCCACACGCGGCACCAGATAGCGCCCGGCGTGGCTGGTGACCAGGCGGGCCAGGTCCACCGCGCCGGCCGGGAATCGCAGCATCTCGCCCCGGACCGGCCGCAGCGGCACCGCGCGTGGCAGTCCGTCGACCGCGTTGCTCCACGCGCCGGCCGCCAGCACGACCCGGTCCGCTGCCAGCTCCCGGCCGTCCTCCAGGCTCACACCTCGCACAGCGCCGCCCTCGGTGCATAGCGCCGCCACCCGCTGGCCGGCGATGAGTCGGATGTCCGTAGCGGCTAGCGCGGCGGCCAGCACGCCCACCATCTGCTGCGTGTCCACCTGCGCTTCCGATGGCAGCCACAGGTACGACACGGCTCCGTCCGTCACGCCCGGCTGGAGGCGGACCGCCTCCGCCGCGTCCACCAGCTCCGCCTGCTGGCCCTCGCTACGCTGCCAGCGTACAGCCTCCTCCGCCCCCGCGTGTTCCTCCGGCGTCAGGTTCGCCACCAGCATGCCCCCCGGCCGAAGGTGCAGCGTTTCGCCCGCCAGCGCCTCGATGTCCCGCACCCAGGCCGGGTAATGGTCGCGCGCCTCCACGCCCAGGCGGAACAGAGGACCCGCCCCGGCCGATTCGTACTGCGGTGCCAGCATGCCCGCGGATGCCCCCGTAGCTCCAGCGCCCGGCCGCTCCGCCTCGACGATATTCACCGCCGCACCGCGCCGCCACAGCGCCAGCGCGGTTGTGCAGCCCGCGATGCCCCCTCCGATGACGACGGTCTCCAGCACGTTCTCCGCCTGTATCCCTGTTCGATGAACCGTCCCCGCCCGCGCCCCTCCCCCCGCCCGCGCCCTTGCCCCCGCTCGCGCCCTTGCCCCCGCCCGCGCCCCCGCCTGCAACTCAACTTCCCCGTCCGATGCCCCGACCGCAATGGCCTGCAGCGAGCCGGTTGCCGCACGTCCGTCACGGCGCCAGCTTGTGCCGCAGGATTCCTGCCGCATGCTATGCGAGGTCGAGTCATGGCCGACGACGAGCGACACACCCTGCATGATCCGGCGGACCTGTCGCGCCGCCAGTGTTACGCCTTGCTGACGACCCTCGTGGTACCGCGCCCCATCGGCTGGATCTCCACGCGATCGGCCCGGGGCGTGCCCAACCTGGCGCCGTTCAGCTACTTCAACGCGCTCTCCGCCGCACCGCCGCTCGTCGGCGCGTCCATCGCCCGGCGGCACAGTGGGCCGAAGGATACACTGGCGAACATTCGCGACAGCGGCGCCTTCTGCGTCAACGTGGTCACGGAACGCCACCTGGCGGCGATGGTGCGAACGGCGGGCGACTACCCGGCCGACGTGAACGAGTTCGACGTGGCCGGCCTGGCCATGGCCGAGGCCGACACTGTCGACGCACCCTTCGTTGGGGATTGCCCGGCCGTGCTGGAGTGCCGCCTGTTCCGTGAGGTCGACCTGGGCGACGCGCCCAACACGCTGGTCATCGGCCAGGTCACGATGGTAAGGTTGCATGACACGCTGCTCGAGGATCCGGAGCGCCTGCTGGTGGACCCGCAAGCGCTTCGCCCCGTCGGCCGATTGGGCGCCGAGCGGTACACGACGCTGGGCGAAGTCCGACATGTACCCCGTCCCAGGATCCCGCTGCCCGAGGACGGCTGATGACCGAACGACGGTACTCTGACGAGGAGTTCGCGCTCATCCTGCGGCGCGCGGCCGCCACAGGCAGGCGCGAGCCCGCGGCGCCGGGCACCCGCGACGGACTGACCTTGGAGGAGCTCCAGGCAATCGCGCGGGAAGTGGGCCTGGACGCCGACCTCGTCGCGGAGGCCGCGCGCTCGCTCCCGGTGGCCCGGGAAGGCTGGCTCGCGCGGCTGTTCGGCGGACCCGGTTACTTCGAGGTGGAGTTCGAAGTCGACCGCGCCATCACGCAGGACGACACCGCTTCCACCGTGGCGGTCATCCGCCGCGTGCTCCGCGTCCAGGGCACGTCCCGATGGACCGGCGGGGGCATGGAGTGGACCAGCACGGCGACGCCCACGCAGGTGTCGGTCGACATCGTTCCCCGAAACGGCCACACCCGTGTCCTCATCCTCGCAGATCGCGGAGGCGTCGGTGTGGCCGCCGGCACCGCGGCCGTGCTCGTCTTCCTGGCGTTGGGGGGCGCGTTGGCCGGCGGATTGGAGCCGGCCGGCGTTCTGGAATCCATCGGCGTGGCCGCCGCCGCGCTCGCTGGCGCGCTCGCCACGGCTCGCGCCATCTGGGCATCCACCGCCAGACGGACGCGCGCCCGCCTCGCCCGGCTGGTGGACGCACTGCGCGAAGCTTTTCCCAACGAAACACCTACCGAAGCATCCTAGCGACGCATCCAGCGAAGCATCCTAGCGAAGCATCCTAGCGAAGCATCCTAGCGAAGCATCCTAGCGAAGCATCCTAGCGCATCCTGCAGCATTCAGTTCACTCCGCGTACTGCTTGCTGGACGCCCGCATGGATGTGAAGTAGTGGGCGTGCATGGCGTGCACGAAGCGGAATACGCCGTAGAAGAACGCCAGCAGGACGAACCAGTACCAGGGCCAGGGCGGAAGCAGCTTCATGAGCGCGAACTGCGTCTCGGGGGGCGACAGCATGTACACGTAATTGGCGTGCAGAGCCCAATCGAGGGGGAGGGCGACGACGATCGCGTAGATGGCCAGGGCGCGGGCCGCCAGGGAATAGCCCTCGTCGGAGGGTGTCTCCTTCCGGACGACGACGAGGTAGATCAGCCCGAACAGGCTCACGGCGTGGGTCACGAACAAGGAGATGAACCGGAGGGAAGGGAACGGCTCGGTCAGGTCCGGCACGAGCAGAGCGAGGGAGGAGCCCACGAGGATCCAGTAGAAGATGACGTCGAAGATCGCCTGCTTCGGGCGCCAGAAATAGACAGCGAGCAGAACGGCGCTGACGCTGCACACGGCCAACGGCAGGTCGCTCCCCATGCGGAACTGGTGCGTCAGGGCGAACCATCCTCGCCACGCGAAGATGTTGACGACCACCAGCCAGCCGACCCACCGGGACGCCCGCTGCTGAGCATCATCGGACAACGCGCCGAGGAGGTGGACGCCGGTGGCGATCACCACGAGACTGACCACCACGGTTGCAACGTGGGCCGTGCCGAACAGCACGAACTCACGTGTGCCCACTAGGGCGCTCGCCGTCCGCCGGGTTCCAGCCCGGTGGATACTGTGAGCGTGAAGGAGCGGGGGGCGCCGGGGATGCGCTCCTGCAGCTCCAGGTGCTCTTCCTGGAGGACGTTGGAGACCTTGGCCTGAATCAGCAGGCCGGCCACCTGGTAGGCGGAGCGCAACCCGACGAGCGTTGTCGAGCTACGCGGGTCTGCGGGGTACTGGAGCACGCGTTCGAGCCGTGAGCGGTACTGTACATCCATGGCGAACAGGCCGCCCAGCACGGTGAGCGTGCCCGTGCCGGTGTGGGCGGAGCGGTAGGGTAGGGGCTCTCCGGTCGTCAGGTCGCGCGGGTCCAGGTACATGTACGTCAGGTCCAGCCCCACGAGACGCGGCGCAATGTCGAAGCGCACCTCCATGTCCAGGCCCCGAATGCGTGCTTTCGCCACGTTCTGGAACTGGAACACGAAGAACTGGCCGGGAGCCGGGCCCGGCTGGATCAGGCGGTCGAACCGGCTCTCGAACAGCGCGCCGTCGACCCACACCCGTCCCAGGTCCGCCGTGGCCCCCACCTCGCCCGCCGTGACCGTCTCCGACTGCAGGTCGGGGTTGGCCACCACCAGCACGCCATACTGGGTGGTGGAAACGAACTGCTCCACCGGGCTGGGCGCCCGGAAGGCGCGGCTCACCGACGCACGCAGGCTCAGCGACGGCGTTGCCTGAAAAACAACGCCGAACTTCGGACTCAGCTGCATGCTCACGTCGCCGGGCGTCACCGCGTGGTCGTCGAGGCGCGCGCCCATGGACAGCTTGAGACCCTGCGTGGGTCGGAATTCGTCCTGAGCGAAGAGGGCGTAATCGCGGACGACAGGCGTGCCCAGGACGTCGGAGGCCACCGTCGTGTAGGACGCCTCGCCGCCCAGCGCCAGGGAATGGCCGAGGCCTGGCACCAGCGACAGCTGCACGGACGAGCCCGTGCGCGTGGCGCGGTGGTAGCCCTGGCTGTCGTGGAAATGGTCGCGAACCGCGGTGTGGAAGACGTACGGCGAGAAGCGCAGCAGCGTCGTCGCCCGATTGAGCACGTCCAGCGTGGCGCCCACGTTCATCCAGCCCATGCGGTACCAGTCGCCCAGGTCCGCCGACGGCACCTCGAACCGTTGACCGGCGGAGCGCCAGCCGAAGAACTCGCCGACGTCCTGCTGCCCGGCGATGGCGTAGATCGATGACGGCTGGCTGCTGAACAGCGGCGCAGACGCCTCCGCACGGAACAGCCAGCGGGACGTCTGTCCATTCTGGGTGAACCCGTCGCTGCTGTCCCGGTCGCCGAAGATGCGCAGGCCGACACCGCCCAGGCGCAGCGCGTGCTGCAGCTCGAGGCCCTGGTACGTCAGTGCGCCGCTGGTGAACTCGTACTGCGAGGGTACGTCGTAGACGCCGAAGTGCGTGCGCACCGAGGTGTGCGGCTTTTCCGGAATGGGGGTCGTGATGATGTTGACGACGCCTCCCAGCGCATTGCTGCCGTACAGTGCCGAGTACGGCCCCTTCACGATCTCGATGCGCTGCACGCCCAGCACGGGCAGCGCATTGAAGTCCATCTCGCCCGTGTCCCCCGTCAGGATCGGGTGGCCATCCAGCATCAACAGCACCCGGCTACCCACACCGCCCGACAGGCCTGCGGCGCCCCGTATGTCCAGCGTGCCCCCGGCGTATGTGACGCCCGAGGCGTAGGGCAACACCTGGTTGAGCTGCGTGACGTCGCGCTGGATGATGTGCGTGCGGGCAAGCACGTCTACGCTGGCCGGCGACTCGCCCGCCCGTTGCGTGGCCCTGGCGGCCGTGACGATGACACCGGGCAACTCCACAGGCGCGGTGGTCAGGGAGAAATCCAGCATGCGCGTCTCGCCTGCGGCGATCTCGACGCCCGTGCGCTGCCCGGGCGCGTAGCCCAGGGCGGCAACGCGTATCGTGTAGCGGCCCGGAGGCAGGCCGGTGATCAGGTATGCACCATTCTGGTTCGTGATGGTGCTGAGCAGCGTGCCGTCCACCAGAACGGTCGCACCCACCACTGCGCTGTCCCCTTCAGCCTTCACCACGCCCGTGATGGAAGCCGACTGGGCGTGGAGCGGCGCGAACGAAGCCGCGCTGGCGAGAAGGCCGGCGGTCAGCCCCGTTCCGAGGCCGGCAGGTTGAAATCGCCGCCCTCGACCCGTCCATGCCCTGCGGGCCAGTTCCGCGATCGACATGGTTCCGTCACTGTTTCAGCCAGACCATCTTCGTTTCCTGACCCGCGGCCGTCACATCGACGGTCAGCGTGTCGTTCGACAGCGTATACGTCCCCACCGACTGGATGCTCTGGATGGTCGACGTCTGCGTGATGCTGTTGCCGGAGACGGTGTACGTGCCCTCGTCGTGGATCACCATCTGCGACGGCGCCGGGGGCGAGTTGACGGTGATGTCGACGACGTACGTCGTATCCGTCATGGACATGCTTCCCGTCGCGGCGGGCGGCCCCAACGTCGGCAGGCCCGCGAGTGTGATGCTATACAGCGAGTAACTGCCCACCAGGGCCGAGTTGCCGGACGGCTCGGTTGTGCTCTTGCTACAAGCGGCAACGACGAACACTGTGACGGCCATCAATCCTGCCACTGACACGATACGGGGATGCCTCATGTGTCCCTCCGGTTACGCGTTTGACAACCGTCAATAGCATAGCATCGGGTTCGTTCGATCGCACGATCAAATTTCCCGCACCCTGCCGCTCACGGCGTCCCGTTGGGGGTCGACGGTGTGCGCTTGGTGGCCACCAATTGCCGCCGGCCTCCGCGGGCGGCACTCGCCGCCGCCCATGACCTTATTCGACGGAAAGGATCATGCCGTCGACCAGGCAGTCGCACAGGCGGCCGTAGACTGCACGAAGTCGCGCCGGCTCCGCGGTCCGGCCCGGTGTGGCGCCCACAGCGTGCAGGATCCGGCGCGCCAGGGGCCCCTGCTCCAGGATGACGTCCAGGGCTGGCAGCCATTCCGCGGCCGCCGGATCCGAACGCATGTGGAAGTCCACCAGGTGGCGCCAGACGTCACCCGCGGTCATCGGGGGAGCGAGGCCGAGCTTGTCCAGGTACTCGTCGTCCTCGATCACCGCCTGTTCGCCCCGGGCGATGGTGGCGTCCAGGATGGCGGCCAGCGCTTCGGTAGCGGGAGGCCGCGTCAAGCCGGGCGGCGGGTCGGCCAGCGCGAGCGCTCGCACGGCGGCCACGATGGCCGCCGTAACCGCCAGGTCGGCACGCGGGCACTCCTGGGCGTCCACCAGCCGGATCTCGATGGCGCTCCGGTCGAAGCGAACGATGGCGCCCCGGGCGTTGGCCCACTCGTAGCGCAGGATTCCGTCGGGGTCGTACGGCTCCAGGTCCCGGTAAATGCGGTGCAGGATCTGCTCCTCGTAGTCCCGGCGCGTGAACACGGCTTCGGGCACCACGAGGCCGGATACGGACGGCACGCGGCGGGCGTTGCCCTGGTACGCCCGCAGGCGGTTGTCCAGGTCGGGGCCCACGCGCCCTTCCAGGATGGGCGAGCTGGCGGCCAGCGCCGGGATCAGCGGCAGGACCAGGCGGATGGCGCCATGCAGGCGGCCCAGCTCTTCGTTGCCGCGGAACGGCAGGTTGATGTGCGTGCTCTGGAGGTTGGCCCAGCCGTGGCCGGTACAGTCGAAGATCTCGTCGAACTTCTCGTAGACGGCGTTGTAGTCGTGGGGCCAGAGCCGCATCTCGGCGTGCGGATCCATCCAGGGGTGCATGCCGCCCGGCATGAGCCGCGCGTGCAGGTGGGCGAGGCGTTGATCGAGGGCGCGGATCTGTTCCTGGAAGAGGGCGGCGACGCCCTGGAGCCGCGGCGTGGGCCCATTGGTCTTGAGTTCCGCCACGTGCAGGGTCAGCTCGTTGGACAGCGCCAGGCCGTCCAGCTCGACCTCCGACGCGTACTCGCCCGCGATGCCGTGGATCAGCTGGTCGACGACGGGCAGCACGTCCAGCGTGTCGCGATCCACCACCATGAACTCGATCTCCACGCCGAACGCCTGGAACAGGCGTAGCGGCGCCCGCATCAGAGCAGCCCTCCGGCGGTGCGCGCGTCCAAGCGCTGGCGGAAGTAGCGCATCACGCTGTCGTAGAGGTCGTCCTTGAGCACGCCGTCCTCGTAGCCGGCGTCCATGTTGGGGTTGTCGTTCACCTCCATGACCAGCGGCCGCCCGTCGATCGCCTTGATGTCCACGCCATACAGGCCGTTCCCGATGAGTGACGCGGCGCGCACGCCCAGCGCCAGGATGCCGCGGGGCACGGCGTGCAGCGGGAACGCTTCCACCTTGCCGTAGCTCCGCCGGCCCTGCTCGTTGCGCACGATCTGCCAGTGGCCCCGCGCCATGTGGTACTTGCAGGCGAACAGCGCCTGGCCGCCCAGCACGCCGATGCGCCAGTCGAAGGACGAGGGCACCCAGCCCTGTACCACGACGATCTCCGACTCCTTCAGCAGTGCGGGCAGCGCCGCCCGCAGCTCCGCTTCATCCTCCACGCGCACCACGCCCTGTGAGAAGGAGCCGTCGGGCCGTTTGAGCACGCAGGGGAATCCGACGGCGGGCGCCACCTCGTCCACGTTGCCCTCGTGCACCAGCAGCGTGTGCGGCGCCGGCACGCCGTGGCGCAGGAACAGCTCCGCCTGGTAGACCTTGTTGGTGCAGCGGATGATGGACTCCGGGTCGTCGACGACCACCATGCCCAGTGCCTCGGCCCGGCTGGCGAAACGGTAAGTGTGATGGTCGACGGCCGTCGTTTCCCGGATGAACAGGGCGTCGTACTCGCCGATGCGGCCGTAATCGTCGCGGCCCACGACCTCCGCGCGGATGCCCGATGCCTGTGCCGCATGGGTGAACTTGCGAATGGCCCGCTCGTCGGACGGGCTGGTCGGGTCGGCCGGGTTCCACAGGATGGCCAGGTCGTAGTAGTACTCGTGCTTGCGCGTCCGCACGTGGGTCGGCCGCGCGAAATATTCCCGCGCGCGCTCCAGCACGAAATCGCGGTGGGCATCCGGGATCTGGCTGGTGGCAATGGGCCGCAGGCTTTGCAGTCGCCAGCGGTCGTCCTCCCAGACGAAGCGCGCCCGCAGGAACGGAGCCGGGAACTGATTGAAGAGTGCGCGGCTGAGCCGATCGTAGCGCTTCGCCACATTGCGTCCGAAATAGATGCTGAGCTCGAACTCGCCGGAGCGCAGGTGCGTCAGGCTGCGCTGGATCATCTCGTCCAGCTCGTCGGACGCGATACGGATGACCGGCGACAGCCCCAGCGCCTGGATGGTGTTGACCGAGGGCAGCGGGCGGTGCCCCCGGGCGGTGGCCAGCAGCGAAACATAGTACCCCGTGTTCTGGTAGCCGTAATCCCTGCACACGTTGAACACCGTCGCGCGGCGCAGCTCCGAGTACTCCGACTCGGTCAGGTACGCCCGGGCGGACACTACATCGATGCCTTCCAGCTCGAACGGCCACCTGCGCGGATTCTCGACGACGACCAGCGATCTCACGGAACCTCCTCCGACCCGGGTTCGAGGATGAGCAGATTCGCGTCGTACGTCAGGATGCCCAGCGCCAGGGCGGTGAGCAGGCGCGCCGAAGACACGACGTACTGGTGCCCGCCGTAGCGCGGCTTCTCGAACAACGGGTCGGCGACGAGCACTTCATCGCGGTCGGGGTCGTAGCCGCACAGCACGACGAAATGGCCGGTGGGCATGCCGCGCACGTCGTCGTAGCGGAGCTGGCCATCTTCCTCGACCTCGCGAGCGCAGTCGTACAGGTACGTGGCGCTCAGGCCGGTGAGGATGGGCCTGCCCTCCGCGAGCGGTCGGGTCAGCAGGTTGCGACTCAATTCCTGGAACTCGAGACGCCCGCCCAGCGCCAGGTACTCCAGGTACCAGCGTGTGGCCGCGCGCAGCTTCGGGTCCGGTTTCGCGGCCGCTTGCTGTCGCAGCTTGTCGGCCAGGTCGACGCCCGCGCGGAACCATGTCGGGTCGAAGACCGCCAGGTTGAACGTGTGGATGGCGCTCCGGTACCCACGCCGCAGGGCGTGCACCGCCAGCTGTACGGCCAGCGTGCCGCCGGAATCCAGCGGCTCCACCTCCCGGATCACCTGGTCGATGGGAAGGTCCTCGCCCCAGAATCCGTACACGGCGTGCAGACAGGTGGGGCCGCACGTCAGGTCGTCCGGCTGCGGCAAGATATCGAGGTTCAGCAGAGACTGGCGCGGCAGGTCGATCATGCGTCATCCGGAGCGCGCGCTCCGCTTGCTCCAAAGGTCCAGGCCGGGACGTTCGTGTCGCGCGGCCGATGAATAGTGTGGCAACGGCGTCCCGGTGCCAAGGGGGGGAAATGCCGGAACCCGCAAGACCTTTGTGGGTTTGAATGCAGCCGCACGACGGAGCCCTTTCCCTGCGGAGCCGGCGGCGAACGGTGCGGCGCGTGCAGAAGCCGAACCGGAGCGAACGACAGCCGAGGAGACGTGATGGCAGAACAGGAGGCACAGGGCGGACGCAGCGTCGTGAGGCCGGCGGACGACGTGCCGCGCCAGGCGGTGGAGGCGGGCCGGGACACGCACATACAGGTGCTGCTCGGGCCCGACGAAGGCGCCCCCAATTTCGTGATGCGTCGCTTCGTCATGGAGGCCGGCGGCGGCATCCCCACCCACAGCAACGACGTGGAGCATGAGCAGTACGTGCTCCGGGGCCGGGCCCGCATCACGGTGGGGGACGATGTCCACGAGGTGGGACCCGATGACACGCTTTACATCCCTGCGGGCGTGACGCACTCCTACGAGGTGCTGGACGGCCCGTTCGAGTTCCTTTGCGTCGTGCCGAACGCGCCCGACCAGCTGCACTTTCCCGGCGGGGACTGATTCGGGAGACGGGCCGGCGGATTTCCGGGCACGTCAGTCGCCGCCGGACGCGCCGCCGCTCTCCCCGGAGCGCACCAGCGCGTAGCGGAACAGCGGCGGGCCCAGAAGCTGGTTGACGGCGATGAGCGCGATGATGATCGTCGCCATGCTGGCACCCAGCTCCGGGAACCGGTCACGGATCAGGTGCGCGATGCCGAGCGACACGCCTGCCATGGCGACGAATCCCGTCCACGCCCGTCTGCGGATCGCCGCCTCGGAATGCGCCAGGCGCGCGCCCACGTAGGTCGCGGCCCACAGCGCCACCAACCGCGCCAGCAGCACCACGGCGGCGATCTTCCACGCCAGCCCCAGCGCTTGCAGGTCCACCTCCGCGCCGGCCAACGCAAAGAACAGCGCAAAGATGGGGAGGGAGTTCGCCTCCAGCGCGGCGATCATGCCGGGCCCTTCCTCGGAGTAGTTCTGGACCACGAAGCCCGCGGCCATGGAAAGCAGGATGTACTCCAGGCCCACGGTCTCGGAGAGCTGCACGGACAGGAACGCAGCCGCCAGGATCAGCAGCACGCCCCCCACGCCCTCGACCCGCCGCAGGGCTCGGGCGATGATCCAACCGAACAACACGCCTACGGCCAGGGACGCCAGGATGGTGAGCAGTACCTGTTCCAGGGCGGTGAGGTCGAACGCGCGCTCCGGACGTGCGATGACGGCTGCCAGCGGGATCATGAGCGCCGTCAACACCAGGATGAGCACGTCCTTGATCACCGTGATGCCCAGAACGACGTCCGTGACCGGTCCGCGTGCCTTTTCCTCCGTGATGACGGCGATGGTCGTGGCGGGCGACTTGGCCACGGCCACGAGCCCGAACAGGAGCGCTACGGCCAGGGCGACCCGCGGCTCCTGGCCCCGCAGGAAGTCGAACAGGTCGCGCTCCATGAACACCACGGCCGCCACCAGCACGAACACGATCACCAGCTGGGCGAGGGTGATCATGCCGATGCTGCGCATGCGCTTCTTCACCGAGGCGAGCCGCAGCTCGCCACCCGCGGACAGCGCGATCAGGCTGAGGGCGACCTCGTCGATGACGCGCAATCGCATCACGCTCGCCTGCGTCAGAATGCCCAGCAGGTCGGGGCCGATGAGCACCCCCAGGACCAGGTAGCCCGTGATCTGGGGCAGCGCGAGCCCCCGCGCCACCTGACCCGCCACGTACGATGCCAGTAGGAGGAACCCGAGGCGCAGCGTCGTGGACGCTGCCGTCTCGGCTTGTGCAGGCACCAGCACCAGCAGGTACGCCACGGCCACCAGGACGATGAGCGTGAGGAGGCGGCCGACGAGGCGCCGCCAGCGGTCGCGTCGGGACAGGGATCGCATCATGGACCGCTTATGATCGGGCGAGACTCCGTCGGTGGCAATGGCGTCGATCAGCGGAACGGCTGCGAAACCCGGTCCAGGGCCTGAACCTCCTTCTCCGTGAGCTCGAAGTCGAGCACAGCGGCGTTCTCCTGCGCCTGCTCCACCTTGCTGGCGCCCGGGATCGCCACGACGACGTCGCCCTGTGCCTGCACGAGCCAGCGCAGCGCCACTTGC
Organism: Gemmatimonadota bacterium; assembly: GCA_037388885.1. Taxonomy (GTDB): domain Bacteria; phylum Gemmatimonadota; class Gemmatimonadetes; order Longimicrobiales; family RSA9; genus JARRJS01. The sequence goes on from JARRJS010000079.1 coordinate 23,233, forward strand.
GCCGGCGTCGCATCGTGCACCGCAGCAACGGCCTTCAGCTCCGCCACCACCGGCGCGCTGCGCCGCAGGCCCCGCGGCCGGAACGCGCGCAGCATACGACGCGGTCCGCTCAGCTGCTTGACGCGCTCGGGGTCGTCGTGGAACTTCCCGGACAGCAGCCCCTGCGCCAGGGGCGAATACGCAATGATCGTCGCACCCAGCTCCCGCGCCGCCGCCAGCACCCCGTTCGTCTCGATGCGCCGGTCCAGCAGGCTGTATCGCACCTGGTTCGACGCCAGCGGCAGCCCGTGGCGCGCCAGCACGCGGCTGGTCAGGCGCATCGCCCGGGCGGAGAAATTGCTCACGCCCACCGCCCGGATGCGCCCGGCCGCCGCCAGCTCGGCCATGGCCTCGACCTGTGCCTTCTTCCTCGACAGTGACCCGATACCGATATGGATCTGGTGAAGGTCGATGGAATACGGCGACAGGTTGGCCAGCCGGTCGTCGATGGTCCGTAGAATGGAGCTTGCCCTGCGCATGATCGGCAGCCACTTGGTGGCGACCACGACCGATCCGTTTTCGCGATCCGCCGCCTGCAGCGCTTCCGCCAGCGCACGCTCGCTGCGTCCAGCGCCGTACGATTCCGCTGTGTCGAACCAGTCGACGCCGCCGTCCAGCGCTGCCTTCACGACGTCGTTCATCGTCTCTTGCGTCAGCGTCTGCCAGTACCGGCCGCCCAGTCCTTCCCCACCTGAGCGCCCAGCAAAACGAACGAGCATCATATGTCCCACGACGTTCGGAAGCGACCGGGTCGGGTGAACGGCGCGGCACCGGAGTTGCACCTTGCATGAACCCACGAGAATCCGTCTTACCCCGCGATCCAGGGAATTCCATGAAAGCCACAGCCGAGATCCAGGTCATCCCCATCGGCGTCGGCGTCTCCGTGCGCAAGCAGGTGCAGCGCGCCCACGCCGTGCTCGAGGAGTCGGGGCTGAACGCGCAGCTCCACGCCAACGGCACCAACGTGGAGGGTGAGCTGAACGACATCTTCACCGCCATCCGGAACGTGCACGACACCTTGCACGCCGAGGGCACGCCACGCATCGCCACGTTCATCAAGATCGGCACACGCACCGACAAGGAGCCGTCGCTGCAGGGGAAGCTGTTCTGACACGCCAAGATGGGACCGAAGCCGGACGCAACCGGCACCTGCATGGCGCGGGTTCGACCGGCGACGATTTAACGCATCCGTCGCCTGCCGCGTCTGAGGACCATGAAAGCGGCCGGTCCCGCGCTCCACTGGCGACTCCCCTGGCCGAAGCAATGCAATTCACCGGAGGTGCTTCATGAGGACGATTACGCGCTGGATGCCCGGGTTGCTCGTGGTCTCGCTGGCCGCTGCTGCGTGCGCCGACTCCACGGGAGTAAAGAACGGCCTGACGGCCGACGAATCCACCGACCTCGCCAGCGTCATGGCCGACGACGCGTTCACCGAGTCGAGCACCATGGCCCTGGCGTCCATCGGGACCACCACGGGCGAGATCACGCCGTCAGCCGTCATCACCGTCACATTCCAGGACACCGTGGCCTGCCGCCTGGGCGGCAACGTCGCCATTGACGGCACGCGCGTGCGCAACTGGGATCGCACCACCCAGACCGGGACCATGGACATGGATTTGACCCGCACACAGGACGCTTGTGTTCGCACGGTGCGCGGACGGCAGATCACTGTGGATGGCAACCCGAACATCCACGTCGTCGTTCACCACAACCGCGTGGATGGCGCCTGGTCCGGCCTGCAGACCATGACCATGCAGGGCGGCTTCACGTGGAGCACCGCGAACGGCGGGTCCGGCGACTGCACCGTGGACCTGTCCGCGTCCTATGACCCGGACACGCACACGCGCACCCTGACGGGCACGTTCTGTAACCGTACCATCAACCACACGACCACCTGGTCGGCCGGCTGACGCGCCGGCCGCTCCCGGCTGGGCCCGGCACCACGACCGGGCGAAGAAAACCCGCCACGCATGGGCTCGCGCCCGTTCTGGCGGGTTTTTTTGCTCACCTTCGTGCCCTTCGTGTGACGGCACTCTCAGCGGAACGAGCGTCCTGTCGATCGCGGCAGCAGGAAGCCGGTTCGGGCGTGGTAGGTGGGCCATGTGGGGAAGCGGGCGAGGGAGGCCTCGATGGCCAGCATGCGGGGGAGGAAGAGCGCCAGCCACATGGCGCCGAGAATTGCCCACGCCAGCCAGTGGTTCACCACCAGGGCGAATGCTGCGTAGACCAGCATCTCACCCAGGTAGTTGGGGTGCCGCATATGGCGGAAGAACCCGTCCTGGATCAGGCCATTCCGTAGCTGGAGCGTGAAGTACTTCTGGGCGTCGGCGCCAAGCATGAGCGTGAGCCCGACTGCGTAGACGGCGACGGCTGCAGCCATCACGGCGGGCGATGGCGGCGTGCCGACGACCCCCGAGACCAGGAGGAACGGCAGCAGCCAGTACAGGCTCAACCCCAGGAATGTGACCGCGGCGCCGCCAATGGTGACCCGCACCTGCCAGCTCCGGTCCGGGAATATGCGGTCTTTGATCACCCAGGCCAGGCCGTAGCTCCCGTGCAAGGCCAGATAGATCCAGGCCGGCGTCGTCGTATTGCCGTACGTCAGCATGAGCAGTACGACGAGTGGGCCCGTGGCGCCCTTGTGGACGTCGATGACCCACGACTGTCGCCACGGCCGCGGTCCCCCGAACAGATCGCGGCTCAGGTGGGTGATGGCCCGGTAGACCGCGCGAGCCACCGGGTTTGTTGGCGGAACCTCGGGCCGTGCAGCCGGAGTTCCGCTTGCCGTCCGCGTTTCCGTCATCGACCTCCACGTCCACCTTGTCGGCGAAGGCCAGGCAGCCCACGGCGCGCTCCACTTCCTCCAGCGGCCCCGGGTGGTGCCAGGCGATGTTCCGCCTGGAACAGTACCTTCGCACGACGCGTGTCCGCCACCGCTTCGCTATCTGCCACGCCCTCAGAAGAAGACCGAAACGCGCGTGAACCAGAGATTCCCGTACGTCCCGTACTCGCTTCGGAGCTGTGGTAGCCCGAAGGTGGTCGGAAACAGGGGGGTGCGGCCGAAGGTCTGGAGCGCGCCGACCGACACGCTCGTGGTCTGGCCGAAGTCGTAGCTCAACAGCGGGGTCAGGGCGTAGCTCGGATCCGACAGGTTCGCGAGGGCGCTCAGCACGATGCTCATGCGACCCTCGGCATCCGGTTGCCAGGCGACCATGCCGCCGGCATAGTAGCGGTCCAGGAAATAGCTCTCGCCACGGGTGAAATACGGACTGGCGAGCTGCGCCAGGTAGCCGGATGCGTCCCGGGCACCGGCGCCGTTGTAGTGCAGCTCACCTGTCAGCTGCCACTTGCTGCTCAGCCAGTCCACGCCCAGCGTCGCGCGTGGCAGCTGCATGGCCGACGCGTCCATGTCGTACGGCCATGCAGCCTCCAGGCGCAGCTTCGTCTGGTCCAGCACCAGCGACACTCCACCCAGCCCGATCAGTTCGTTCCAGAACTTGCCGAACCCGGCGTACACGTCTGCCGATGGCAGGCTGAACGTCGCCCGCGCACCCGCCGACACATCACCCGCCGACAGGTGAGCCACCGGGCCCCGGTCCGCCACCACGCCGTCCACCTCTACGCCCGAGGCCGGGTACATCAGCACCCGCACCCCGTCCATGCCCGGCTTCTCCTCCGTGTCCAGCTCGAACGGGCTGAACTGGGTCCACAGGTCTGCCACCGGGAACAGGCTCGAGATGCCCCACGTTACCGCCTGGCGGCCCACCGTCACATCCGCTGCGCCCGTGTATACCGTCACTGCGAGGCGGTCCAGATCGTGCCACACCCGCAGCCGGTCCGCGGTCAGCAGGTTCGACGCCAGGTCGAACGCGCGGCCCGGCACCACGCTCACACCGATGCCTGCAGCCTCACCGAACGGCGCGTCGCCCGACGTCATCTGCGCCTGGAGGCGGTTGTGCACGTTCAACACCACGTGTTTGCCCATGGAAAGCCGCCATTCCAGCCGGACCACCTCGCCGTTGAACCCGGACCGGGCCGACCCGGTGGGCGGCGTGTAGCCCAGGTCCTGGATGCCTGTCAAGGAACGAACGTAGCCGCCCAGCTCGAGCGTCGTGGCACCATGCTGCAGGATGGGGAACTGCGCCTGGGCCCGGCGGGCGCAGGGCGGGAATAACAGGGCGAGAAGGAGCAGGCCCAGGGCGACGAGGGTCATGCGCAGCCGTCGTCGTGCAGGCGGCCGGACGCGCCAAGCCCCGAACCGGCGTAGGCCGCCGGGCCCGGTCTCGACGACGAGCGCGGCGCTCATTCGTCGGATCCGGCCGAAGATCGACCTTTCCCGTCCACGCGGCCGTCCAGCAACTCGACGCGGCGGCGTGCCCGCTCGATGACGACGACGTCGTGGGTGGAGAAGAGGAACGTCGTGCCGAGCTCCTGGTTCAGCTCGAGCATGAGGTCGAGGAGGTCGGCGGAGGTCTCGCTGTCGAGGTTGGCCGTGGGCTCGTCGGCCAGGACGATGCTGGGGCTGGTGGCGAGGGCACGCACGACGGCGACACGCTGCTGCTGGCCTCCGCTGAGCTCGTGGGGCTTGCGGTCCTTCATGTCGGCGAGGCCAACGCGCTCGATGAGGGGCATGACGCGATCCCGGCGCTGGGCGGGGGGCATGCCGCGCAGCAGCAGCGTGAACTCGGCGTTCTCGTACGCCGTGAGGACGGGCACGAGGTTGTAGGCCTGGAACACAAAGCCGACGTTGTCGAGGCGGAAATCGGCGGCCTCGCCTTTGCCGAGGGTGGAGATATCGCGTCCGGCCACGTGGACGGATCCCGACGTGGGATGGTCCAGGACGCCGATGATGTTGAGCAGCGTCGTCTTGCCGGAGCCAGAGGGCCCGTGCAGGGCGGTGAACTCGCCTTCGGCAACGTCGAGGTCGACACCGCGCAGCGCGTGCACCTCGAGGCTGCCCTGATGGTAGACCTTGGTCAATCCGCGGATGCGGATGAGCGCGCCATCCTGCCAGGTGGCGGGCTCGTCTCCAGGTTGCGCGCGCAGGGTCGTATCGTTCATCAGGGTTTCCCTCAGGTCATTCGAAGAACCGCATCGCCTCGGCCGGCGCGAGCCGTGAGGCGCGCCAGGCCGGGTAGACGGCGCTGCCGATCGTCGCAACGGCCACCAGGATAGAGGCGATGATCCACTTGATGGGCACGATGGTGCTGTACATCACCAGGTCGGACATGTCGACACCGGACACGTCAATCTCGTCCAGTCCATACGAGGCCATGCTGATGCCGAAGTGCTTGATGATGAGATGGCCGCCGTAGCCGATGAGGAATCCGACGGCCATGGCGATGAGCGTCATGAGCACGGTCTCGGTGAGCAGCAGGCGTCCGATGCGAATGTTGCGCAGGCCCAGGGCATTCAGGAGTCCGAACTCGCGCACCCGCTCCATCACGGCCATGAGGAACGTATTCGTGATGGAGAACATGACGACGCCGAAGATGACAATGATGTAGATGTAGCCGAAGGCGTTGTCGATCTGTACGAAGCCGACCATCTCGGGCACGGCGTCGCGCCAGGTGAGCACTTCGAGGCTGTCAGCCGACGGATTGACGGCGGCGCGGATGTGCGCAGCGACCGAGTCCACGTTGGCGTCGTGGTCTGCTCGCACGCCGATCTGGGTCAATGCGCCGTTCATGCCCACGGCCTTGCCGGCGGCGGCCAGGGTCGTGTAGCCCATCATCTCGTCTACCTCGCGGGTGCCCGTCTGGAACACGCCGGAGAGGTGGAAGAGTGCGCGGGTCAGCTCGCCGTCGGGCCCCGTGGCGGTGAGGACCACGCGATCGCCCAGCTTGAGGCCCAGCCGATCCACGAGGCGCTTGCCCAGAACGATCGGGTCGCGCTCGTCGCCCGTCAGGAAGGTGCCCTCGCGGGTGTCGCGCTTCACCTTGTCGAGCTGCGTCTCCAGCTCCGGCCGGATCCCCTGGAGCAGCAGCGGCCGATTGTCCATCGAGGTGCTCACGAGCCCGTTGATGATGACCCGCGGCATGACATCCTGCACACCACTCACTCCGCGGACCTCCTGGACCACCGCCTCCCCGTCCGGGATCACGATGTCGCTGGCCCGCGTGTTCCAGTAGCCCTTGCCATCCACCAGGATGTCGCCGCCGGCCGCGCGCGCCGCCTCCTGTAGCATGCGGTCGTGGCCATCGTCCGAGACGCCGAGGCTGACCAGCATGAGGGCGTAGGTCAACGCCACCGCCGACGTCATGATCAGCGTGCGTGTGCGATGCCGCCACAGGTTGCGCCAGGCGATCTTGAAGATCATCCGACCCTCCCCGCGATGGTGGGTGCCGGATCGATACGCGCGGCCTTGATGGCAGGCCACAGGCCACTCACCATGGCGACCAGCAGCATGATGATCACCGGCTCGATCACGATGGCGGGACGGAGCACGAAGTACAGCCGATCGGAGAACGCTACGCCCATGTATGAGAAGGAGCCCTCCGACGTGAATACGCTCATGTCGAAGCCGGCCTTGGCGTAGTAGAGGCTGAGCAGGTAGCCGCCCAGCGCACCGATGGCCGCGCCCACCAGCCCCAACACCGCCGTCTCGACGACCAGCGTCCGGAACATGCGCCGCGGCCGCATGCCGATGGCCATCATCACGCCGAACTCGCGCTTGCGCTCCGCCGCGCTCATGCGCTGCGTGTTCAGGATGCCCACCGCGGCCACCAGGTAGATCAGCAGGTACATGAACCAGTAGGAGCGCCGGAACAGCAGGATCATCTCGTAGACGGACGGCATGAGCTGCTGCCAGGACTGCACGACTAGGCTGCTGTCGGGTAGCGCGGCGTCCTTGCCCGGCGTGCCGGCGAAGGCATCGATCGCGGTCGCGATGGAGTCGGCCGTCGCTTCCGCGTCGTCCACGTTCGTGGTGCGGATGGCCAGCTCTTGCACCTGATCGCCCAGCGCTGTCAGGTACTGGGCGTCCTTCAGGTGCAGGTATGCGGCCATGCGGTCCACCTGGGTGTTCGCCGTGCGCACCACCCCGACGACCTGCAGGAGATCGTTGCCCAGTGAGCCGTCCGCCGCTTCCAGGAACACCACCAGGGTGTCGCCCGGCCCCACGCCCAGCTGCTGCGCGACGCCCTTCCCCAGCACCACCTCCCGCGGCGCCGGGTACGGGGCCGGGTCATCCGACAGCCAGCGGCCGGCGACGATCGCGTCCCGGATCGGCGTCGTCGCCGCTTCCAGCTGCGGATCTACGCCCTTGATCTGTACCACCTGCGAGCGCTGCTCGTTGCCGATCAGCCCCACCGCCTTCACCCGCGGCGAGATGGCCCGCACGTTCCGGACAGCCATGATCCGCCGCAGCATCCCCGAGTCCGGTGCGAACGCCCGATAGATCCGCGGGCTCTCCACGTACCCCGCCGTGTGCACCTCGACCTGGCCCGTCTCCACCGCCGTCGCGCCCCGCACCATCTCATTGATCCAGCCTTCGTACATCGCCAGCGTCCAGACCATCAGACCCACGGCCACGGCCACCGCCGCCAGCGTCAGGCCGCTACGCCACCGGTTCCGCGTCAGGTTCCTCAGGCCCAGCTTCGCCGAGATCATCATCGTGCGCACTCGCGTCCGCCGGTCCGCTTCGCTCGCCCACCCGTCATCGGCCCGTCCCTCGTCCCCGCTGCCCGTTCCTCAGGAGCCCGCCACGCGACGCAGCCCGCGCCGCGTGAACAGGTCGTCGCTCACCGACACGTTCAGCTGCATCTCGTCGTACTGCACGATGGTGTGCTCATCCGGCTTGTCCATCGGTTGCAGCTCCAGCCGCATCGGCAGCTCGCGGCCCGACACCGTGCGCACGTCGCTGAACGTCATTTTCCGCACGAGCTTGTCCTGGTCGTAGTACTCCCACACCACCGGTGCCCAGTCGCCCGGCGTCAGCAGGAACACCAGCTTCGTGTACACCACCGGCGCGTCCGGCTTCGGCTTCATCGTCACCTGCAGGTACCGCTTCCCGTCCCGCTCCGTCCACGACAAGGTCGACGTGTAGTCCTCGTCGTAGCTCGTCTCCCGCATCAGGTCGTCGTTCGTGAAATGGCTGCCCATCCAGCTCTCCGACAGCAGACCCGTCGGGATCCGGATCAGCCGGTCCGCCCGCGGCGCGTAGTTCCACAACCCGTCCTTCGTCATCAGTGTCGCGGTGCCCGCCTCCCGCGCCGGCGCACGGATCACCACCAACGCGTCCTTTTCGCCCTTCGTCCATGCCTCCAGCGTCAGCTTCCGCGTGCCCCGCTCACGCACGACCGTCATCGTCATGATCGAATGCGACGACTGCGCCCGGTACATGCTGTCCAGGTACGCGATCAACGAGTCGTGGTCCGGCAGCTTCGGTTGCTGCGCCGCCAACGGCACCGCACCGACGAGCACGACGCCCACCACGACCGCCGCGCCCACCGCGAAGCCGGCCCCCCGCAGCGAACGCAGCCTCGCCACGAACCGCCCCCGCCTTCGCCCCCGCCTGCAGTTCCTCATCGTTCCCACCCTTCGTTCGCCGCATTCAGCATGTCCCTCACCATGTCCATCTCCGCATCTGCAAGCCGGTTCAGCTCCTCCCGCGAGTACTCGTCCCAGTGCTCCATGTACCAACGGTCGCCCGCCGCGTCCATCGCTATGAGCAGCTCCACCAGCAGATCCAGAGGCAGGTCCGTGCGCACCACCCCCAACGCCTGGCCCCGCGCCAGAATCTCGCGCGCCAACCCACGGCCCCAGTTCAGCAGATCACTCAACGCCTCCGACGCCGATGGGTCTATGCGCAGGCGCGCCAGCGCCCGGCCGATCGTCACGTACCACTCGTTCGCGTGCAGCGCTTCCATCCACCGCCGAACCCATTCCCGCAACTCGTCCCAGTACCTGTCCGCGTCGAGCCCCTCCATTTCGAACGACCCGGCATCGGCCAGCAGACGGTCCATGGCTCGGCGCCAGGTTGTCTCGAACAGATCCTGCTTGTCCTCGAAGTAGTAATACAGCGAGCCCTTGCTGATCCCCGCCTCGTCGATGATCCGGTTCAACGACGCGCCCTCGTACCCTCGCTCCGCGAACTCCTCCGCAGCCGCGGCCAGAATCGCCTCCTGCTTCTCCGTCTCCAGATTCTCGAATCGGCTGCGCGCCATGCGTGTTTCCCGGGACTGGACCCCATGGTTCGACCAACAAGTCAGACTGAGCGGTTTATAACTACGCCAACGTGGTTCGGCCGTCAAGGGGGGGCAGAGAGGGAGCCGAAAGCCCGGGACGCAACGCATCACGCGGAGCGCTGCGCCTTTCAGAGACTCTGGGCGATGCCGTCCCTGCGTTCCGTGCATCCCCTGCGTCTCGGCGCTTAGATTGCCCGAGTCCAGCGCAGGATTGAACCCGGGCACGGAAAGGCGCACGCCCTTGGACTGGGACTTCATCATCGTGGGCTCCGGCTTCGGCGGCAGCGTGAGTGCGCTGCGGCTGGCGCAGAAGAGGTACCGGGTGCTGGTGCTGGAGAAAGGCCCGCGTCTCGGCGACCGGGACTTTCCGGAGACGAACTGGAACCTGAAGCGGGGGCTCTGGATGCCGCGGCTGGGGTTCCGGGGGCCGTTCAAGATGACGTTTCTGCGTCATGTGACGGCGTTCTCGGGTGTGGGTGTGGGGGGTGGGTCGCTGGTGTACGCGTGTACCCTGCCGGAGCCGCCGGCTGATTTCTTCGATGCCCCGACGTGGCGGGACCTCGGCGACTGGAGGCGTGAGCTGGCGCCGCATTACGAAACGGCGCGTCGCATGCTGGGTGTAGCACGAAATCCGTACGTAACGTATGCGGACGAAGTGATCCGGGAGGTAGCGCGGGATCTCGGGCGAGAGGAGGCATTCCGGCTGACCAACGTGGGCGTCTGGTTCGGCGAGCCGGGCGTGACGGTGCCGGATCCGTACTTCGGGGGTGCGGGGCCGGACCGCACCGGTTGCATCCAGTGCGGCGGGTGCATGCTGGGGTGCCGGCACGGTGCCAAGAACACGCTGGACCGGAACTACCTGTGGTTGGCGGAGCGTGCGGGGGTGGAGGTGCGGGCGGACTCGGAGGTCGTGTGGTTGAGGCCGGTATCGGGCGGCTACGAGCTGGACGTGCGGGCAGGCCGGTCGGTGTTGGGCCGCCGTCGTCGAACCTACCGTGCGGCGCGCGTGATCCTCGCCGGTGGCGTGCTGGGCACGGTGCCGCTTCTGCTGAAGGTGAAAGGTCGAACGGGGGGGTTGCCGCGCCTGTCGCCCCGGGTGGGGCAGGGTGTGCGCACGAACTCCGAGGTGCTGATGGGCGTGATTAGCCAGCGTCGTGACCGGGTCATGTCGGAGGGCGTCGCCATCACGTCCATCGTGCAGACGGACGACCGCTCGCACCTCGAACCGGTGCGGTACTCGGATGGGTCCGGCTTCTTCCGACTCTTAATGACACCGCACGCGCCGGGCGCCACGTTCCTGGCGCGTGCATGGGGCGCGGCGCGCATGGTGGTGCGCCACCCCTTGCGCACGCTTCGCGCGGTGCTGGTCCCGGACCTTTCGCGGCACATGATGATCCTGCTGTACATGCGCACGGTGGACAGCCAGCTGTCGTTGCGGCTCGGCCGCTCGCCGTGGTCGCTGTTCCGGCGGACGTTGAAGAGCCGGGTCGAGACTGGAACGGCGCCGTCGTCGGCGATCCCGGAGGCGACGGACCTCGCCCGACGCGTCGCCGACAAGGTGGACGGCTACCCGGTGAGCCTGGCGACGGAAACGGCCCTGGCGATTCCCACGACGGCGCACATGCTGGGTGGCTGCGTCATGGGCGACGGACCGGAGCGGGGCGTCATCGACGCCCGGCACGAAGTCTGGGGTTACCCCGGCTTGTACGTGATCGACGGGTCGGCGGTGTCGGCGAACCCGGGCGTGAACCCGTCGCTGACCATATGCGCACTGGCCGAGCGCGCCATGACGTTCATCCCGTCCAGGGACGCGACGATTCCCGGGGGGCTGGTGTCGGGCCGGGTCGACACGGAATTGGGGCGACGCTAGCGTTCGCCGGTCGGCCCATCGACGCCGTTGGCCCGTCGACGCCGGGCGACCCACTCGTGCCAGGCGATGACGGCGAGCGTGATGGCGGTCAGGGGCACCACCAGTCCGAGCATGGCATCGCGGAAGGCGGGCGCGATGGCAGGCGCCAGGGACTCCAGGGCGACGAACGCGATGTATGCGGCGTAGTAGGCGAGGAACAGGAGTCCTTCCCAGCGGCCGATCCGCGAGCCTGTGAAGAACACCGGCAGGCACGCCACTGCCACGGCGAGCATGACGGGCAGGTCCAGCTGGAGCGTTTCCCGCTCGACCACCAGGTCTCCCGACAGCACTGCGACCGTTCCGAGCACGACGAGGAGGTTGAACACATTGCTGCCCACGACGTTGCCTACCGCGATGTCCTGTTCCCGGCGTACGGAGGCCGCGATGGACGTCGCCAGCTCAGGCAGCGACGTGCCGACGGCGACCACGGTCAGCCCGACGATCAGGGGGCTGACGCCCAGCGCCGTGGCAATGGCGACGGCGCCGCGCAGCAGCCAGTGTGCGCCGAGGATGAGCAGGGCGAGACCCAACCCCACGGCGAACAGGATACGGAGCAGGGACGGGGGCCGTTTCGTGTCGTGCTTGTGCCTTGGAGGCCGGGTCGCCGGCGCACCGGCGCGGGGCGCGCTGTCGTCCCCGGTCAGGCGCGCCGTTCGATAGAGAACGAAGAAGTAGGCGGCGCCCGTGACCAGCAGCAGCACGCCGTCGAGCCGCCCGAGGCGCCCATCCAGGGCGAGCAGCATCGTCAGGGCAGACACGCTGATCATCACCGGCACGTCGAAGCGGACGAGTCGCGCGGAAACGATGAGGGGCGTGACGGTCGCGGACAGGCCCAGGATCAGCAGCACATTGACGATGTTGCTTCCGACGACGTTGCCCAGAGCGATTTCCGGGCGGCCCGCCAGTGCGGCCCCGATACTGACGGCCAGCTCGGGCGAGCTGGTGCCGAAGGCGACGACCGTCAGCCCGAGGACCACCGGAGGCACGCCCAGTCGTCGGGCCAGGCTCGACGACCCACGAACCAACCGTTCCGCACCCCACACCAGGAACGCCAGACCGACCAGGAAGCGCACGGCGTCGGCCAGGGTCATGCGCCGGTCCCCCCCACCGGCATCGCGCTACAGGCACGAACATTGACTTGCATGAATGTGTCGCTATCCTTTGCGTGGTTGTTCCGCGAGACACGGATTCCCGACATGGCGAAAAACCGGCCCGGCCCGATCGCCTTCCTTTTCGGTGGCCTGATCATCGGCGCGACGGCATTCGTCGGCGCGCTGCCGGCGTCGCGCGATCCGGGCTTCATGGGAACGGGTGCGAGCACCGGTGCGCAAGTACAGCACCAGGCGGCCGTTGCTCCGGTCGTCGGGCTTGACGCGTTCGCGGCCGCCGATGATGCGGACGGCAGCGCCGTGGGCAGGATCCGTGCCCCGGTCACGCTCCGGGCCACTCCGCTCCCCCAGCCCGGCGCCGGCCCGGTCGCCTGGCGACGATCCCACGGCGTTTCCATGGCCCGCTTCCTGGAACGGGCCGGTCGCCTCGCCTGTCCCAGCACCGCACCTCCACGCGCTTTCGCCTGAGACAACGGCCCGCGCCGACGCGTGGGCCACATCCCGGTCGGAATGGGTTCGCCGCAGTGCGGCGGCCCGCGAAAACGTGGAGGTACCATGTCACTGCTGTTCATGATCCAAGCGGCGGGCAGTTCCGCCGGTTCCGCCGACAAGTTCACAGTCGGCAAGCTGTTCGGCGGATTACCGACGGATCCGGCGTCCATCGTCGTGTTCGTTCTCGTCATCATATCCATCGGGCTCGTGGTCTGGGCGGGACGGAGGACGAGTCACCCCTCCGAGCACCAGCCGCCGTCGGAAGAAGGCGGACACTAGCGAAAGTCCGCGGTGGCAGCGCTGATGCAGGCAGCAGGTCCGCGGCGAATACCGATCTGACGCACACGTGGACCTGCCGCCTGCACGCGGACGACGGCCTGGCCGTGGTCTGCGCCTGCCGGCTGTTGCCGCCCCCGCCATCCTGTTGCCTGGTCGGCGCCCAGGAGACATCCTTGCCGGGTCCTCAACCCGTCGTCCCCTGAAGCCCCGACCCGACCATGGACTGGATCACGGACCCCGGTATCTGGATCGCGTTTGCGACCCTGACAGCTCTCGAGATCGTTCTGGGCATCGACAACATCGTCTTCATCTCCATCCTGGCCGGCAAGCTGCCTGCGACGGTCGAGGATCGTGCGCGCATCGTCGGTCTCGGCCTGGCCATGCTCTCGCGCATCCTGCTGCTCCTGGCCATCACCTGGCTGATCCGGCTCACCGGGCCCCTGTTCGCGGTGCTCGGCAACGAGTTCTCCGGCAAAGACCTCATCATGCTCGGCGGCGGCCTGTTCCTTGTGGCGAAGAGCACGTACGAGATCCACGAAACGTTCGAAGGCGACGAAGAGCGACGCACGCGGGTGCGCGGCCAGCCCTCCTTCAACGCGGTGATCATCCAGATCGTGCTCCTGGACATCGTATTCTCCCTCGACTCCGTCATCACTGCCGTGGGCATGGTCGAGGAAGTCGCCGTCATGATTGCGGCCGTCGTCGTCGCTGTGGCCATCATGATGGTGGCGTCCGGGCCCATCAGCCGCTTCATCCGGCACCACCCAACCGTCAAGATGCTCGCCCTGTCGTTCCTGCTCCTCATCGGCGTGACCCTCATGGCGGACGCGTTCGGTCAGCACGTGCCGAAGGGCTACATCTACTTCGCCATGGCGTTCTCGCTGGGGGTCGAGATTCTGAACCTGCGTTTGGTCGGACGCGCGGACCGCGTGCCTGAGCGGGTGGTCGAGCCCAGGTAGCAGGGCGCAGCCGCGGCCTTTTGAGGTAGCAGGGCGCAGCCGCTCCGCGGCTGCTTGCAGGTGGCAGCTCCAAGTCCCAGGCGCCGGATGTTCGCGGCGGGACTGCAACCGTCGCTGCGTACGCCTTCGGGCCGCCGTGCGCCGGCCCGGCTCTTCGACGCCATCGTCGGGCACGGGGAGAGCGATGGCGGTGAGCTCAGTACCTTCCGGTACGGGCTCGGAACCCGGCGGCACGACGAGGAGCGCATCCGCCCTGATCATGGACGAGAGGATGCCCGACCCCTGCGGGCCGGTGAGTCGCGCCAGCCGGCCGCCTTGGTCGCCGGCTTCCAGGATGGCCCGCAGGAACTGGGTCTTGTGCGGCCGCGCCTTCACCACCTCCGCCGTGCGCACCCGGAATGTGGGCGTGTGCACGGCTGTCCGGCCGTGCATGCGACGCAGTGCCGGTCGCACCAGGACCTCGAACGTGACCAGCGCCGAGACCGGGTTGCCCGGCAGGCTGAAGACGGGCACGCCATCGAGGCGGCCGAAGGAGAACGGGCTCCCCGGCTTCATCTGGACGCGCCAGAAGTCGAGCGTGAAGCCCATGTCCTCCAGCACGGCCTTCATGAGGTCGTGCTCGCCGACGGATGCGCCGGCCGTGGTGATGAGCGCGTCCGCGCCCCGGCTGGCCTCCAGGTGGCTCCGGATGCTCGCCTCATCGTCGCGGGCGATGCCCAGCAGGATGGGCTCTCCGGCCGCGGCGTGCACGGCGCCGGCGAGGGCGTACGAGTTGGAGTTGACGATGCGGCGACCGGCCATCACCTGCTCGAAGTCGTCGAGGTCCACCAGCTCGTCGCCGTTGGACAGGATGGCCACCCGCGGTCGGCGTGTCACCGATACGGCGTCGTGGCCCACGGTGGCCAGCATGCCCAGCTCGGGGGCATGCAGCGCGGTGCCGGCCGTCACCACCGTGTCGCCCACTCGCAGGTCTTCGCCGCGCGCTCGCACGTTCCGCCCGGCGTCCGTGCCACGCAACACCCGGATCCGGTCCGGGTGGTCCTCCACCGGACGCGTGTGCTCCACGCGCACGACCGTGTCGGCCTCGGCCGGCACGGGCGCACCGGTCATGACCCGGATGGCAGTGCCCGACTGGACGGTCCGGGTGGGGAACCGGCCGGCCGGTACGTCTTCGATGACATCGAGCACGACGGGCGCGGCCTCCGAGGCGTCCGCAATATCTGCCGCCAATACGGCGAAGCCGTCCATCGCGCTGTTCGCCCACGGCGGTTGGTCGATGGGCGAGGTGACGTTCTCGGCGAGGGTGCGGCCGAGGGCGTGCAGCAGTCGTACGCGCTCTGACGGTAGCGGTCGGACCGCGTCCAGGATGCGCTCGATGGCCGCCGTCACCGACAACCAGTCGGCGTCGCGGTCCAGGTTCTGTTGCATCCGGGACATGCGGTTCATCCGGGACCGCCGGGCCCGCCGGCGTGTCGGGGATTGCGGGGGTCGAAGAGGTGCGCTTCCGGGCCACGGGCCCGGGCCAGGATGGCCAGTCCGGCGGAAGCGGCGACGGTGAGGGCGAGCGTCGTAGGCACCGAGCGCGTAACGATCCAGCTCAGCCCGGCGCGACTCGCCTTCAATGCCATATCGCCGCTGATGCGCGCAGAGATCACGAGACCCAGACCGGCCAGTGACTCCCCGGCTAGCAGCGCCGCGCCGACGACCTTGTCCACCGCATTGTGACGGCCCACCTCTTCGATCCTGTGCTTCAGCACCTCACCGTCGCTCAGCGCGGCCGCGTGCAACCCGGACCCGCTCCGGTCGTCGCCGTAGAGTACGGCGAACAGACCGGGCCAGTCGCCCTCGGGCACGCCCCTGCGGTCCGCTTTGAGTGCGGCGGGCTCGCATGTGGCGAAGTGCAGGACGCCGCACCCGTGCTCCTGGCGGTGCCGGCGCTCCACCTCCGCGCGGGCCACGTCCGGCTCGGGCAGCTGCACCCGGACGCCGGCAGCCCACCCGTCGTCCACCAGGTCCAGCTCGGGCACGGGGCCGACGGGAGGGATGTAGCCCTCCGCCACCAGCCGCCCGAGCGCCAACTCCCGGTACGCGCCCGGCGAACAGGTCCACGTAGCGACCCGGCGGCCGTTCACCTCCAGCCAGAACGGGATCTCTGCGACAGGCTCTGCGGTCTTCATGAGGCCAAAACATCAAGATTTCTCGACGTCGACGCAACCCGGCACCCCGGCTTCCGGACCGGCAGAAACCGGGTCGGGATGTGACCGGACGCTTGCGTCCAACGTCATTATCACGAGTCGACTCGATTGCAGGATGGGGGGGAATCGGGGAATACATCAGGCGTCATGTGAAGGGAGGGCGGGCGGATGTCGATATTCACGCGGTACGCGCTCATGACTTCAGTGCTGGGACTCTCCCTGGCCGCGTGTGCGGATGGGGTTGGCCCCGCTGGCGGAGTAGACTCTCAGGTGTTGTTGGTGCCGGCGGCAGCGCCGGTCGCAGCCGTGGCTCCCACACCCGGACCCACGATCCTGGGCATGGGCCCGGGTGACGGGACGGGTCCGATCCACGACGTGATTCCACTGGACGCCGTCACGTCCATCAATGTGGCGCTGACGGGCATCCAGGTGAAGCAATGGCGGCGGACCTTTGGCACGGCCGGCATGGGCGGGCCTGCCGGCGCGCCGTCCGGCTGGACCACGATCGATGTGCCAGATGGCACGTCCGTCGATCTGATGAACCTTCCCACGGAAGGACTGACCGTGGCAGCGGGCGCCTTGGAACCCGGCACCTACGGACAGGTGCGCCTGCTCTTCAGTGATGCACAGATCACCCTCGGCCAGGATGTGACGCTGCCCGACAGCACCGTCATGGCCGCAGGCACCTATCCACTGCGAATCGGCGGCATCAACGGCGACTGGTTCTACGTGCAGACGGCGCAGTTCACCGTCACCCAGGACCAGGCCGATGTGGTCGTCGAGTTCGATCCGGCCGCGTCCGTGCGAGCCATCGTCGTCCTGGACGACGGCACGCGCGGGGACGAATGGTCCGAACGGCCCGTGATGGATGTTGCGGCGTCGGCCGCAACATAAACGGGGAGGGCGAGGCCGCCCGGGCTGATGGATCAGCCCGGGCGACTTTCGCTTTTCGGGACGTCCGGACGTCGCCCCTCGACGGCGCGGCCCGGGTTGTGCATCTTCACAAAGTCCCGACTCCCCGGGTTCATCCTTGCCTGAGCCAGTGCCGGCATCAGCCCTTGTGGTTCAGGAGTGGTGTGTATGTCTTTGCAGGAGGATGGCAGATGCTGAAGTACTCGCGGTATGTCATGGTCGCCTCGTTGCTCGGTTTGTCCCTGGCGGCGTGCGACACAGGCGTTGGTGCCGGGGTTCAGTCGGGGAACACGCGCATCGTGTTCAAGTCGGCCACGTTACCGTCCGCAACGGCCGTCCCGGACTCCGGCCTCACCATTCAGTGGGGGGATCACGATGTCCGTTTCTCGCATGACGTGATCCCGCCGGATGCGGTCGACTCCATCAAGGTGACCCTGGCCGCAATCCAGGTGATGCAGTTCTCGCAGGATACCATGTCGCAGGACACCGCAGGCCAGGACAGCACGAGCAGCACGGGCTACGGCGGCGACCATTACGGCATGTACCAGAGCCGTTGGGTCACCATCGACGTGCCCGTCGGCACCACCATCGACCTGATGAACCTGCCCACGGACGGCATGACGGTGGCGAACGCCAACCTGGACCCCGGCACCTACGGCCAGGTTCGCATGCTGTTCACCCAGGCGACCATCACGTTGGGCAAGGATGTGACCCTGCCGGACAGCACCGTGATCGCTGCCGGCACGTATCCGCTGCAGATCGGTCGCAACAGCACCTGGCTCTACGTGCAGGTGGCTCCGTTCACCGTGGCGCAGGACCAGGCGGATGTCGTGATCACGTTCGATCCCGCGGCATCGGTTCGGGCGATCGTCGTGCTCAACGATGGCACGCTGGCCATGCCGCCGGTCGTGAGCGCTTGGTGCAACAGGAGCGAGGCGTCCGACAGCACGCAGACCGGCAGCGGAGGCTGACAAGGGCGTGTCGCCTCGTTGCTGCTCGCCAGGCCCGGAGCGGAATCCGCTCCGGGCCTGGTCCATCCTACGCCCCACCTTTACATTGCGCGCCGACCGCCTTTGCCTTACGCCGAACAACCTGTTGATGGGGCTCTATCATGAGGCGTTCGCTGCTCATTCCGCTCCTCGGTCTCCTCGCCTGCAGTCCCGGCACGACAAATACCAGCTCCGGCACCGGTACGCTGTTCATCGTCGGTGGCGGGGCCCGGCCGCCGGAGCTCATGCAGCAATTCGTCGATCTGGCCGGCGGCGTGGGCGCCCAGATCGTTGTACTGCCCATGGCCAGTGCCACGCCCGACGAGACCGGCGCACAGCAGGCGGAACAGCTGCGGCAGCTGGGCGCCGACGCGCGCAGCGTCGTGCTGACTCACACCCAGGCCATGGACTCCGGCGCCGCCGACCTCGTGGCCGGTGCCGACGGGGTGTGGTTCCCGGGCGGCGATCAAACGCGGCTCACCGCTGCGTTGCAGGGAACGCCGGTCCTGGCCGCCCTCCGCCGACGGTGGCAGGGTGGTGCCGTCGTGGGCGGCACATCGGCCGGTGCCGCCGTGATGTCCGACTCCATGATCACCGGCTCGCAGCTCGACGCCCAGGCCGACACCATGGGCTATTTCGGCGACGAGTTCCCGCGCGTGGCCCGGGGTGTGATGGAGCTGCAGCCAGGGTTCGGCTTTGTCACCAACGCCATCGTCGACCAGCATTTCATCAGGCGGGAGCGGTTGAACCGTCTGCTGTCCGTCGTGTTGTCGCATCCGGACCGCCTCGGCGTGGGCATCGACGAGTCCACGGCGCTGGTCGTTCGCCCGGACGGCACCTGGCACGTCGTGGGCGCGAGCGCCGTAATCGTGCTGGACGCGCGCCGGGCCCGCATCTCGTCCCGCGGTACGCCGTTGAGCGCCTCGGACGTCCGGCTCCACGTGCTGCCTGCGGGCGCCACGTTCGATCCGCGCGTCCCGTCTTGACGTGGTTGGCGCCGCCGGCATGTAGGAAACGGGAAGCGGAGAGCGGAAAGCGGGAACTCGCTCGGCGGTGGTGCCCGTTTCCGCTCCCGCGCCTGGCGCGGTGCCGGTCATGTCCTTACGTTCGGCCTCGGCTGGACCCCGGCCACGGACAGAGCCCTTCCCGCATCGTAGTCGTACTCACATGGGAGAATCCACCTGGCTGCGCGGGTTGAACCCCGAGCAGCGCCGTGCCGTGATGCACACCGACGGCCCGTTGCTGGTCCTGGCCGGCGCGGGTTCCGGCAAGACGAAGACGCTGGTGCACCGCGTCGTCCACCTGATCCGCGGAGAGAAGGTGGAGCCGTCGCACATCCTGGTGGTGACCTTCACCAACAAGGCGGCGGACGAGATGCGCGAGCGCGTGCGTGCGTTCGCCGGCGACTGGCGCGCATCTCTCGCTGGAAGACGCGGCGTGTGACGCCGGACGAGGCGCGGCGCGAGGTGGCGGAGGAGGCTGGCGGCGGCACGCGCGCGGACGAGCATGCAGTGCTGGCTGCCGACTCCTATGGCCGCTATGAGGACACGCTGCGGGCCTGCGGCGCCGTGGACTTCGACGACCTGCTGCTGCTACCGGTGCAGCTGCTGGAGCAGGACGAGGAGGTGCGCCGGGACGTATGGCGCCGTTGGCACTACCTCATGGTGGACGAGTACCAGGACACGAACGCCGTGCAGCTCCACATGACACGCCTCCTGGCTGGTGCGCGGCGCAACGTGTGCGTGGTGGGCGACGACGACCAGTCCATCTACGCGTTTCGCGGCGCCGACGTCGGCAATATCCTGGAGTTCGAGCGCCACTTCGAGGGCACGTCGGTCATCCGGCTGGAGCAGAACTACCGCTCCACGCGGCGGAGATCAGCGTGCGCCGCTTCCGCGAGCGCCGTGCGTGGCGCGACTTCGCCGTGCTCTACCGCGCCAACACGCAGGCGCGGCCGCTGGAGGAAGTGTTCCGCGCCAAGGGCATTCCGTACCGCGTCGTGGGCGGCACGTCGTTCTTCGACCGCAAGGAGGTGGCCGACGCGCTGGCGTACCTGCGTGTCATGGTGCACCCACGGGACGAGATCGCCCTGCGCCGCATCATCAACGTGCCCACCCGCGGCATCGGCCGCACCACCGTGACGCGCGTGGCCGAGAAAGCCCGCGCGGACGCAGTGCCCTTCGCCAGGGCGCTGGCGGCCGTTACCGACGACGACGTAGGCGCACCGCAAGCCGCGTCGGTGCGCCAGTTCCTGGACCTGCTCGATGAACGCCGGAACGCGTTGCGCGCGGCAGAGCAGGCCGCGCGCCATCCGCCGCCGGCCACCGGCCTGCCGCCCATCGCCCGCTGGGCCCTGCAGCTGTTCCGGGACGTCGGCCTGGAGGACATGATCCGCAACGACCGCCGCACCGACAACGCGGAAACGCGTATCGGAAACCTGCGGGACCTCGCCGGCACGCTGGCACGCTACGAGCGCCGGCGCTGGGCCGAGGCCGCCGACCGCGTGGAGGACGGCGGCCCGGCGGCACTTTTGCTGACGGCGGAGTCGGCGGACGGGGACGATGGCGACGACGCGTGGCGCCCACCCACCCTGGCCGATGCGTTGGCGCACCTGGCGCTCGCCGACCTGGAGGAACCCGACGCGGACGAGGATGACGCCGACGCCGACGTCGTCACCCTCATGACCCTTCATTCCGCCAAGGGCCTCGAGTTCGACGACGTGTTCCTCATCGGTCTCGAGGAGGGCATGCTGCCTCACGCCCGCTCCCTCGACGACGGCGAGGCCGACGCCCTCGCCGAAGAACGACGCCTGCTGTACGTAGGCATCACGCGGGCGAAGAGGCGGCTCACCCTGTCGCGCTGCCGCACCCGGCGGCGCGGCGGCGACGTTGTCGAGGTGCTGCCGTCCCGCTACCTGGAGGAAATCCCCGAAGGTCTCCTGGAAATCCGCGAGGCCGAGTCCGTTCTGTCTCCGGAGGAGTCAAAGGACCTGCGTGAGAACTTCTTCAGGAACATGAAGGAAATGCTGGACGGGTGAGCGCGCTTCCGCCCTTCCACGCCGCCCCGCCGACAGGGAGACCCACACCCCGCCGCCCCCTTCCGCCGGGGGGACGGGGCGACCTTCCCTCCGCCTCCCGCCCCCTTCCGCCGGGGAGAGGGGGCGACCTCCCCTCCTCCGCCGCCCTTCCGCCGGGGAGACGGGGTGATGCCGGCTTCGCCGGGTATGGTGCCGCGGGTTCCCGGGCGGAATTACATTGGGTGGCAGGTTGTCCGTGCCGCTGTGTCCCGTCCGCGGAGGATCTTGATGTCCCGTCCACGCTTCCGGATGCCGAGCCTTTGGAGCGCATGCGTGCTCGTCGTGGCGCTGGCCCTGGGCGCATGCGGTGACCGCGGAAGCGGTCGGCCGCAGGGCACGGGTGAAGAAGCCGCTCCCGATACTTCCGTGGAACAGCGGGGCGATACGGTGGCAGTAACCTCGACGGGCGCGGACACCGTGCGGCGTGCGGCCGCGGTGCAGCCAACTGACACGACGTCGTCGGCCGGTGCAGCATCGCCAGCTCGCGGGAACGTGACGGGCCACGGCAACGCGGCGCCGACGCCGGACACGTCGGCTGCCGTAGCGGCCGCGGCTGCCGCTGCAGCCGCCCTGGACTCCGCCCACCCCTTCATGCCGGTCACTATCACGCTCGAAATGCCGCCCGCGCCCATCCGGCCGCGGGTGCTGCGCGACGTGCGCGCGGGCAGGCATCCAGGATTCGAGCGGGTCGTATTCGAGAGGGCGGGCGATACGCTGCCCGGCTACCGGATCACATACGTGAATCCGCCGGTCGTGGCGTGCGGCTCGGGCCGGCACGTGTCGCTGGCCGGGAAGGCGACGCTCGTCGTGCGGCTCGAGCCCGCGCAGGCCCACGACGAGGCAGGTCATGCGACCATCGAGGATCGCCGGCAGAAGCCCGACTTCCCGGTGCTCCAGGAGATGGCCCTGACCTGCGATTTCGAAGGACAGGTCCAGTGGGCGCTCGGCCTCGACCGGCAGGTGCCGTTCCGCGTGCTCAAGCTCCAGCATCCCGCCCGCCTGGTGCTGGACCTGCAGGAAGGGTCCTGACGTGCGGCGCTCCGCCCCGTTTGCGCGCCGTGCCTGCGTGGTTGCCGCCTTCGTGCCGCTGGCCGTGACCGTCGGCTGCAACCGCGATGTGGTAGAGCCGCCGGTGGTGTGCAACGAAGCGCCCATCGCCAGCCTGGATCGGGTCCCCGGTGCCGGCGTTTCGGCCGGCCCCCTCGAGCCCCTGGAAACCGTTCCCTCCCGGTTCGACAATGACTTCTCCGCTGCGGCGTCCGAGTTTGATGTGCCGCTCTCGCTGCTGCGAGCCATCGGCTGGGTGGAGACCCGGTGGCAGATGGTGCGGGGCGGGGAGCTGCCGGGACGAGCGGCCGCGTTCGGCGTCATGGCCCTGCGCGGCGGACGACTGGCGGAAGGCGCCGCCCTCGCCGGTGTCAGCGACGACGCCGCGCGATTCGACTCGGCGTCCAACATCCGGGCAGCCGCGGCGCTACTGGGCGCATGGGCCGCGCGGGCCGGGATCCAGCGAGCGGACCCGGCCGCCTGGCAGCCTCTTCTGGCGCGCTACAGCGGCATAGAGCTGCCGCGGGGCCGGGACGCGTACGTGCGCCAGGTGCTTGGCGCCGCGGAGCGCGGGCTGCGACGCCTGCCCGGTGGCGAGCTGGCCACGGCGGCGCTGCCCGGCGCCGTCGCGGAGGGCACGGCCACCGGCCAGGCGCAGGCCTCCGGCCTGGCCCCGCCCCACGTGGTCGCCGACGCCAGCACGGACTGCGCGCCGCCGGACACCGGCAGCACCACCGACTACGCCCCCGCCGTGTGGCGGCCTTCCCCCAATTTCAACGCCCGTCCGGCCGACTCCACCGGCATCCCGCGCATGATCATCATCCACACGTGCGAGGGTGCCTATACCGGTTGCTGGAGCTGGCTGGACAACCCGGTTTCACAGGTCAGCGCGCACTACGTCGTCGACGAGACGGGCAGCGAGATCTCACAGCTGGTGCGGGAGAAGGACCGGGCATGGCACATTGCCGCTATCTACGACTGCACCCTCGACCACATGGCAGACTGTTGGCTGAACGGCGTGCAGAGCAACGACTTCACAATCGGCATCGAGCATGCCGGCTACGCCTCTCAGAGCTCCTTTCCCGAATCCCAGATCGAAGCGTCCGCCGAGCTGGTGTGCGACATCACCCGCGACCGCGACATTCCCCGGGACTGGCAGCATATCGTCGGACACGGCCAGCTCCAGCCCGAGAACCGCACCGACCCGGGCGAGCACTGGCCGTGGATCGACTACATGCACCGCATCCAGACGGCGTGCGGCGAGACCGTCGTGGACGACGACACGGCGTACAACGACTCCACGGTCGCTGCAGTCACCGTCGTCGGCTCCTGGGTCGTGTCAGACTCCACCCCCGACTACTACGCCGCCGGCTACCGCTGGGCCTCCACCAGCCCGACTACCGACGACGCCGTCGTCTTCTCCTTCCACCTCGACGCGCCCGCCACACGGACCATCGACGCCCGCTGGACACCCGGGGCCAATCGGTCCACGGCCGCGCGTTACGTCGTTACGGGCGCCGTCGGCGACACCCTGGCCACCCCCACCGCCGACCAGACACAGGACGGCGTCTGGCACACGCTCGGCACATGGAGCTTCCCCGCCGGCTGGAGTCACGTCGCCCTGCTGCGACGCGGAGCCGCCGGCGCCGTCGTCGTCGCCGACGCCGTGCGCGTCCGCGCGTCCGGCCCCTAGAGCCGGTCCCCGGCGCCGGTCCGGTTTCAGCCCACGCCGTGAAGGTTTTCGGCGGTCAGAACAGTGCCAGAGCCGGTCCCGCCAGGAGCACGCCGCACGCGGCGAGCGCCCAGCCGGCCAACACGTCGCCGGGATAGTGCACGCCCAGGTAGCAGCGCGAGAATCCGACGATGAGGCCGACAGCCAGGACGGCGAGGCCAAGGCCTGGCAGGGTGTGGGCGATGGGCAGGGCGATGGACAACGCGGCGGCCGAGTGGCCGGAAGGGAAGCTGAAGCGGTCGGGCGCCCGGGTGAGGGATTCCATGCCGACGGGCATGCGTGGCCGCGGGCGCACGACGGTGCGCTTCAGCACCTGGGCGGCGAGGAAGGATGCGGCCAGGGCGAAGGCCGCGTGGGCGCCGACGGTCTGGCTGCCGGGCACCGGGCCCAGCAGCAGGAGCAACGCCGTCCCGATGGTGAAGGCGGCGCTGCCCATGTGTGTGACGGCGCGCATGACGCCGTCCAGGAACGGGCGGCGGTATGCGACGAGTGCGGCGAGCGCGCGTTCGTCGTGCTGTCGCAGCCTCAGGATCAACGTCGTCATGGATGCCTTCGCATCTGGTTCTCTGCCGAACGCTAGTCGCGGCGCGTAACGATCGAAGGCATGATGTGTAACGGGCCGGTAGCGGGTGCGGGGCGGTTGCAAGCGCCGCCGGCCCACAGAAACGCCGTCGGCCTGGAGAAGCGCCGCCGGCCCGCAGTTGAAGGTCACCTGCTGAGCACGTACTACCCGATACCCAGGGGCAGGCCGATCCAGTAGTCCCGCGGCATGAATCCCCACCAGGTGGCAGCGTGCCACCAGATCTCTCCGCGTCGGAACCGGCGGATGCCGAATTCCGGGTTCACGACGAACCAGAGGAAGTCCTCCACCACCCAGAACAGCACCAGGAACGACAGGATGCGCAGCTCGGCCGACAGGGACGGTGCGACGAAGCCGAGTGCGTACGGCGCGTGCAGGATCACCAGCATGAACAGCTGCACGAAGACGTGGTAACCGGTGATGGACCGGGCGCCGAGCAGCGGCCGGGCCCATGACGGCGTCTTCACTTCCCATGTCGGCAGGTTCTCCGCCCAGCCGTTTTCGCCCTCGATCTGCACCTCGAGGAGGGCGCCGACGAGCGCCGCCGCTCCGAGCTCAACGATGAATGCCACGTGTTGCCAGATGGTGTCCCCCAGAGTTCAGGGATAGGCCCGGGAAAGGAGGCCCTGCCCGGCCCATGCTGTCAAGCCGATTCACCGGATGATTCGCGCCGCGGTACCGGATGTATGCCGCCCTGTTACAAAACGGCGACGGTCGCGCCGGATATTTCAGGCAAGGACCCGCAAGGAGCAAGAATGTCGCGCAATGCTGAAGCCCATAACTCGCACGAATCCGGCCCCCACGTTTCGCATGGCCCCGGGACTCGCGTGTCCGCCGGCCCTGGAATCCTGATCGCGTCGACGTCGGCCGGCACGGGCCACGTCCATGCGGCGGAGGCGGTGCGCGCGGCGCTGTTGGAGCGGGACCCGCACGCGCGGGTCGAGCATGTCGATGTGCTGAGGTTGGCGCCCTCCTGGGTGCGCGCGCTATACAGCGGCGGATTCGAGCTGGTGGCGTCGCGGGCGCCGTGGCTCTGGCGCGAGCTGTACCAGCGCACGAACGGTGCACACGATGTTGCCCGCTGGGGCGCGGCTGCCCGGCACCTGCTGTTCCGCGCCTTCCAGGACGTGCTGTCGCGCGGCGACTGGTCGGCCGTCCTGTGCACGCACTTCCTGCCCTGCCAGTTGGCGGCGGGCGAGCCCGGTGCGCCGCCGTTCGCCCTGGTGGTGACCGACTTCACACTCCATCGCTACTGGGTGCAGCCGCAGGTCAAACGGTACTTCACGGCGACGCGCGCCCTGGCGGACGACGTCCGGCGACGGGTGCGCGGGGTGCGCGCGGATGCCACGGGCATTCCGGTAAATCCGTTTTTCCTGCGGGCTCTGCCGCGTGCGGCGGCGCGGGTGAGCCTCGACCTGGACCCGGAACGGCCCGTGGCGCTGGTGATGGGTGGGGGCATGGGTGTTGGTGTGGTCGAGTCCGCGTTGGGCGTCCTCTCGGCTGACGTGCCCGGGCTCCAGGTCGTGGCCGTGACCGGCCACAACGAGCGCGCGCGTGCCCGGCTGTCGGAGCAGGGTCTGCCGCCCGGGCGTCTACGGGTCTTCGGCCAGGTGGACCGGGTGCCGGACTTCATGGCGGCTGCCGACGTGGTGGTGACCAAGCCGGGCGGCCTGACCATCAGCGAAGCCCTCGCCCTGGGCCGTCCCCTGCTGCTGACGCGTGGCATCCCGGGCCACGAGGACGGCAACGTGCGCGCACTGGTGGACACCGGTGCCGCCGAGTACGCGCCGCACGCCGGGACGTTGCAGCGGGCCGTGCGCCGCATCTTCAATTCGCCGAGAACCCTGGATACGCTGGCCGAGCGCGCCCGCGCTGTCGGCCAACCCCACGCCGCCCGCAGCATCGCAGGCGCCCTCCGCCGCGAATTCGTCCTGGACCTGGTGGCCTGATCGCAAAGCGTACCTG
>JARRJS010000080.1:0-15817 GCA_037388885.1 Gemmatimonadota bacterium
CCGCCGGACCCGCCCACGATCTCGTGGGTCGCACGGCCGGCCACAGCCTGGGACGACAGCGTGAACGCCCGACGTGCGCTGCCGATGGCCAGGTCCACCGCCAGCACGACAGCCACGCCCAGGGCCACGCCCAGCGCCGACAGCCCGATCTGCCACGGGTGGCGCAGAACCCAACGGCGGCTGGCCCGACCCAGCACACTGCTCACGACGACCGCTCCTCCAGCCGACCGTCGCGCAGGTCGAACACCCGGTCCGCCAGCGTCACCAACTCCGGGCTGTGCGTCACCACCAGCATCGTGCGGCCCGAGCCCCGCACCAGCTCGTCCATGAGCGCCAGCACCCTGCGACCCGTGTCTGTGTCCAGGTTGCCCGTCGGCTCATCCGCAAGCACGATCTGCGGCTCGTGCACCAGTGCCCGCGCGATGGCCACACGCTGTTGCTCACCGCCCGACAGCCGGTCCGGGTACGTGCCCGACCGGTCCGCAAGCCCGACCCGCTCCAGGAGCGACCGGGCACGCTCGTGGTCCGTCGGGCCCACCCGCCGGCTCAGCTCCAGCGGCAGCAGCAGGTTCTCCTCGACGGTCAGCGTCGGGATCAGGTTGAAGAACTGGAAGACGAAGCCGATATGATTACGGCGAAACACCGTGCGGTCCCGCTCGGACAGCGACGTCGTCGACGTGCCGTTCACGCGCACGTCCCCGGACGTCGGCAGATCGATGCCGCTGACCAGGTTGAGCAGCGTCGACTTCCCCGTCCCGCTGGGACCCATCAACACCACCACCTCGCCCGCGTCGATCCGGCAGGTCACGTCCCGGAACACCACCCGGTCCCGGTCCCCCTCCCGATACACCTTCGTGAGATCTCGCAGCTCAATCATGGGCGCGAAATCTCGCGCAATTCACCGCGAGTTGCCAGGGCGAACGGGCAACGCAGAGCCGCCCCGGACCCACCATGGGGGTCCCGGGCGGCTCGACGCCGGCCTTGCGCTGCCCGGCCGGCGCCTGACTGGCCTACGGGCTCGACCCGCCTACCAGCCCGCCGGCACCGGAGCCATGGCGGAAATGTCCGCCCAGTTGCGGTAGGTCAACGGGATCGGCCGCAACACATTCTTGAACGGCGCTCGTGACCGGCAGTTCGAGTACTGGACGAGGGAGTTACCGGTCGTCGTGCTCGTGGAGTTCAGGTCGCCACCGCCCGCCACCAGCGCCGTGCCCTCGATGTGGTTGCCGTTGCCGCTGGTGAACAGCGTCCCCTTCACGATCACGATGCCGTAGAACTGCATGTTGCCCGTGAGATCCAGGTCGCCGTCCACGATGAGGATGCCCTGGCCGATCCCCGTGGTCAGGTGCGCATCGCCCGTGATGTGGATGATGGGCAGGTAGTCACCGCATACGTTGGCGGGGTTCGGGTCGCCCCAGTTCATGTTGTTGCTGGTGTTGCAGACCTGGTCGCTCCCTACCGTCATCGACACGGGGGCCATGCCGGTGTAGAGCTCGCCACCCGGCAGCGTGATGTCCGCCATGCTCGCCAGCTGGTCCACGCTCATGCTGCCCAGGTTCATGAGCTTCGCCGAGTCCAGCGTCATGTCCTGCGCAAGCTTCGGCGAGCCATAGATGTGGTCCTTGTTCGGCTCGGCGATGAGCATCGTATCCCGGGCCGCGACGCCCGCAACGCTGTCGCCCGGCATGCAGCCCGGCCCGCCGCTGTCGGAGCCGTTGATCTGCGAGTTGCCGCCGGCACTCAACCCGGCGGCCACGGCCAGGGCCGCCTTGACCGGCAGTTCGGCGGAAGGGAGTCGCACCACGGCGCTCACCTTGCGCATCGCGACGTTGTCGCGACCCCGGTGTACCAGCCGGCCTTCGGACACGATGATCAGCAGCCGACTGTTCAACCGGCGGAACGTGACCCGGTACTCGCCCACCGTGTCGCCGCCGATCTCCACCGGCACCGGCGCCAGCACGTGCGCCGTCGGCACCGTGTCGTCCATGGTACTGTCCTGGAAGAAGTGAGCCTTCAAGGTGCCGAGGACGTCCTGGAGACCTGTGTCCGCAATGAACAGCGCTTCCGTTCCGGAGGACAGGCTGCGGCTCATCCGGTCCTCATGGCTGGCCGTCATGAAGCTGCCCGTCACCAGCGCCGCCGCGAACACGAGCACGAACAACGTTGCGACCAGCACAAAGCCTTCCCGATGTGTGCTCGACGTGGACATGCGTCACCTCGTCAGTTGTTGCGCAGGTACAGTCGCGTGGAGAGCGTCTCCGGGGGAACGCCCACGCCGGCATTGCCCGGTGTCCGTAAGGTCATCCTGATCTGCGCCACCGCGTGGGGATCCGCCGTTGCCGCGCCGCTGCTGTCGTAGTAGGCGAACAGCGGAGCGCCGTTGGACGGCGCCGCCAGCCCCTCCGCGATGACGTGCTCGCCGTCGGCCGAGCGCCGCACGATGACCCACTGCCCACCGGACTGCGTCAGCCCGTAGCCGACCCACTCGAAGCCGCGCACCGGCTCCCCCTTCTCTACACCGGACATGTCGATGCCCGGCGTGGCAATCCCCTGCGAGGTCGCCCCGGGCCAGCTCGTGGCGCACGACGTGTTCGCTACCGCACCCGTATTGCCCACGACATCCGTCTGCCACTGATCGTCGCCGGCGTCCTGGACCGTGTCCTGCTCCGCGTACGCCATGACGTGGTCGCCCTTCGCGAACGTCTCGCCCAGCACCCACAGGTCCAACCACTTCGCGCCCTTGTTCACGTCGCAGATCACGGCGAACTGCCGGAGCGCCCGGAACCGGACCGAGTCGCTCGAGACCATGGCCAGGTCGCTGCCCCCGTTCCCGCTGCCGGCGAACGAAGCCGCTTCCCGCAGCTCCGTCCCGAGCACCGCCAACGCCGTGCGTAGCGACGAGCGCGACGCTGCCTGGATGGCCTGCGCCCGGGCGCTCCGCTGCTGCGTGAACAGAATCCGGTATGCCGCGCTCAAGATCAGTCCCGTCAGCGCCAACACGATCAGCAGCTCGATAACGGTGAATCCTTCGCGGCGCCTCATTCCGCCGGCTCCGCGATGCGGATGACGAACGTGTCCACCACGCTGCCGCCAATGCGGCCGTGCCGCAGGCCCGGCCCGTCGCTGATCAGGTACACCGACTTCAGGTCGCTCCCCACCTGCGACACCGTGCAGTCCACCGTGTAGCGACCGGTCACCAGGGACCCGCTGCCGCACGCGCTGGCCAGCGAGCCGTAGCCCACCGCCCGGACCCGCTCCGCCGCCGTCTGGATCGCCGCCATGCGCGCCGTACGAGCCTGCGCCAGGCTCATCTGCGTCAGCGTGTGCGCCGTGCCGCCCGCCACCGCCAGCAATCCGGCCGTCAGCAGAAGCAGCGCGACGACCACTTCCAGCAGCGTGAAACCATCCCGTGTCTCGTTCATTTCGGCCTCACCGCGCCTGTAGCGGATAGACTGCTCCACGCCGTGTTCCCTCCGACCTTCACGCCGATGTCGTTCGATGTTTCACTGCATGCGGGGTGTGCGAATCCGAGCGGCGAGTAGCACACATGGAGGGTGCCCGAAGAGATCTGCAGGTCGGCGTCGTCCCGGGCCTTCATGTCGAACACCTCGATGGTATCGCCGGACGCCGCCAGCACCGTCAGCACATCCGTCGCCGCGTCCATGCTGAGAAGCACCATCTCGCCTCGCTGCACTGCCGCCATCTGCGCCCGCGAGGCCACGTACATCAGATCGTTCTGCGCGTTTTCCACCCGACGATGCGTCACGACGTCGCCAATGGAGGGGAATGCAACCAGTGCCATCACGCTCATCATCACCAGCACGACGATGATCTCGATGATGGTGAAACCGCTGCGGGCCGACCAACACGTGGGGCTTGATTCGACGTCTGCCATGGTCCGCCTGTCGCGTGGTCCTGGACGGCCACCGCAACCGCTCCCGCCCGACTCACGCGGGAGCGCCGGCTCTACTACCGAGGGGGGAGAGGTCGTCGAGGGATGGCTCGGGCCGGCCGTCCGGTTACAACCACACTCGCTTCAAGATATGGGCCGCATTGCGATGTGCCCGATTCGTCGCAACATGCAACACGGCCGCCGGGGCCGAGGCAGGAAAAAATGTCCGGGATGCGCACCAATTGTGTGAGCGAAACCGCGCACCCGTCGGACGATCAGAAGCCCCAGGAGCCGCGCGTGATCAGCTCGATACTGTTGCCTGAGGGGTCGCGGAAATAGAGGGATCGGCCGCCCGCCGGCCACGTCAGCTCGGCTTCCACCTCCACGCCAGCCACATCCAGGAACGAGCGCCAGCGTTTCAGCGCTTCCTCGTCGGGGACGTCGAACGCCACGTGTCCCTGGCCTTCGGCGCCGTGCGGCGGCACGCGCCCGCCCTCGCGGGTGGCGGCTGCGTTGAAGCAGAGCACCAGGTCGCCGCCGACGCGGAAGAAGACGTCTCGACCCTCGTTGCGCGTGATGAGCTGGAAGCCGAGTCGTCGCCAGAAGCGCTCTGCCTGCGCCAGGTCGTCCACGTACAGCGCCGCTTCGTGGATCCCGTTCACTGCGGGATGGATCTGCGCCATCAGCCGCCTCCCACCGGTGTGAGCAGCGGCTCGCCGCGCAAACCGCGTAGCAGGTTCTCCCACGCCAGCCGCCACATGCCGCGCCGCGCTTCCTCCGTGGCACTTCCCAGGTGCGGCAACAGCACCACGTTGTCCAGGCGCCGCAGCCGTTCCGGGATCTCCGGCTCGTTCTCGTACACGTCCAGGCCCGCCGCACGCAGGTGGCCGCGCTCCAGCGCGTCGATGAGCGCCGCCTCGTCCACGATGGGGCCGCGAGCGGTATTCACCAGCACGGATCCGGCCTTCATACGCGCCAGCGCCGCAGCGTCGAGCAGATGCTCGGTCTCGGGCGTCAGCGGCACGTGGACCGAGACGACGTCGGACTCACCCAGCAGCGTGTCCAGCTCCACCGCACGTGCGCCCACCTGCGCCAGCCAGTCCGGGTCGAATGCCCGGTCCCAGCACAGCACGCGCATGCCGAACGCCGGCGCGCGCAGACCCACTTCCCGCCCGATGCGCCCGGCGCCGATCAGGCCGAGCACCTTGCCCTGCAGCTCCGTGCCCAGCAGCTGCGTCGGTCCCCACCCGGACCACGACCCCGAGCGCGCCAGCGCGCCGCCCTCCTGCACGCGCCGCGACGCCGCCAGGATCAGGGTCCAGGTCAGCTCGGCCGTCGCCACCGTCAGCACGCCCGGAGTGTTCGACACCGCCACGTCCCGCGCCCGCGCGGCCTCCAGGTCGATGTTGTCGTAACCCACCGCGTAGTTTGCCACCACCCGCAATTCCGGCAGGCCGTCCAGCTCCGCCGCCCCCACCGTGCGCGTCAGCAGGGGCAGAAGACCCGCGTAGTCACCGCTCGGCGTCGCCGCGTCCGACGGCAGCAGCTCCACCTCCAGGCCATCCGGCACCTGCGTTTCCCGCAGGAACGGATCCAGCTGCGCGTCTACCAACACTCGCGCCATCCGCACCTCCACCCGTCAGCGACGTTCCAAGAAAAATGACCGGAGCTGCTCGGCCGCTTCCTCGGCCAGCACGCCTCCGGTCAACTCCACACGGTGATTCAGCCGCGGGTCCTGCACCAGGTTGCCCAGCGACCCGCACATGCCCGTCTTGGGGTCCGCGGCCCCGTACACCAGCCGCTTCACCCGCGCCAGTACCATGGCCCCCGCACACATGGCGCACGGCTCCAGCGTCACGTATACCGTGGCGTCCGGCAGCCACCAGTGGCCCGCCACGCGCGCCGCCGCCCGCAACGCCACCAGCTCCGCGTGCGCCGTCGGGTCCGCATCGCCCCGC
The DNA here is from genome assembly GCA_037388885.1 of Gemmatimonadota bacterium. Taxonomy (GTDB): domain Bacteria; phylum Gemmatimonadota; class Gemmatimonadetes; order Longimicrobiales; family RSA9; genus JARRJS01. The sequence goes on from JARRJS010000080.1 coordinate 5,851, forward strand.
ATGCGGTTGCGGCCCTCCGCCACGTTCTCCCCATCCACCACCACGGCGCCCACCGGCACCTCACCCGCCCGCTCCGCCTCCGCCGCCAGCTCCAGCGCCCGCCGCATCCAGCGCTCATCCGACGACGACGCCGATGCGCTCACTCCGTCACGTCAGCGCACCCTCGCCCGCATCACGAGGATCCGCGTCCGACGTACGACGCAACGTCCCCGGCACACGCAACCGCCGCAGCACGCTGATCACCCGACCCACCACGTCCACCTGCCCCGCTTCCGCCAGGATCGGCGGATAACTCGGATTGGCCGGCTCCAGCAGCACACGGTCGTTCCGCGGGTAGTACCGCTTCACCGTCGTCTCGTCGGAAACGCGCGCCACCACGACATCGCCTTCGTCCAGGTCCCCCCAGACCACCGGCTCCACCAGCAGCAGATCACGGTCGCGGATGCCCGCACCCGTCATGCTGTCCCCCGACATCGTCACGAAGAACGTCCCACTGGAGCCCGCCAGCCGGCGATCCAGCGAAAAGCCTGTTTCCGTCACGCCGGGCGCGCGTTGCCAGTGCGGTACGGCCACCGTGTCGTGGCCCAGGTCCACACCGATCAGCCGCACGCCGCGCGAACGCGCGGGGTCCCGCTCGATCCAGCCCTTGTCCGCAAGCGACTGCAGGTATTCCGACACCGTCTTCGTACTCTTGATGTCGAACCTGCGCCCGATCTCGCGGATGGACGGCTGGTAGGTGTGTTCTCGAAGGTACTCGACCAGGTAGTCGAGAATGCGACGTTCCAGTTTCGTGAGAGGCTCGGGCATGGTCTCTTCTCGCTGGCCCGATCGGACCGGACGGCCCGGGTGAGGCGATCAGGACGCTGCTGTGCTGGACACCAACTGGCACGGAATGGACGATCCAGGATAGGCGGGAAAATGAGTAATGTCAAGCATCTTGACGGCCAACAATTGTTTGGAAAGTGCGAAAACAAGAGTTTCACAGCCGCGCTAGCGTCTCCAGTGCCGCGTCCAGACGGGCGAGGGTCTTCGACCGCCCCATGACCACCAGGACCTCGAAGATGCCGGGCGAGACGGCCTGGCCGGTGAGTGCCAAGCGCAAGGGATGGATGAGCTTGCCGGCGCCGACGCCCAGCTCGCCGGCCAGGTCGCGCAGCGTGGTTTCCAGCCCCGCTTCGTCCCAGGGCTCGACGGCCGCGTAACGCTCGCGCAGCGCATCCAGTCGAGCCCGCACCTCGTTGGGCTTCTTCCAGTGTTTCGCGACTGCCTGCGGGTCGTACTCCACCGTTTCCTGTAGGTACGGCCGGGCCTGGGTCACGAAGTCGGCGATACGCCGGGCGCGTGGCTTGAGCAGCTCGATCAGCGACACGTACCAGTCGTGCCGGTCCTCCAGCGCGTCACGCGTGGCGACGCCGGCATCCGCCAGCGCCTGCGTCACCAGCGGCTCCAGCTCCGCCGGCGGTAAGCGATTGATATGCTCGCCGTTCAGCCACTCTAGCTTCTGGATGTCGAAGATGGCGCTCTTCTTGTTGATGCCGTCCAGCGAGAAGGCATCGATCAGCTCCCGGGCGCTCATGACCTCCCGGTCATCGCCGGGCGACCAGCCCAGCAGCGCCAGGAAGTTGACCATGGCCTGGGGCAGGATCCCCTGGTTCCGGTACTCGCCCACCGCTGTGGCGCCGTGCCTCTTGGACAGGCGCTTGCCGTCGGAGCCCAGGATCATGGGCACGTGGGCGAACGCGGGCTGTGGGTAACCCAGCGCCTCGTACAAGAGGATCTGCTTCGGTGTGTTGGAGATGTGGTCATCGCCGCGGATCACGTGCGTGATGCCCATGTCCGCGTCGTCGCTCACCACGGCCAGGTTGTAGATGGGCGTGCCGTCGGACCGCAACACGATGAAGTCGTCAATCTCCGCATTGTTGAACGACGTCGTGCCGTGCACCACGTCGTCCCACGACGTCGTCCCGTCCGGCACCCGGAACCGGATGGTGAACGGCTCGCCCGCTGCCGCCCGCCGATCTGACTCCTCCGGCGATAGGTCCAGCAGGCAGTGCCGGTCGTAGCGGTAGGCCTCCGGTGCTGTCCCCGCTGCAGCACGTCGCGCTTCCAGCTCCTCCGGTGTGCAGAAGCAGCGGTAGCCCTTCCTTTCCGCCAGCAGCCGCTCCGCGTCCGCCCGGTGCCGTGCCAGTCCGTCCGCCTGGTGCGCCGGGCCCTCGTCCCAGTCCAGCCCCAGCCACGTCATGCCGTCCAGGATCGCGGCCACCATTTCGTCGCTGGAGCGCGCCCGGTCGGTGTCCTCGATGCGCAGCACGAACACGCCGCCCGTGCGCCGGGCCAGCAGCCAGTTGAACAACGCCGTGCGGGCACCGCCCACGTGCAGGTAGCCCGTGGGGGAGGGGGCGAAACGAACTCGAACGGTGTTCTTCATGGTGGCGAAACCTATGGCGTCGAGGCACACGCGGGCAATTGGAAAGGCTGAACGGCAGGCGTTCCTCGCTGGTCGCGGATGTGCCGCCGGCAGAGCCGGGAAGATGACAGGGAGACGTGGAGACGGGGGAGACAGAGGGGAATCTTGGAACCCGGAGGTGGGGGAACGCTCAGCTCTCAGCCGTCAAACGCACCAACGCCCGCCGGGCTGCCTCTACCCGCGGCTGTAACGCCGGGTCCGCGTCGGACCACAACTCCATGAAGCGCGCATAGCAACGGGCGGCATTCGTCCTGTCGCCTTTCTGCTCATACAACTCGCCGAGATGTTCGAGCGTGGGTGCCAGATCGGTTTCGTCCAGCACGTGGCGCGTGGTGGTCTTCACTGACAGGTAGCGCTCGTACGCCGCGATGGCGGAGTCGGGGCGGCCCGCCTGCTCGTGGGCCCGGCCCTCCAGCGCCGCGAAGCACAGGTCGTCTTTCGTCCACTCGACGGTTGTGCACGGCAGGTTGTACGACCGGCGCAGCAGGTCCAGCGCGGCCTCGTGGTCGCGGTTCCGCAGGAACAGCAACGCCCTGGCGCGCGCGATACGGTAACGATTGGCGTCGCTGTAACTGATTCCGATGTCGGGCTCGACGGAGTCGAATGCGGCCAGCGTGCGCTGGGCACCGTCGTCGCGGTTCGCCATGACATACGCTTCCGCCACAATACCGTAGGGGTATGAGAGCAGGTCGCTTTCACCGACACCGTGTTCCGCGATCACGGTCTTCAAATGCGCCAGCGGCTTGGAAGGGTCCAGTCCCGCGGCGGCGGTCACGAGGACGGCCTCCGCGGCGTAAGCGATTTCGTACGTTGGCAACGACAGGGCTCGCGCCATGTCCTCGTGCCGCTGCAACGTCTTCCGGGACCGGGCAATCCCGCTGCGCATGCCTGCGACCGCCGTTTCCAGCTCCAAGGCATAGTGATTCGTCCACGTGAGCTCGCCTGGCTGGATGGCCCGCAACGCCGCGATCAACGAGTCCGCCCGGTTGAACTCGCCCTCCGCCACCGCGATCCGTGCGCGGGCACGCGCCGGCCAGAATGGGTAGCGGATCACGGAATCCGGCCGGTCCAGGACCTCCCACGCGTCCGCGACCTTCCCCTGCGCGTACTTGATGCCCGCGACGTTCATGCGCTGCAGCCCACCTGTGGGGATCAGCCGTGCTCCCTTTGTGTACATGCTCTCGGCGGCAACGAAATCGCGCTGCATGCTCAACGCCACCGCCAGGTTCGTCGCGGCCGTTCCGTCATCCGGGAAACGCCCGAGCACGCGTCGGTACGCGTCTGCGGACGCCGCCCAGTCACCGGTCACAGAAAGGTGATAGTCCCCTTCGATGATCCCGCGTTCGTGTAGATTCACCCGGTTCCGAAGCTCGTAAGCCCGGGTCATGGCGTCCATTTCCTTCCGGCGCATCAAGCCATCCCGGCCGTAGCCAATGGCAAGGCTTTTCCACGCCCACGCGAAATCGGGGTCCAGTTCGACGGCTTCCTCGGCCTGGCCCGCCGCGAACGCCCGCAGCGCGTCCAGCGAGGACGTCGTCGCCTCCGGCAGCGGCTTCCCCGCCCGCACCGACCGCAACGACTCCCCCACCTTCGCCCGGATCGCCGCGGACAGACGCCCCACCGCCGGGATGATGTCTTCCTCGCCCGACGCCGATTCCCGGAAGCCTGCCAACACCTCGCCCGTGGCGACGTCCAATACGTCCATCGTCAGCACATACGTGTCGCCGACGCGCGCCACCTTGCCCGCAAATACCGCGGGCCAGCCCTGGCGGATCGCCACCTCGCGGGCCACTTCGGCCGTCAGCGGCGCGGCGGCTGGACGCTCCATGCGACTCAGGGCGTCGCCCACGGCGGTGGGCGAGGCCAGGGTGAGAACCGGCGATTCGATCAGGTCGATGCGCAGAGCCTCCCGGACCGCCGGCCCCAGCGTCGAGTCGCCCGTCGCGTCCTCCAGGTCCGCAAGCACGATGGTCGGGCGTTCTTCCAGCGCGCCGCTGGACAGCAGCGTCGCCGCCGGGCCGACGCCCAGCGCACGCATGCCCATGAAGCCGGCCGATGCCAGGCCCAGACCGGCGAACCCCAGCACCACCAGGGTCACGGCGCGCCCCCAGGTGAAAAAACGAGCGGGACCCGTGGGCTGGGCGCGCCGTGAGGGTGCGGCGGTTGCGGACACCGGGAACGTTCCGGTCGTTCCCGTCGTCGAGGCGGGACTGGATGCCGCCGCGCCGGAGTCCTCGGCGATTCGCGGGGCTTCGTTCTCTGCTGCCGCCTGCGGCCGCGTGGCGGGATGCCCGCCCTGCACGAACGCCGTCGCCATCACCAGTGGCAGCCCGGCGAGTAGAAGCACGAGCGCGGTCGGCGGCACCCAGTCCGGCAGACCGATGCCGTCATAAAGAGAGAGCACGACCTGGTAAACCATCCACGAAACAACCAGGTAGATCCCGAGCATCTGCCAGAGGGACCGGCGGTGGATCTCGGCGAGCAGCCTGCGAAGCTGGCTCATGGCCGTGGTGGTTCGGAAGGGCACATGCATGTCGAGCCCAATATAGCGCGGCGTCTACGCGCCTCGGAAGGAAAACGCTGCCGCTCGTGATCATATGGCCGCGGCAGGAGAAGACGCCCGGGGACACTCCTCCATCGTCGGGCCCCGAAAACGAAAGGCGGAGGAGTTCCCAACCTGGTCGTGGGAATGGAGATCCCTGGTTACATTGGTGGCGTGAAACTGCGCTACTTCCGCGACCCGTCTGAACTGCGCCACTGGCTCGAAGCCAACCACGACGCCGTCGAGGAGCTTTGGGTCGGGCTCTACAAGAAAGCCTCCGGCCGCCCAAGCATCACCTGGCCCGAGCTCGTGGACGAGCTGCTGTGCTTCGGCTGGATCGACGGCATCCGCAGGTCCGTGGACGACATCAGCTACACGATCCGCATCACACCACGCACACCGACCAGTATCTGGAGTGACAAGAACACGCAGCGCGTCCAGGAGCTCATCGCCGAGGGCCGCATGACGTCGGCAGGCCTGGCCGCCTTCGAGCGACGCGATCCCGAGCGCGCGGGCGTCTACTCCTTCGAGGGCGACACCCCGGAGCTGGGCGAGGCCTACGCGGCACAGCTGCGCGCGAATCCAGCGGCGTGGGAGTTCTTCCAGTCGCAGCCGCCGTCGTACCGCAGGACGGCCACGGCGTGGGTGGTCAGCGCCAAGCGGGAGGCGACCCGACGTCGTCGTCTCGCAACGCTCATCGAGGACTCGCAGAACGGACTGCGCATCGGCCCGTTGCGGCGAGGCACGGCAGGATAGGCGACAGGAGCAGGTCGATGGAACGGATGGAAGCCGCAACTGCCCGGGAACGCCTCGGTTTTTCACCGGAGCAGCTTGCGGCGGAGCTGGGTGTGACGGAAGCGGAAGTGGAGGCATGGGAAGCCGGCCGGATGGCCGTACCGAAGTCAGCGGCCAGGCGGCTGGCCTGGCGCGCGGCCCTGGCGGAGCGAAAGGCCGCCCTGGCGGCCAGCGGGCTGCCCGAATGCGACTGGCTCAAGGCATGGGAGGCGGAGCCCGTGCCGACAAAGATGAAGGAGCGTGTCAAGCGCCTGGAAGCGGCCAATGCGCATGCGGCGGCGTGTCCCGTGTGCAAAGCCCGCGCGGACTACGTGAAGCAGCACCTGCCGCCGTTGCCAGAGCAGCCGGTTCCAGCCTGGGCCGGCGCACTCCGATGGTTCATGGCGAAAGTCCAGCTGCTCCCGAAGTGGGCCCGCCCCGCGGCGTACGGGGGCGCACTGATCGGAGGCATCGTCGTGATCCGGGCGGCCCTCGCCGGACTGGCCGTGGGGTTCAGCTTCCATCTCCTCGAGACTGCAGGTGCCGGCATCGGCATCGGCGTCTACATGGGCGCCGTCGGCGGCATCGCCTATCACCTCGTCCGCGAGCCGTTCCGCGCCTTCGGCCGGGCCGGCGACTACCTGACCGGCATCGTCTGCATGTTCGCCTACCTTCTGGCCATCGGTGTGCCGGTGGACTTGCTGACGAACGACCCGGATTTCAGGGGACTCACCAGCTGGATCGTCTTCTCGGGGGTGGCCGTCGTCTTCGGCCTCGTCATCGGACACACCTGGTTCCGCACGACGTGAGGGAGAGGTCGCCATGGGGCGAGGAAGCGGAATGCCGCGGCCGAGCCCTACTCTCCGTCCAGGTCCCGCCGCCGGTCCTCCAGGCGCTGTGCCTGGCGGTCGAGCCGCCGCGCGTGGCGCTCCAGGCGTCGCTCCTCCAGCGCCAGCCGCCGTTCTTCCCGGGAGAGGTGGCGGCCCGTGTCGTGGCGGCTGGTTCTACGCTCGTCCGGAGCCCTGAGCTTCACGCTGACGCCGCCCATGAGCGCGAACCCGGACACGACCAGCCGCGGTCCACCCTCGTCGTCGTCCCCGTACGCCGTCTCCGCCGCCTGGTCGAACCCGCCCAGCAGCGCTATGCCGTTCGTCTCCACCGGCAGGTCCGGTGGCACGATGATGTCGACGCCACCCATGACGGCAAACGCCGACACCTCGAACCGGCCCTCGGGCAGGATGGCATCACGCAGGTCCAGCACGACGCCGCCCCAGAATGCCACGGCGTGAAGGTGCGGCGGTGGCCGCCAGCGGCCCACCTTCCGGCTGCCGCCCAGAATCGCCACCACCACTGAATCTGCGGCCGCTCGTCGATCCTCATCGGTGATGGGCGCCCGCCTGCGCCGGGCCGGGCGCCGGGCGTTTGCCCGGTCCCCCTCATCCCGCACGTCCCGCGGGCTGCGGCCCGCGGTCTTCCGAGCCGGCGATGTCTCTTCGCCCGACGACACCGGCGCCGGTGCACCGGACGGCCCCTGCAAGTCGCTCAGCAGCGCCGCCAGCTCGCGCCGCGTGCGCGCCGCCGTCGCACGGTCCAGCCGTCGCTCCAGCTCGCTCATCGACAACCGATCCTCCGCGAAATGCTTGCACAGCACGTCGATGGTCTGCTCACGCAGGCTGGCGAGGGTGGGGGGAGAAGGCTGATCGGACATGGGTGCGGTTCGCCTGGTTCGTTCGGTTGTCTGGTACCCCGGCGTCTCAAGTATAGGCGCAGCGCCAGGCGCTCACCAGACGATCGACGATCGGCGATCGCGAGCAGTCAGACCCCCCGGAACGGCCGACGCGCCCACACCCAGCGCACGCCAGCGGCGGCCGGCTGCACGACGGCCGGTACCAAAGCGGGCTTCCGGAACACCGGCTTGCGCTCGAACAGGTAGTACAGCGCCGGCGTGACGGACAGCACCAGGATGGTGGAGCTGGACAGGCCGCCGATGAGCGCCCAGGTGAGCGCGTTCCAGATATTGGAGTCGGCGGACTTGCTGAAGAGCACGAGGGGCAGCAGGCCGAAGATGGTCGTCGTGCTCGTCATCAGGATGGGCCGCACGCGCTCGAGGGTGCCCCGCACGATGGCGGGCTGGAGGCTCATGCCGTCCACCCGCCGCAGGTGGTTGATGTGGTCCACCAGCAGGATGGCGTTGTTCACCACGATGCCGGCCATCATGATGAGAACGTGGCGCCGGTATAGAAGAAGATCAGGAACACGCCGATGAGGGCCATGGGCACCGTGAGCAGCACGCAGAACGGCTGGCGCAGCGACTCGAACAGCGCGGCCGTCACCATGAGGATCAGCGCGATGGCCATGGCCAGCACGCCCCAGATCTGGCGTTGCTCGCCCACATCCCACTGCCAGGTGTTGCCTGTTTCCAGCGAGTACCCCGGAGGCAGCTGCGTCGCGTCCACGACCGACTTTTCCACCTGGTCGCCCAGCTTCACCGGCCCGCGGAACTCGTAGGCCACGTAGCGTTGGTACTGCTGGTCCTCCCGCACGACGCGGCTGAGCACGTCCCGCTCGCCCAGCGTGGCCACGTCGCCCAGCCGCACCGAACCACCCGTCGGCGTCGGCATCAGCAGGTTCTGCAGCTTGAGCAGGTCCATGGTCCGGTTACCCGCCAGCTTCACCGCGAACTGCACCTCCTCGCCTCCCAGCCGGATGTCCGTGTTGCCCGCCGACTCCTGCACCGAAGCCTGCACCTGCGCCACCGCGTCCCGCACCGTCAGGTCGTGCAGCGCCAGCTTCGGCCGGTCGAGCGTCAGCACCAGCTCCGTGTCCTTCTCCCGGTAGTAGGCGCCCGACGAGTTCGTATCCACGTCCCGGATACGCGGGAACCGCTTCAGCCGCCGGCCCAGGTCGTCGGCGATGGCCCGCACCTCTTCGTAGTTGTAGCCCAGGATCTTGATGGCGTAGTTGGGGGGCGACGAGCCGCCGCCATAGAACGATGGACCGAACCCGTACACCCGCACGTCTGCGCCGCCGAACAGGTGGCTGTACGCCACCATCTGCTCCTTGATGGCCGGCGGCACATTGGTCATCTCCAGCGAGTCCGGGAACGTCACCCGGATCTGCGCATACTCCGGCTGCACGTGCGACACGAACCGGTCCACCTCCGGCATCTCCCGCAGCCGCGCCTCGAAATGCCGCGTCAACTCGTCCATCCGCTCCAGCTCGGCACCTCGCGGCAGCGTGATCAGGATGCTCAGATACGTGTCCTCGCCCCACCACCGCCCCCACAGGATCCCGCGCTGCACGTATTTGTCGAACAGGTGCCAGGAACCGAAGAGCGCGAGGCTGGCGAGGAGAACGGTGATGATCGAATGCTTGACCGTGAATCCGACCAGGCCGGCGTAGAGCCGCACGTACAGCGGATCTCTCCGCCTCGGCGCATGCGACGACGGCGCGACCCAACTCTCCCCGTCATCCGACCCTGACGGGGCGACGGGGAGACGGGGAGACAGGGGGACGCCGGTACCCGCACCCCCACCGGCTTCGCCGCCCTCGCCGGAAGTCGCATACACAGCCCCACCCACCACCGGCCCGCCCACCGGAATCCCACCCTGCCCGGACGATCGTCGATCGTCGGCCGTCGATCGTCGATCATTCCCGCCCCCTCCCCCACCGAGTATTCGACTGGCCAGGGCGGGAATGAACGTGAACGCCACGAACAGGCTGGCGATCAGGCTGAACCCCACCACGATGGCCAGGGGCACGTAGTAGACCTGGAGATCACCCTGCAGGTACACGAACGGCACCAGCACGACCACCGTCGTCATGGTTGCCGCCAGGATGGGCAGCACCACCTCCCGCGCCCCCCGCTCGGCTGCCCGCGCGCCCGCATTCGCACCGGGCCACGGCCCGGCGTCGGAAGTCGCGCCCGCCGTCCCCGGACCTGCGCCCTGCGGAAGGTCGGCCCGGGACACGAGGCTCGCTTCACCTTCCGCCTCCGCCTCGGCACCGGCGGCCGATGGCGGCGAGGGCAGCAGATCGATGTCCCGCCGATGCCGGTAGATATTCTCCAGCACCACGATGGCGTTGTCCACGATGAGCCCGAAGCCCATGGCCAGGCCCATGAGCGTCAGGACGTTCAGTGTGAAGCCGCCCCAGTAGATGAGGTTCAGGGTGATGAGGATGGA
>JARRJS010000081.1:0-13615 GCA_037388885.1 Gemmatimonadota bacterium
CGGAAGCACATCTGAATCCCGGGGATGTGGACTACATCAACGCCCACGGCACGTCGACGCCGGCCAACGACCTGAACGAGACCCTGGCGGTGAAGGCGGTGTTCGGGGATGCGGCGTATGAGGTCGTCATGGGGTCCACGAAGTCCATGACGGGTCACCTGCTGGGCGCTGCCGGCGCCGTGGAGGCGGTGATCACCGCACTGGTTTGTGCCCGCGGGTCCATCCCGCCGACCATCAACTTTGCCACGCAGGATCCGCAGTGCGATCTGGACTATGCGCACGGCGGTCGCGTGGAGCGGCCGGTGCAGGTGGCGCTGAGTAATTCGTTCGGCTTCGGCGGCCACAACGTCTGTCTGGCGCTGCGACGCTGGGATGACTGACGCGGCCGACGTGCCGCACGAAGCGCGCGTTCACGAGAAGCGGTCCGTCGGGCCGCTTTTTCTATCTTGTGCAGGATCTGGCGTCGCAGGGGCCCCTCGAAGGCCGGCCGCAACCTGCCGCCGGGTGCCCCCATGGACTACCTTCGGTTGGCGGTCTGGGGATGTCGGCCGCTGTGCGCAGAACAGCCAGGAGGCGGTCCGGGTTTCCGGGTGCGGCGCGGCGTTGCCGGTGCTGCGTCGCTCGCGGTCACGAAGCGAGGTGCGTCCATGCGTGTAGGCATCGGGTATGATTCCCATCGTTTCGACGCGGGTCGGCAGCTGGTCTTGGGTGGCGTGGTGATCCCCGACGCTCCGGGTCTGGCGGGACATTCAGATGGCGATGCCGTGGCGCACGCCGTGACCGACGCCGTGCTGGGTGCGGCGGGCCGGGGCGACATCGGGCAATGGTTCCCATCGGACGATGCGCGCTGGCGTGAGGCCGACTCCATGGAGCTGTTGCGGCGGGTCGTGACCACACTGGCGGAGGAAGGTCTGCGCGTAGGGAACGTGGATGTGACGGTGGTGTGCGAGCGGCCACGCCTCGGGCCGCACGTGGCCGGCATGCGTGCGGGTCTGGCGGCGGCGCTCGAGGTTTTGCACGACGCGGTGTCGGTCAAGGGAAAGTCCAACGAGGGCATGGGCTGGATCGGACGCGGGGAAGGGTTGGCGGTGGTGGCGGTAGCACTGATGCTGCAGCCGGGCGATTGACAGCCCGCCCTTCACCTGGACGAGGAACGTCGTGATCCATCGGATCCTGGCCGTGCTGGGCGCACTACCCGGCGCCCTGATCTACCTGATCCTGGGCGCCGGCGCTGCCGTGGAGAACGTGTTTCCGCCGGTGCCCGCGGACACGTTCGTGCTGGTCGGTGCGTTTCTGGCCGAACGCGGGGCGGCCCGGCTGTGGATCGTGTTCCTGGCCACGTGGGTGGGGAACGTGGGATCGGCGCTGGTCGTGTACGGGCTGGCTCGCCGTTACGGCAGGGCATTCTTCCACCGCCGCGTGGGCCACTGGCTGCTGCACCCCAGGCAGCTCGAGCAGATCAGCCTGTTCTACGAGCGCTGGGGCGAGCTGGCCATCCTCGCCAGCCGGTTCCTGCCAGGGTTCCGCGCCATGGTGCCGGTGTTCGCCGGCGTCACGGGGCTTTCATTTCCCCGCGTCGCTTTTCCGGTGGCCTTTGCGTCCGCCGCATGGTACGGCGCTCTCGTGTTCCTGGGTTCGCTGGCCGGACGGAACCTGAGCTGGATCGCGGACATCTTCTCCCACGTGAGCGGTGCGCTGCTCCTGGTCGCGGCGGCGCTGCTCCTGCTGGTGCTGGCCTGGTGGTGGCGCACGCGGCGGCGCAAGCGCTAGTGTCGTGGGTGGAGCCATGTTTCATTTGGAGCAGTTTCGCGATTACCTGGAATTCGAGCGAGGCCTGTCCCCGCGCACGCTGGACGCGTACGATCGCGACGTGGGGCGGCTGGTCGGGTTCCTGCAGGCGCGCGGCATCGATCGGGCCGACGGCGCGTCCGGAGCCGACCTGCGGGAGTTCGTGTTCCACCTGAAGGATCTGGGCTTGCAGCCGTCGTCCATCCGGCGGGGCCTGTCGGCGGTACGCACCTACTACACGTTCCTCGTGGCGGAAGGCCTGGCGAACGCGGATCCCAGCGAGCAGCTGGAGTCTCCGCGGGCCTGGCGGCGGCTGCCGGACGTCCTGCGCCTGGACGAGGTCGAGCGGCTCCTGGAGGCACCGGATCCGTCCGACCGGCTCTACTGGCGAGACCGGGCGATGCTGGAGTTCATGTACGCTTCGGGTGTGCGTGTGGGCGAGTTGATCACGGTGCGGGTCCGGGACCTGGCCCTCGATGAAGGCTTCGCATCGGTGTTCGGCAAGGGCTCGAAGGAGCGGCTGGTGCCGGTGGGCAGCAGTGCGCTGCAGGCGCTACGCGTCTATCTGCGCGAGGTGCGGGCCCGGCTGGACCGCGGGGAAGGGGAGGGCGTCGTGTTCCTGAACGCCCGCGGTCGCCCGCTGACGCGCATGGGTGTCTGGCGGATCCTGCGGAAGCACGTGAAGCGGGCGGGCCTGGACCGGCGGGTGACACCGCACACCTTGAGGCATACCTTTGCCACACACCTGCTGCAGGGCGGCGCCGACCTGGCGGCCGTGCAGGAGATGCTGGGGCACGCCGACATCTCCACGACGCAGATCTACACGCACGTGGATCGTGAGTACCTGCGGGACGTGCACCGCAAATACCACCCGCGGGCGTGAGGCGGCAATGGTCCTGGTCATCGACAACTACGACTCCTTCACGTGGAACCTGGTCCAGATGCTGGGGACGCTGGGCGCGCAACCGCTGGTCCGCCGCAACGATGCCGTCACCCTGGACGAGATCGGGGCCCTGGACCCGGACCACATTGTCGTCTCGCCCGGACCGTGCACGCCGGCGGAAGCGGGCATCAGCGTGGCGTGCATCCGGCGATTCGGGCCCGAGAGACCCGTGCTGGGCGTGTGCCTGGGGCACCAGGCCGTGGGTGCCGCGTACGGCGGGCGCGTAGTTCGGGCTCGCCGCATGATGCACGGCAAGATGTCCCCGGTGGCTCACACGGGGTCTGGCATCTTCGCGGGCATGCCCTCGCCCCTGCGCGTCATGCGGTACCACTCCCTGGTGCTGGATCGTGCCACCCTGCCGGATGCGTTGGAGGTGGTGGCGTGGACCGCAGAGCCGGGCTGGGAGGACGAAGTGCAGGCCGTGCGGCACCGGGAGCATCCAGTGTGGGGCGTGCAGTTCCATCCCGAGTCCATTGTCAGTGACAGGGGGCGGGAGTTGGTGGCGGCATTCCTGGAGCTGGAATGAGGGGGCGAAGCGGGGGCATGCGGCATGTGCTTGGCCTGTTGGTCGTCCTGGTCCTGGCATGTCCGGCGCTGGCTGCGGCCCAGCGCGTCCAGCTCGAGGGCACGGCGGACGTGGCGGTGGACCGGCGCCTGTCCCGTCTGCTGGCATCGGGGCAATACCTCCTGGTGACCTCCGACACCGTCGTGCCTGCGGACGACACCATCCCGGAGAGCGTGCTGGTGCTGGACGCCACCTTGATCCTGGAAGGGACGGTGGAGGGGGACCTCGTCGTGGTGGGTGGTGGCGTGTTCGTGCGGCCCCATGGCCGGGTGAGCGGCGATCTGGTGAACGTCGGGGGCGGCGCGTACCATCATCCGCGGGCGCGAATCGGCGGTCATATCGTCTCCCTGCCGGATGCGCCCTACCACGTGGTGCGGACGAACGGCGTGCTGCGCATCGTGGCACGGGCGCACCGGTCACTGTTGAGCCTGGACGGCAAGGCGCTGGGTCTGCACGTCCCCACGTACGACAGGGTCGACGGCCTGACCGCGGCGTGGGGCGTCAGCCTGGCCCTGCCGCTGCTGGGTCCCCTTCAGCCGCGGCTGCACGGTTGGATCGGTTACCGCACGCAGCGGGGCGAGCCGGCCGGCGGCGCGGATCTGCGACTTCGTGCCGGCCCGTACGAGCTGCGGGGGGGTGTCGAGCGGGCGAGCCACACGAACGACGGTTGGATCCGCCTGAGCGGCCTGAATTCCCTCGGCTACCTCTGGAACGGCAACGACTACCGGAACTACTACGCCGCCGACCGCGTCTTCGCCACGCTCACCCGGGAGCTGGGAGACGTGGAGAAACGGTTCCACGCCGCACTGCGCATCGGGGCGCAGCTGGAGGATGCCGCCTCCGTGCAGGGTGGCGACCCCTGGCACGTCGTGGGGTCCACGCCCCGTCCCAACCCGCCCGTCGACGATGGCCGCATTGCCAGCGCCCTGGCGAGCCTGGAAGGCGACTGGACGGGCAGCCGGATGAGGTTGGGGGTGGGCGGACAGCTCGAGTTTGCCCGACTGCGGGAAGGCGGGCAATTCCGCTTCGACCGTTACGACATCTGGGGCGGCCTGGCCATGCAGGCCATAGCGCACAACACGCTGGAGCTGCGTTGGCGCTTCATGGGCCCGCTGCCCGGCACCGACTCGTTGCCGCGGCAACGCTGGGCCATCCTGGGTGGGGCAGGCACGCTGCCGGTCTTCGATGTGGCGACCTTTCGTGGCGACCGCCTGGCGTTCGTACGGACCCGCTACCTCGTTCCGCTGCCGCACTGGCTCACGCTGCCCGTCCTGCACGTGCCCTCGCTGGAGCTGATCCACGTGGCCGGCCGCGCATGGACGGCGTCCTCGGCCCAGACCCGTCTGGAACAGAACATCGGCGCGGGACTGGAATTTTTCGGCGCATACATCGAGTACATAGTGGACGTGCGGGACACGCATCGCGGCGTGCTCACCGGCGGCCTGTTCTGGCCGTATGGCAATCGCCCGTCTTGGGAACGGCGTTGAAGGGTTCTTTGACAGGCCCCGGGAGCCCGGTTAGATTCGGAAAACCTTCGGCGTGGCGGGCCGTCACGCTGTTTTCCATGTGAGGACCGTATGGCGCAGCCACGTGTGCTCGGCGTGATCCCGGCGCGTCTCGCGTCCGAGCGCCTGCCCCGCAAGCCGCTCCGGTTCCTGGCCGGCCGCCCGCTCATCGAGTGGGTATGGCGCCGCGCCGCACAACTGGACACCCTGGACCGGGTTGTGGTGGCCACCGAAAGTGAGGAGGTGGAACGCGTCTGCTCGGAGTTGGGCGCCGAAGTGGCGCTCACGGCGCAGCATCACCGGTCTGGCACGGAACGGGTCGCGGAAGTCGCGGCCCTTCCTGCTTTTGGCGGCTACGACGTGGTGGTGAACGTGCAGGGCGACGAGCCCTTCGTGACGGAGGAGCAGGTGGCGGGCGCGGTAGCCCGGGTCGTCGAGGGCTGGGATGTCGGCACGGTCGCAACGCCGCTGGCGTCCGACGGGGAGCTGGGCGACCCGTCTGTGGTGAAGGTGGTACGCCGTCCGGACGGTGGCGCCCTGTACTTCTCGCGGGCGCCCGTGCCGTACCGGCGCGACGGTCCTCCTGCGGCACAGGATCTCGCGTCGGGGTGGTACCTTCGGCATATTGGGGTGTACGCCTACGCGCCCGATGCCCTGCGTCGCTGGGTTGCCCTGCCGGAGAACGAGCTGGAGCGTATCGAGCGACTGGAACAGTTGCGGCCGTTGGCCGCCGGGCTGACCATCGGCGTGTCGGTCGTGGCGGGGTCGGAGCGAGGCGTCGATACGGTGGACGACCTGGAGCGCGTCGAAACGCGGATCATGGCGCACGAGCACTTGTTTCTTTCAACCCAAGCGTGAGCGAATGAACGACGAGATCCGTCACCCCACCAAGTACATTTTCGTGACCGGCGGCGTGGTGTCCTCCCTGGGGAAGGGCATCGCGGCTTCTTCCATCGGACGCCTGCTGAAGGACCGTGGGCTGCGGGTGACGATCCAGAAGTTCGATCCGTACATCAACGTGGACCCGGGCACGCTGTCTCCGTTCCAGCATGGTGAGGTCTTCGTGACGGACGACGGTGCGGAGACCGACCTGGACCTGGGCCACTACGAGCGCTTCATCGACGAATCGCTGTCGCAGGCCAACAACATCACGACGGGCCGCATCTATCGCGACGTCATCACCAAGGAGCGACGCGGGGACTACCTGGGCGCGACGGTCCAGGTGATCCCCCACATCACGGACGAGATCAAGGGCGCCGTCCGGCGCCTGGCGCCGAACCACGACGTGGTGATCACGGAGATCGGCGGCACGGTGGGCGACATCGAGTCGCAGCCGTTCCTGGAGGCGATCCGCCAGTTTCGGCAGGACGTGGGCCGGGAGCACACGCTGTTCGTGCACGTTACGCTGCTGCCGTTCATCGCGGCGGCCGGCGAGCTCAAGACCAAGCCGACGCAGCACTCCGTGCGCGAGCTCATGGAGATCGGGATCCAGCCGGACGTGCTCATCTGCCGCACCGACCGGCCGCTGGAGGACGACCTGCGGCGAAAGATCGCCCTGTTCACGAACGTGGACGTGGCGGGCGTGATCGAAGCGCGGGACGTGTCGACCATTTACGAGGTCCCGCTGATGTTGCGGCGGCAGAAGCTGGACGAGCTGGTCATCGACAGGCTCGGCCTGGACGTCGGGGAACCGGACTTGACCGCCTGGAGCCAGATGGTGGGAACCATCAAGGAACCACCCCGCGGTGCGGTGCGCATTGCCGTGGTGGGGAAGTACACGGAGTTGGTGGATTCCTACAAGTCGGTGCAGCAGGCCCTGATCCATGGAGGCATCCACAACGAGGTGGGCGTCGATATCCACTGGCTGTCCAGCGAGGCGTTCGAGGAAGGCGACGTGTCATTGCTGGAGCAGTATCACGGATTGCTGATCCCGGGCGGATTCGGCGTGCGGGGCGTGGAAGGCATGGTGCAGGCCATCCGGTGGGCGCGCACCCATCAGCTGCCGTTCTTCGGCATCTGCCTGGGCCTCCAGTGTGCCGTCATCGAGTTTGCCCGCAACGTGTGTGCCCTCGAGGAATCCCATTCTGTGGAGTTCCTGCGAGACACCAGCGACCCGGTGATCTGTCTCATGGACTCGCAGCGCCAGGTCACCGACATGGGCGGCACCATGCGCCTGGGGGCCTATCCGGCGCGACTGCGCCCGGACTCACGGGCCCACCACATCTACGGCGCCGCAGAGATCAGCGAGCGTCACCGGCACCGGTACGAGGTCAACAACGTGTACCGGGACACTCTTGCGGAGCGCGGCATGCGGTTCAGCGGCCTGTCGCCGGACGGCAACCTGGTGGAGATCCTGGAGCTGCCGGATCACCCCTGGTTCCTGGGTTGCCAGTTCCATCCCGAGCTGAAATCTCGACCCACGCGGCCGCATCCGCTATTCGCCTCGTTCATTGGCGCCGCCATGGAACGGCGTGATCGGATGGCCGAGCCCGGCGCCCGGTCCAGAGAGACGGAAGCCGCGCCCGCCGAGATGACGGGCTGAACGGAACACACGGGAGCGCATGAGCAACGAGATGACCAGGCCCGGGCTGGCCGAGCTGTTTCGGGCCGCCGGGCCGTTTTTCGTGATCGCAGGGCCGTGCGTGCTGGAGGACGATGCCCTGAACCTGGAGGTCGGCACGGCGCTGGCGGAGATCGGCCAGGCGCTGGCGCTGCCGATCATCTACAAGGCGTCCTTCGACAAGGCGAACCGCAGCAAGCCGGACGCCCACCGCGGCCCGGGCCTCGACGATGGCCTGCGGCGACTGGAACGGGTTCGCGCCGAAACCGGGCTACCCGTGCTCACGGACGTGCACGAGACGTGGCAGGTGGAGCCTGCGGCAGCCGTGTGCGATGTCCTGCAGATCCCGGCATTCCTCTGCCGTCAGACCGACCTGATCCAGGCCGCCGCGGCGACGGGCCGGCCGGTGAACCTGAAGAAGGGCCAGTGGATGGCGCCGGAGGACATGAAGGGAGCCGTGGCCAAGGCGCGCGAGGCCGGCGGCTCGGCCGTTGCCGTGACCGAGCGAGGCACGTTCATGGGCTACGGCGACCTCGTGGTCGACATGCGCTCGTTCCGGAGGATCCAGGCCGCCATTGGCGTGCCTGCCATCTTCGACGGCACCCACTCGGTGCAGCGGCCGGGGCGGGCGGGTGGGGCGAGCGGAGGTGACCCGGAGTTCACACCTGCGCTGGTGCGCGCCGCCGTGGCCGCCGGCGCCTCCGCCCTGTTCCTTGAGACTCACCCCCGGCCCGAGACGGCGCCCTCCGACGGCAGCAACATGCTGCACCTGGACCGTTTCCGTCCGCTGCTCCAGGAAGTGCTGGCCCTGAGGGCCGCCCTTGGCAGCGGAACGCTCGCGGCGACGACGGGCCATGACTGACCGCCTACCCCCGGATCTGGCGCAGCGCGTGCGCCTCGTGGTGCTGGACGTGGACGGCGTCCTCACCGACAACGGCATCTATGTCGGTCGCTCCGAAAGCGGGCCGCTGGAGCTGAAACGCTTTCACGTCCAGGACGGGCTGGGCATCAAGATGATGGTCTGGGCTGGGATCGAAGTGGTGCTGGTGAGCGGACGCGAGTCCCACGCGACCATGTTGCGGGCCGCCGAGCTGGGAATCGAGGCGCACCAAGACGGCGGCGCGCGCAAGATCCCGCTGCTGGAGTCCATCATGGCCCGGCTCGGCGCGGACTGGCACGAGGTGGTCATGGTCGCGGACGATCTGGCGGACCTGCCCGTGCTACGGAGGGTCGGTCTGCCGGTGGCAGTGGCCAACGCCGTCCCCGAGGTGCGGGCGCAAGCCTGCTGGTGCACCCGGCGGCCGGGCGGAGCAGGGGCCGTTCGAGAATTTGCGGAAACATTGCTGAAGGCACGGGGCGTCTGGTCGGACCTGGTGGACGCCTACTGCCGTTCCAGAGAGCATGGCGAGATCACAGAGCACTTCGCAGACATCCGGGCACGGCGGCAAGGAGTCGCCCGTGGATCCTGAAACCGTCTCGCAATCGTCCGTCGCGCCGGGCGAGGCCACCAACGGCGAACGCATCACCGATGAAGCGGCGCTGCTTGAGCGGGCGCGCGACGTCCTGCGTGCCGAGGCCGCCGCCGTGGCCGCCCTGGTGGAACGCGTGGACGACGGGTTCGTTGCCGCCATCCGGTGCATTGCCGACGCCGACGGCCGCGTTATCGTCACCGGTGTCGGCAAAAGCGGCATCATCGCCCGCAAGATCGCCGCGACGCTCACCTCCACCGGGACCCCCGCCACGTTCCTGCACCCTGTCGAAG
This sequence comes from Gemmatimonadota bacterium, assembly GCA_037388885.1. GTDB lineage: Bacteria > Gemmatimonadota > Gemmatimonadetes > Longimicrobiales > RSA9 > JARRJS01. The sequence continues at coordinate 9,124 of JARRJS010000081.1, forward strand.
CGCTGCACGGCGATCTGGGCGTCGTCTCCCGGAACGACGTCGCTATTCTCATCTCCAAGAGTGGCGAGTCGGAAGAGCTTGCGGGCTTGATGGAGTATTTCGGGCGTTTGGGTGTATCCAAGATCGTTATGACGGGACGCACGGATTCCTCGCTGGCACGCGCTGGCGACATCGCTCTGGATTGCTCCGTGGTCGAGGAGGCCTGCCCCCTCGACCTGGCACCGACCACATCCACCACTGCCACCCTGGCCATGGGCGATGCCCTCGCCGTCGCATTGCTGCTACGACGCGGCTTCAGCCGCGAGGACTTCGCTCGCCTGCACCCCGGCGGGGCCCTCGGACGCAAGCTCACGCTGCGCGTACGCGATGTCATGCTGGTGCGGGATCTGCCGACTCTGCCCGCCGACGCCCCCATGCGCCGGTGCGTCATGCTCCTGGCCAAGAAGCGCGGCACGGTCCCCATCATCGATGCCCAGCGATGCGTCGTGGGCGTCGTCACCGCCGGCGACCTCACCCGCCTCATGGAGCACGAGGCCAACTGGGAGAAGGTGCCCGTGGGCGATGTCATGAGCACCACCCCCAAGACGACCGGGCCGGATGTGTTGGCCGCGTCCGCCGTTTACGAGATGGAAACCCACGGCATCATGGCGATGCCGGTGATCGACGCAGAACGCCGACTGGTGGGCATTGTGCACCTGCATGATCTCATGCGAGCGGGGGCTGTATAATGTTACGCTACAGGCATTTGACGATTGTCATGTCAACCGTGATGTCATGTGCGGTGCTGGCTGGCTGCTCCCAGAGCCAGAACCCGGTGGCGGAGGGGGACCTCGCGCTGCCGGCGGACCAGGTGATGTCGGACGTGCAGTACGACGTACGTGACCTGGGCGTGCTGCGGGCGCGGCTGTTCGCGGACACGGCGTACGTGTTCGAGGACGCGTCGAAGGTCCTGATGCGGCCGGTGCGACTGACGCTGTTCGACCAGGAAGGCAAGAAGGCGGCGCACCTGACGGCGCTGGAAGGCACGATGGACACGCGTACGCAGGCGATGGTGGCGAAGGGTCACGTCGTGTTGGTGACGGAGGATGGGAACCGGCGGATCGAGACGGAGGAGCTACACTACGATCCGCGGGCGGACATGATCTGGAGCGACCTGAAGACGACGTACACGGAAGGGGAGACGAAGGTGGTGGGGGACGGGTTCACGTCGGACGGCCGCATGGACGACGTGCGAGTGAAGAACGGCAAGGCCCAGAATCTCAAGATCGAGATGTGATGCGGTCATGGTTGTGGGCGCTTCTGTTGCTCGTGTTGGCAGGCCCGCTGGCGGCCCAGGCAACGCCCCGCACGTGTGACACGGCGGAGAAGGCGAATTTCCGGCGGATCCGGAACTCCCGTGGTGAAGAGACGATCTTCATCCAGGGTCCGACGCGCTTCGTGTGTACGGGAGGCGTGGAAGTGCGAGCGGACAGCGCGGTGTGGCGCCGGACGACGGGTGAGCTGGAGCTCATCCGCCACGTCTTTTACCGGGACTCGACTCGGACGCTCTCAGCGGACTGGGCGAACTTTCTGGGCAATACGTCGACGTTGTTCGCGCGCGGCTCAGTCCTGCTCACCGACCTGGAGAGCGGGTCGGTGGTGCGGGGCCAGCAGCTGGAGTACGAACAGCAGACGCAGCAGCGTCCCATGGCGCGTGCCATCGTGCAAGGCGGGCGTCCGCATGCCACGTTGCACCCGCCGGCGGACACCACGGCGCCGATCGCGGGACCGGGGATGCGGGGCCGGGGCGGTGCGTCCAACGACACCACACCGCCCATCCAGGTGGATGCCAACTGGATGGAGTTCCTGGGCACGGGTCTGTTCCGCGCGAAGAACGACGTGGTGATCGTGCGGGGCAAGACGGATGCATACGCCGACTCGGCGGAGTTCGATCAGACGGGTGGGCGTCTGTCCCTGCGGCGCCAGGCACGGGTCGTGGATCCGCAGTACCGTCTGGCGGCCGACTCCATTGATGCGTACCTGACAGACAACGCGTTGCGCGACGTGGAGGCCGTCGGCGAGGTCCAGCTGCACTCGGAGGACCTGCAGGTGACGGCGCCGCGCCTGAGCATCGGGTTCCTCGGCGGCCAGTTCGAGGACATGCGCGCCTGGGTGCCCGGTCGGCTCGCCGCCCTCGCCGCTGCGGCGCCGCCGGACACCGGACGTGCGCCCAAGCCGGATACGACCGCCGGCCCGCGGGCGGAGCCGGACACGGTGCACCTGGCCGCGGCCCGGCCGGACACGACCCGAACGGCGCCGGACACGGGACGGGTGGCGATGGCCGACACGGCACGTGTCGTGGGACCGGACACGGCGCACGTCGTGAAGCCTGCGTCTGCGGATACTGCGGCAGCGACGGTGGGCGCGAGATCCGACACGGCGGCAACGGCCGTACCGCCTCCGCCGGCACTGCCGCCGGGTGCGCCGGCTGCGCATTGGGGCACGGCCACGACGTATGCAGACTCGGTGCAGGCGGTGGCAGTCGCGAAGGAGTTCCGCCTGGAGGCGGACTCGATCCGCGCGGTCGCCCCCGGCCAGGAGCTGGACCGGGTCATCGCCATCGGGCAGGCCTACGGGGTGCGTCTGGGCGACTCCCTGGGCATCAGCCTGCCGCCGGAAGCGGCACACGACTGGGTGCGTGGGGACACGATCATCGGTTACTTTGCCGCCGACACGACGGCCGCGGCCCCGAGCGCAACAGACAGCGCCCGCCTCGGCAGATTCGCCCTGACGCGGCGCGGCGCGCTGCCCGGTGATACGACGCCGCCGGTGGGGCCGGACTCGGTGGCGCGGGGCGATTCTGCCGTATCGACGCGGGATTCGACGGTGCAGAGAACGCTGGAGAAGGTCATCGTCATAGGCGGAACGGAACTGGCCCGGTCCCTGTACAGGATCCAGCCGCAGGACACGAACACGGCGCAACCGGCGCCGACGTCAGAGGCTGGACAGCCTGCGGCGGCGGATACCGCGGTGCGAGACACCGCCTTGGCCGCGGCGGATACCGTCGCCGAGGACACGACGGCGGCAGACACGGCGGCTGCGGGGCCGAAGCCGGGGATCAACTACATGACGGCCCGGCGCATCACGCTGCATCTGAAACACGGACAGGTGCAGCGCGTCGAGGCGGAGGGTCCCATCCAGGGGCTGTACCTGGATCCCATCAAGCACACGGAACGGCCCGACACGACCGGAACGCCGCAGATCGCGAAACCGAATGGCTGAGACCACGGAAACGGGCATGGAACGCCTCCGGCGTTTCTTCGAGCAGCTGCCGTCGCACGATGGCTCGGTGGGTCTGGCGCTGCTTGAGCTGGTGCGGCGCGCGGGACCGTCTGGAGTGGCGGCACGGACGGACTGGCTGGCGGCGGTGCGGGGGGCGCACGCCCGCATGGTGCCGGAAGACTCCATGTTCGCGGGGCAGGACGACGTGGACGCCACCGAGCAGCTTTCGCGCTACATGGACGAGCACGTGCTGAAGCGGCTGCGGCATCAGGGACTGGTGGCGCCGGGTGAGGATGGCCAGGACGAGATCCAGGTCGCACCGGACCTGTGGCAGCAGGTGTCGCCTCACCGGGATGCGGTGGTGATGGAGCTGGAAACGACGGTAAGGAACTTGCTCCAAAGGGAGGGGACGGGCGCCGTAATCGCGACGTCGACCGGCGAAGCCAGCACATTACAGGCTCGCTCGCTCGTGAAAGTCTATCGCAAGCGGAAGGTCGTGAACGACGTCGACCTGGAGGTCTCACAGGGCGAGATCGTCGGCCTGCTGGGCCCCAACGGTGCCGGCAAGACCACGACGTTCTACATGATCGTGGGACTGATCAACCCGGAAAAGGGCCGCGTGTTCCTGGACGACCGGGAGTTGACGGGCGTGCCGATGTACAAACGTGCGCGGGCGGGCATCGGATACCTGGCTCAGGAGCCGTCGGTGTTTCGCAAGCTGACGGTGCAGGAAAACATCGTGGCCATCCTGGAGACCATGGGCCTGTCGAAGCGGGAGCGGGCAGAACGTCTGGAGCACCTTCTGGACGAGCTGGGACTGAAGCATCTGCGCGATGCGAAGGCGTACTCCTTGTCCGGCGGCGAGCGTCGCCGGTTGGAGATCACGCGCGCGCTCGTGAGCCGGCCGAAGTTCATGCTGCTGGATGAGCCGTTCGCCGGCGTGGACCCGATTGCCGTGCATGACATCCAGCAGATCGTGGCGGACCTCCGTCACCGGGGGATCGGCGTCATCATCACGGACCACAACGTCGAGCAGACCCTCGAAATCGTGGATCGAGCTTATATTATGTATGATGGGCGTGTGCGGGTGTCCGGCACCGTCGCGGAGCTGGTATGGAACGACGAAGTGGCGGAGATATATTTCGGACCGACGCTGACCGCTCGTATGCGTGAACGGTATCTTCCACCGGATGTTGTATGAGCATAAAGACGGGATTGTACCAGGGCACAC
>JARRJS010000082.1:0-14318 GCA_037388885.1 Gemmatimonadota bacterium
TGCGGCCGCGCACTTTGAGCGCAGGTGCGCCGTACGATTCGCCGACCTCCACATCGGCAAGTTGGAGGCCGAGACGTTCGACCCGGCCAAACTCGGCACTCTCGCTCAACGTGCGTGACCCTTTGTTGTGAGGGAGTCTGGCGCGATATCAGTCGTCCACTCCGTTGACGACGGAACGCGTAGGATCGGCGACCCAGCTGGCATCGTGGCCGACTCGTAGTCGCCGCGTCATAACTGTGATTCGGCGGGTCCGCCCCCCGCGCTTTACGCGGTTCGACACCGCCCCACGTATAGACGCGGAGTGCGCGCTAGGCAATGATGAAGCCCCGCGGCGGCAGCGGGTGCCGACCGGCCGCGTCGGCCGGGTGAGGAAGGAACGGGTCCGTGTACGGGGAAGAGCCGTTTCAACGGCGAGCGCTACAGCCGGTCGAGAGGGCTCTGCACGGCCCCGTGATTCAGAAGGGCCACTCCCAGTCCACGATATCCGGCCGGTCCACCCCGAACTCGAACGCGTGGTTCTTGCACGCGATCTGCTCGTTCAACAGCTCCTGGCGAACGCCGGACCCGGTCTCGCCGTACCGCGGGATGCGGTCGATGGCGTCGATGGCGAGGCTGAAGCGGTCGGTCTGGTTGCGGATGGCCAGCTCCAGCGGCGTGTTGATGTTGCCCTGCTCCTTGTAGCCGCGCACGTGGATGTGGTGCTGGCCCGGCCGGCGGTAGGTCAGCCGGTGGATCAGCCACGGGTACGAGTGGAAGTTGAACACCACAGGCCTGGTCGACGTGAACAGGGCCGCGAACTCCCGGTCGGTCATGCCGTGGGGGTGCTCCGTCTCCGGCACCAGCTTGAACAGGTCCACCACGTTCACGAAGCGGACCTTGATGTCCGGCAGGTGCTGGCGCAGCAGCGCGGTGGCCGCCAGCGACTCCATGGTCGGCACGTCGCCGCAGCTGGCCATGACGACGTCGGGCTCGTCACCCTGGTCGTTGCTGGCCCAGTCCCAGATGCCCGCACCGGTGGTGCAGTGGGCGATGGCGGCGTCCATGTCCAGGTACTGGTGGTGGAGCTGCTTGTCGGCCACGATGACGTTGACGTAGTTGATGCTGCGCAGGCAGTGGTCGGCCACCGACAGCAGGCAGTTGGCGTCGGGCGGCAGGTAGACGCGCACCACGCTGGGGCTCTTGTTGGCGACGACGTCCAGGAAGCCGGGGTCCTGGTGCGTGAAGCCGTTGTGGTCCTGGCGCCAGACCAGCGCGGTGATGAGCAGGTTGAGGGACGCGATGTCCGCGCGCCACGGCAGGCCGTTGCACTTCTCCAGCCACTTGGCGTGCTGGTTGAACATGGAGTCGATGATGTGGACGAACGGCTCGTAGCTGTTGATGAAGCCGTGGCGGCCGCTCAGGATGTAGCCTTCCAGCCAGCCCTCCACCGTGTGCTCGCTGAGCATCTCCATGACGCGGCCCTTGCCGGCATCGTAGATGGCCTGGAGCTTGTTCGACTGCGTCTCATCGGGCCCGAAGACGCGGAAGTTGTGCATGTTCCGGCGCATCACGTCCCGCAGGAACTCGCCAAGCCGGGGGACGGCGCCGGCCATGGTGTTGCCGGGACTCTCGATATCGATGGCGTAGTCGCGGAAGTCGGGCATGTCCAGTGGCCGGCGCAGCAGGCCGCCATTCGCCACGGGATTGGCGCTCATGCGCCGGTCGCCTTTGGGCGCCAGCGCCTTCAGCTCCGGGACCAGGCGCCCTTCCTCATCGAAGTGCTCCTCCGGCCTGTAGCCCCGCATCCACGACTCCAGCAGCTTGAGATGCTCCGGGTTCGTGGCGACGTCCGGGATGGGGATCTGGTGCGCCCGCCAGAAGCCTTCCAGGTAATGGTCGTCCACCTTGCGCGGCGCGGTCCAACCTTTGGGGCTGCGCAACACGATCATCGGCCAGCGCGGCCGGAACGCCTCGCCCGACTCCCGTGCCTGCTCCTGGGAGCGACGGATCTCCAGCACGCAGTGCTCCATGGTCGCAGCCATGGCCTGGTGCATGCTCTCCGGGTCACTGCCCTCCACGAAGTACGGCGTGTAGCCGTACCCGACGAACAGCGATTCAAGCTCCTCGTGGCTGATGCGCGCCAGCACCGTCGGGTTGTTGATCTTGTAGCCGTTCAGGTGCAGCACCGGCAGCACCGCGCCGTCCGTGATGGGGTTGAGGAACTTGTTGCTGTGCCAACTCGTGGCCAGCGGGCCCGTCTCCGACTCGCCGTCGCCCACCATCACCAGCGTGATCAGGTCCGGCTTGTCCAGCACCGTGCCGAAGCCGTGCGACAGGCTGTAGCCCAGCTCGCCGCCCTCGTGGATGCTGCCCGGCGTCTCCGGCGTGGCGTGGCTGCCGATGCCGCCCGGGAAGGAGAACTGCTTGAAGAACCGCTGCATGCCCGCCGCGTCCTCGCTCTTGTCCGGGTACACCTCCGAATAGGTGCCCTCCAGATAGGCCTGGGACAGCACCGCAGGCGCACCATGGCCGGGACCGGAGATGTAGATCGCGTTCAGGTCGTACTTGTTGATTAACCGGTTGAAATGGATGTACGTGAAACACTGGCCCGCGTCGGAGCCCCAGTGGCCCAGCAGGCGCGGCTTCAGGTGCTCCACCTTCAGCGGTTCCCTGAGCAGAGGATTGTCCTTCAGGTGCAGCATGCCCATGCACAGGTACAGGCTGGCCCGCCAGTACGCGTCGATCCGGCGCAGCTCGTCGGGACTCAGCGGCGCCCCTTCGATGGTCGAGCGCGTCGGGCCGTAGACGCTGATGTCTGCCTTTTCCTCGGTCGGCGTCGTGAGCGTCGTCATGATCTGATGCCTTTCCCCTGGCCACGTTGTTCCGCGAGAGCAGTGGCGCCCGCTTCGAACCCTGTGTGACAATGATCACGCATTACCCACGCCGCCGCGTCGATGGCGCCCGGACACGCGCGTAGGAAAAAGGATCAGGCGCCTCCGAGCCTGGCCTCGTCCACCAGCGGCTCGAACAACTCGACGGGGTTGCCGGACGGGTCCTCCACCAGGATCTGCTTGCCACCCACTCCGGTCACGATGTCGTTGCGGAAATGCACGCCCGCCGCTCGCAGCCGGTCCACGGTGCCGGCAAGGTCGTCCACCTCCACGGAGAACCGGTTCCACCCGCCTGGCTCCGGCACGGTGCCGTCGGGCATGGCCTGGCCGCCGCCCGCGGGATTCGGCGCGCTCAGCACCAGCCGCAGGTCGCCGCGGGTCAGCATGGCGAACGGCGGCGCCGGGTGCATTACGAGGTCGAAACCCAGCTGTTCCGTGTAGAACGTGATCGCCGCGTCCACGTCGTGAACGATGTAGCGGACCTGCACGGTGGCCATGCTACTCTCCCTGCCGCCGGCAGGCTCGGACCCTGCCTCGAGCAGAGTCGCTCGCCTCGCATCCGCGGCTCAGATCGTGATCGTCTCTTCCATCCCCCGTTTGCCCCGACGACGCGTGAGAACGCCGTCCAGCGACACGCCGCCCGCACCCAGCATGGCGAGGGTCAGCGCCGCACCCAGCAGCGTCAGCTCGAGCTCGAAACCGGTCGGCGCGAAGAAGCCGCCATGCAGCCGCACCTTCAGGATCACCACGAGCATGTCCACCGACAACAGCAGGCTTGCCCAGCGCGTGAAGAAGCCCAGCACCAGCGCGATGCCGCCCAGCAGCTCCACGAACATCACCACCACCGCGGCCACCGCCGGCAAAGGGATGCCCACCTGGTGCATGAACGCCGTCGTGCCTGAAAACCCCCAGCCGAACAGCTTCATGCCACCATGCATGATGAACACCAGGCCGACAACGATGCGCAGGGGAACCATGCCCCATCGGGAGAGGGGGGACGACGGGTATTGCACCATGATGTCCTCCGGGGTCGGGGAAAAACTACGGAGCACGATTCGCGCCAGGCGAGCTGGGCTGCGCAGAAAGACAGCAGGGCGCTTTCAGTTGCGCAACAGGCGACCGCGAAAGCTGGTTATCAGTTGCCCAACCCGGCCGCCTGTTTCACTTCTTCCAGCTTCCCAAGCTGGTCGAGCACGGCTTCGAGTTGATGATAGATACCGGCCGTGTGTCCCGCCTGGAACGGCATCTTGCCGGCACCGGTCGCGGCATGGCCCAAGCGAGCCAGTACATCAGGGATATCGTTGTCAGGGATGCCCGAAACCTTCGTCCCACGGTAGTTGCTGATGACAGCCTGGATCGCCTTCGGTAACCGCCGGCCATCCGGACGCCCGTCTTCCCGCAAGTATGGCAGTTTCCAGGTACCGGGCTCGGAAGCATCTGGGACGTACGCAAAGCAATGCGCCGGCAGCTGATACTTCGGATGCAGCAGGCCGGCTGCATGGTCCGACAACGGCACGCCCTCTTCCACCGGCAGCTCCGGAAGCAACCGAATCGCGGCGTCCGTTGTATCCCCCGGCGACCGATAGATGCCATGAACACTCAGCCACCACAGGGAATCGGGCGGCTTCGAATCCGTGAGCGACACGAACACGCGGTCGCGCAGGCCTCCGCTCACGACATCAGCAGCGTACAGCATTACGCCGTCGCTCACTCCGATACATGCGACTTTCTGCTCGGCTGCGTAACGGCGCGCCTGGTCCAACGCAGCATCAACGGCCTGCCGATGCCAGGCCAGCGCCCCGGGTCGCTTGGCTTCTATGATGAGGTACTTGATGCCCAGTCGCGTGAGCGAAAGATCCGCATAGCCGACCTGGTGGTTCAGGTCCGAAAGCCCCCAGTCCAGCACAAGCGTGAACAGATCCTCCAGAATGTTCTCCGCCACTTTCTCGGCGGCAGCACCGTAGCGTTCCTGCTCAGCCAGGCGTTCACGCCGCCGGTTCAGGAAGGCGGCCCAGTTAGTAGAGATGCGTTCTACGCAGTGGTCGTATGTGGCAAGGTGTTCGGTCATGGATCGTGCCCATTCGAGTGGCGTGGTCAAAGCCTAAAACGTTCTTTGAGCCCTCGGAGCGCAAGGATGAGAGATCTGGTTCTCTGGCCCTTTTGACCATACGTGAGCATTTGCAGCACGCGGGCTTCGCGCCGCGGAACGTGTTCGCGTTCGAGAACATGGGGAAGGGCTGGCGTGGGAAGCCGGCGGAGCGGATCGACGCGGCATTGGCGGCGTTGTGATGAGCCGACGCAGCGGTCCCCAGGTCCGGCGACGAAGCGGGGCAGGCCTTCGTTCTCAGGCCAGCGGCCCGATATACAGGTTCACGTCGTAATCGATGCGGACGCCCCCGTCCTGCTGGCGGCGGTCGAAGATGCGGTCCAGCTCGGCCATCATGTCCTCGTGCTGCGGCTGGCCGGGAGCGGGCACGTAGGACGACGAGACGAGGCGCGCCCGCAGGCCTTCCCGGTCGAGGAGCTGGGCGTTGTCGAAGCGGCGCGTCTCGAACGGTCCACGGAAGAACGCGGCCATGCGTTCCTGGTCCACGCCGCGATGTCCCACCTCGCGGTAGTCGGTGCCGAAGCGCAGCAGCAGGTCCTCGTAGTCGGCCGCCATGGCGGTGCCGGTGGCGCGGCGGGCGTTCCAGACCAGCGCGGCCGATCCGCCGGGCCGCAGGATGCGGTGCCACTCGTCGTGTGCCGCCGCGGGGTCGAACCAGTGGAAAGCCTGGGCGGCCAGGACCAGGTCGGTGCTGGCCGTGGCCAGACCGGTGTGCTCGGCGGTGCCGGCGAGGCTGGTGTAGTTGGGGTGTTTGCCCAGCCGTTCCATGGCGGCGCGCCGCATGGCGTCGTTGGGCTCCACCGCGAAGACGCGGTAGCCACGCTCCACCAGCGGCGCGCTGGAGATCCCGGTGCCGGCGCCCACGTCGGCGACGGGTGCGCCGGGGACGAGCCGGGCGATCTCCGCGATGGCGTCGAAGACGGCGTCCGGGTAACCCGGCCGGCCACGGTCGTAGTCGGCGGCGCGGTCGGTGAACCGGGTCGTCGGATCCCGGCGGCTGCCTGTCGGGGAAGGTCGGTCGTCACTCATCGCCTTCCCGCGAGCGCAAGTCCCGTGCTTCGCCGGTGGAGCCCCCTGCGGAACCGCCGCCCGCCGAACCGACGACTGCCCGCCGCGCCAACGTTCGCTCGATCCGCCGGTCCGGTACGAGCCATATGAGGGCGACGATGACGTAGAGAGCGCCGGCGATCCACGGCCGCACGAACGCCGCCAGGATCGCCAGCACGTAGAGCACCGGCGACAGGTTGCCCTTGAGGTCGCGCCCTACCGCCGTGGCAAGCAGCGACTCCGCACCCTCCCCCGCCACGATGGCCCGCTGCAGGATCCAGTACGCGATGGCCGCCATGAGCAGCACACCGCCGTATAGCGCGGTGGGCAGCGGCGCGAACCCGTTCTCCCCCATCCAGCTGGTGGTGAACGGTACGAGCGTGAGCCAGAACAGCAGGTGCAGGTTGGCCCAGAGCACGCCGCCCGTGACGCGCTCCGTGACGTGGAGCATGTGGTGGTGGTTATTCCAGTAGATGCCGAGGTAGACGAAACTGAGGACGTAGCTGAGGAACACGGGCAGCATCGGTTGGAGCGCGGAGAGGCCGGTCCCGTGCGGGACGTCCATTTCCAGCACCATGATGGTGATGATGATGGCGAGCACCGCGTCGCTGAACGCTTCGATGCGCGACGTGCCCATCATGTACCCTTTCCGGGCGACGTGTCCGTGGCCAGCAATCCGAACATGTCCAGGTCCAGCGGCTCGCCCCATTTCAGGAAGTGACCCCGCAGCCGCCCTTCGTAGCGCATGCCGATCTTCTCCAGCACTCTGCGCGACGCCTGGTTGCGGACGAAGGCTCGCGCGTATAATCTTAGCAGTCCGAACGCTTGGAATCCGAACCTCACGACCTGGCGGGCGGCTTCCGTCGCGTACCCGTGGTTCCAGAACGTTTTGCCGATCCAGTAGCCCAGCTCTGCGCGCGTGTGCTCGGGCTCCACGTTGAGGCCGACGGCGCCGACGAGCTCGCCGGTCTCCCGGAGCGTGATGGCGAACACGGCCCCCTTCTTCGCCTGGAACGCGTCGGCGTGGGCCAGGATCCACGCCTCTGCCGCGCCCTCGGGGTAGGGATGGGGGATGGTGGCCGTGTTGTAGGCGATCTCGCGCTCGCCCGCGATCGTCTGGACATCGTCCGCATCGGCCGCCGTGAACGGCCGCAGCACGAGATGGTCTGTCGTGAGCGTCGGCTGGCTCACGGCGCGCGTTGCCTCGGCCCGCAACATACCGGGCGTGCGGGATTGGCGTGCATGACAGCCGGGCCCATCACGGTGTGCCTTCGGCCCACTGCCTGTTGTACCACCAGACGGCCCGGTTCAGGCGGCTCAGGCTCTTCCACTGGAAGGCCTCTTCGAGGATCCCGAACACCACGCCGATGGTGATGAGGGAGACGGCGAGCTTCTGGTCGTCGTCGTGGTACACCGCGTACGCCGTGGCGCCGACGGCCAGACCGGTGGGCCCCATGACCTGCTGCGCCGTGTGGTAGCGCCGGTAGCTGTTCGCCCAGTCGGCCGCTTGGCCACCGGCTTCCAGCAGGACGTCGACATGCGGGCCGAACAGGTTCCGTCCGAGCGGCTCTCGCTCCTCTCCCCGCACGAGCTGGAACGGCTGGTAGGCCACCGCCAGCGCACATGCCTGATACGTGCAGGGTTGTTGCGTCGTCGTCGGCAGCGGGTGCAGCAACAGGGCCATCGTGATTCCGGCAATCCAGGGCATGGTGGTTTCTCCGGGTCGATCAGGGATGGCATGGACCCCGGAGCGCGGGATCCTCTCGGGAAAACCGCTACACCGACAGGTCGCCGGCCGGATCGAGCGAGGCCGGGCTCACGTCGGTCGACGACCAATCTCGGCGCAGACGACGTCGGGCGCCACCATCCTGGGCCCGCTCGGTACGACCGGAAAGGACGTCTCTCACTCCTCCCGCAGCACCCGCGCCGGCTCGGTTCGGGCCGCCCGACCGGCGGGCGCCAGCGCCGCGCCTGCGGCCACCGCAAGCATGACCAGCGTGCCCACCACGTACACCAGCGGGTCGAACGGCTTCACCTGGAAGAGCAGGGATGCGATGAGCCGGTTGGCGGCGAGGGCGCCCAGCAAGCCGACGGCTGCGCCTGCGGCGGCCAGCGCGATGCCGTCGCGGGCGACGAGTCGTACGACGCTGGTGGGTGTAGCGCCGACGGCCATGCGCACGGCGATCTCCTGGCGGCGCCGGGTAACGGCCAGGGACAGCACGCCGAAGATGCCGAAGGCGGCGAGGAGCACGGCGCAGGCGCCGAAGAACAGCGTCAATTCGCCCAGGGTGCGGTTGGGGCCGAGGGCGTCGGCGACGACGACGTCCAGTGGTCGAAGCTCCGAGATGGCGATCCCGGGCTGAAGCGCGGCGACGGTGCGCCGCAGCAGATCCGCGGCGGCGGACTCCGCGCCCGGCCGGTGCTTCACGGCCACGCTCAGCCCCATGGGCACGGCCTGGCGCATGGGCACGTACACCTGGATGCGCGAGGGGCTCTGCAGCTCGTAATGGCGGACGTTGGCCGCCACGCCGACGACGGTCACCCACTCCGGCTGCGGGACGCCGCCTGCATGCTCATGGGTGTCCACAAAGCTCACCTTCCTGCCGATGGGGTTCTCCCCCGGCCAGAACTTCTGCGCCATGGTCTCGTCGATGACCGCGACGCGCCGTGTTCCATCGCGGTCTGCTGCCTGGAAGCCGCGGCCGCGCAGCAACGGGATGCCCATCGTCCGGAAGTAGCCGGGCGACACGACATTGTAGAGCACGGACTCCATGTGATCCGGTGTCCACGGGCGGCTGTCGGGCAGGATGCCCCGCTCCCACGACCGGGGCACCAGCGGGATCAGCAGCGTGGCTGCGGCGGACTCCACGTCCGGGGACGCGTCCAGCCTGGCGATCATCGCGTCGTAGAACGCATGCCGGCGTTCGGCCGTGTCGAACGTGCCTTCCGGAGCCTGCAACCGGGCGGTGATGACGTTCCTTGCGTCGAAGCCCTTGTCCACGTGGGACAGCCGCTGAAGGCTTCGGGTGAGCAGCCCGGCGCCCACCAGCAGCACCAGCGACAGCGCTACCTGCACGACGACGAGGCCGCTGCGCAGCCGGCGTGCTTCGCGTCCGCCGCCTCCACCGGCGCGGGCGCCGTGGTAGAGGCGCGACGCTTGCCCGCGTCCCAGCCGGAGCGCGGGCGCCAGACCGAAGAGCGCCGCGCTCAGTGCGGTCACGGCCAAGGCGAACGTCAGCACCGGCGCGCTCAACGCCACGCGACCCGCGAGCAGCGTCGGCAAGTCGAGCGGCAGCAGCGACGGCAGCGGTCCCACGACGACGGCGGCCAGGCCGATACCGATGGCGCCGCCCACGACGGCCAGCAGAATGCTCTCGGTGAGCAGCAGTCGCACCAGGCGGCCGCGGCCGGCACCCAGCGCGGCTCGGACCGCCAGCTCACGGCCCCGGGCCTCGCCCCGCGCCAGGGACAGGTTCGCCACGTTGGCGCACGCGATCAGCAGCAGCAGCCCCACGGCGCCCATGAGCGTCCACAGGCCGGCCCGAACGTCCCCCAGGAAGAGGTCGTCCAGGCGCCGCAATTCCGGCTTCGCCACCTCCTGGCCGACCTCGGCCTGCAGGTTCGAGGCGACGCGGCTCAGGTCCGCCTGGGCCGTTTGCAGCGTGGCGCCGGGCGCCAGGCGCGCGATGGCCCGCATGCCGAACGAGCTCTGCCGATCCGTCCAGGGGAGGTCCGCAGCCAGCACGCCCATGGGCACGTATGCCTGCACGTCCGCCGATGGATAGCCGGCGCCCGGCGGCAGCACGCCCACGATGGTCGCCGTGAACTCGTCCGTCACCAGCGGCTTGCCAATGACGTTCGGGTCGCCGCCGAACGCGCGTTGCCAGAAGCCGTGGCCCAGCACGACCACGGGGGCCGCACCGCGCTCGGTCTCCGCACCCGTGAACAGCCGGCCCAGCTCCGCCTTCAATCCGAGCGTGCGGAAGAAGTCGCCCAGCACCAGACGGGCGTCGAGCAGCTGGGAGCCATCGTCGCCCGGCCGGATGAAGCTCCAGCCCGCGGACCCGCCCCAACTCGAGAACACGCGGCTGCGCTGGCTCCACGCCTCGTAGTACGGCACGGACAGCGAGATCAGGTAGCCTTGCGGCGAGCGCACGTCCGGCGTCACGAGCCGGTCCGGATGCTCGTAAGGCAGCCCCTTCAGCAGCACGTTCTGCACGAGGGAGAACACGGCAGTGGTCCCGCCCACGCCCAGCGCCAGCGCAGCCGCGGCAAGCAGGGTGAATCCGGGCCGACGGATCAGCGAGCGTATGGCGCGGCGGATTGGCATGGCGGGCCTCCGTTGAGTGGCTGTGGATTGTGGGGAGCCGACGGTCGTTAGACAGGAAACGACGCCGGATGGTTGTGAGGCTTGCTGCAGAAGTATATGTCCTCGTCGCTCCAGAGAGCGTGCTTTTCCGCCACGGCCGGTGGCAGCGTCCTGACATATCCGTCGACGTTCACGGCGAAGCCCGCCTCTTCCAGGCGGTCCGCGTAGTCGAGACCGTAGACGCGCACGTGGTCGTGCTGGCCGAACGCCCGCTCCCGCTCTTCCGGTGATGTGATGGCGGGGTCCTCGTACGTTCCCGGTCGATCTCGATCCACGGGCACCTGCAGGATCGCCCAACCGCCCGGCTTCAGCACCCGGAGCAGCTCCCGCATGGCCCGCCGATCATCCGGCACGTGCTCCAGGACGTGGGAGCAGAGGATGGCGTCGAACGTGTCGGCCGCCCACGGCAGGTCCACGATGTCGACCGCGGTCATGGCGTGCGGCGAGTCGAGGTCGGCGCTGGTGTAGTCGACGTTGTGCAGCGGAGCGATAAGATCCTGCAGCACCTTCTCCGGCGCGAAATGCAGGAGTCGGACGTCCTCGGAGAACAGGTTCGTCCGATCCCGGAGGAACAGCCACAGCAGCCGATGCCGCTCCAGCGAGCCGCACTTCGGGCACCATGCGTTCTGCCGGCGCCGCACGCCGAAGGGACGCAGCTTGCGGAAACGACCGCCGCAGCAGGGGCAGATGAACCGGTTGCCCAGGTAGAACAGAGGCCGGATGGCTTGGTAGAAGCCCATCACCGAGGGCTGGAATCGTTCGGGGACCACATGATCTGCAGCTCGATCCTGACGTTCATACCAACTCCAGCTCGTACTTCTCCTCCACAACGTCCACGTCCCATGGCCGCCCCGGCTTCTCCGCCGTCTTTCGGAACCCGGCCGAACGGTACAGGTGTGTGGCGGTGTTACATTCGCGGCACCCACCAAACCTGTGGCACCGCGGAAGTCCGTGCCAGGCTCGTACCACGGGCATCCACACCAGGGCCACGCCCCCAGCGGCATCTCTGTCCCCGTGGGATGGCAGTGCGGCCGAGAATGACTCCCCCTCGCCCCATCTCCCCCTCTCCCCGTCGGGGTGGAAGAGTGGCAGGGTGGACACGCCCTGGCGCTTCCCCAGTCTCCGCCCCAGGTTCGATGACGCTTCACTCCCAACTGCCGCCGGCGTTTCCGAGCCGGCGGTGGCGCGCCTTCCGGCGCGTGGCGACACCTGGACGAGGGAACTCACCATGCTACGCAGACTCCTGGGCGTCGGCCTGCTGCTCTGCCTTGCCGCCCCAACGACGCATGCGCGGGCGCAGACCCCGGCCCCGACACGCATGCTGCGCTCGCCGACGGTGAGCGCGAAGCAGATCGCGTTCGAATACGCCGGCGACATCTGGATTGTGGACCGGGCGGGCGGCTCGGCGCACCGGCTGACCAGCTTCCCGGGCGAGGAGGCGGACCCGCACTTCTCGCCGGACGGCAGCCAGGTGGCGTTCAGCGCCGAGTACGGCGGCGGCATGGACGTGTACGTGGTGCCGGCTGCGGGCGGCGAGCCGCGTCGTCTGACGTGGCACCCGGACGCTGACCTGGTACAGGGCTGGACGCCGGACGGCAAGTCGGTGCTGTTCGCGTCGGGCCGGGCCACGTGGGCGCCCAGCCCGGTGCCGCGATTCTGGACGGTGCCGGCTGCCGGGGGCGTGCCTGAAGCCATGGCGCTGCCCCGGGGCTACCAGGGCAAGATCTCGCCCGACGGCAAGTACATCGCGTACCGCATGAACAACTCGTGGGACGAGAACCGGCGCAATTACCGGGGCGGCCAGAACCGGCCCATCTGGATCGTGGACCTGAAGACGTACGACCTGGTATCGCCGCCCTGGAAGGACTCGAAGGACATCGATCCGGTGTGGTCCGGCAAGGTCGTGTACTTCATCTCCGACCGGGACGGCGTGGCGAATGTCTGGTCTTACGACCCGGCGACGAAGGCGCTGGCCCAGGTCACCCACTTCACCGACTTCGACGTCAAGACGCTGGACGCCGGCGGCGGCATGCTGGTGTTCGAGCAGGGCTTCCAGGTCCATGCGCTGGACCCGGCGACGGGCCGCGAGCACGTCGTGCCCATCACCGCCACGGGCGACTTCCCGTGGATGATGCCCCACTGGCAGGACGTCACGGCGCGCATGACCAACCTGGCGCTGTCACCCACCGGCAAGCGGGCGCTGGTGGAGGCGCGCGGCGAGATCTTCACCATCCCCGCCGAGAAGGGCGATGTCCGGGACCTGACCAACTCCAGCGGCTCCGCGGAGCGCGACCCGGCTTGGTCGCCCGACGGCAAGTGGGTGTCGTACTTCAGCGACAAGTCGGGTGAGTACGAGCTGGTCATCGAGGCGCAGGACGGCCTCACGCCTCCGCGCGTCATCAAGCTGGACCACCCGAAGCACTACTACATGCCGTCCTGGTCGCCGGACTCGAAGAAGCTGGTGTACACGGACACCGACCTGAAGGTGTGGGTGCTGGACGTGGCCAGCGGCAAAGCGAAGATCATCGGTGACGATCCGTGGATGGTGCCGCAGCGCACGCTGAATCCCGTGTGGAGCCCCGATTCGAAGTGGGTCGCGTACGCCAGCCGGCTGAAGTCGCTCTATCACGCCATCTTCGTGGCCAACGTGGAGACGGGCGAGACGCACCAGGTGACCGACGGGCTGGCCGACGCCGTCTGGCCCGCCTGGGACGCCAGCGGCAAGTACCTGTGGTTCCTGGCCTCGACGGACTTCGGGCTGCGCTCCCAGTGGCTGGACATGACGTCGTATCCGTTCCAGGAGGATTTCGCCCTTTACGTTACCGTGCTCAAGGACGGCGAGCCGTCGCCGCTGCTGCCGGAGAGCGACGAGGACCAGGGCGTGGGCTCGGCTGCCGCCAACGGCGGTCGCGCTCGCGGTACCCGCAGTGGCCGTGCTGCAGGTGGCGAGGGTGGGGCGCAGGCGTCGTCGCCGGTCACGGTGGCGATCGACTTCGCCGGACTGGCGCAGCGCACGCTGGCCGTGCCAGGCGTCCCGGAGCGGCCGTACGCCAAGCTCCAGGCCGGGTCCGACGGCACCGTGTTCTACATGGAGCCGCCGGCCACGGGCGGGTTCGGCGCCGGCAACACGCTGCACCGCTACAAGCTGAGCGACCGGAAGGCGGTGGAGTTCGCGGAAGGCGTGGGCGACTACGCCCTGAGCGCCGACGGCAACAAGCTGCTCTATCGGACGGGCGGAGGTGGCGGCCGGTTCGGTGGTGGTCGTCCGCCATCCCTCTTCATCGTGGACGCCAACGGCGGCCCGGCGCAGGCCGGCAAGGGCCGGCTGGACGCCACGCTCAACATGTACCTGGACCCGGTGGCCGAGTTCAGGCAGATCTTCAACGAAGGCTGGCGCAACCAGCGCGATTACCTGTACGTGCCCAACATGCACGGCACCGACTGGCCCCGGGACCTGAAGATGTACGGCCAGTTCCTGCCCTGGGTCATGCATCGCGCCGACCTGAATTACCTGCTGGACAACATGGGTGCCGAGATTGCCATCGGGCACTCGTTCGTGCGGGGTGGCGACATGCCCGACGTGCCGCGCTCGCGGGTCGGCCTGCTGGGCGCCGACTTCACCATCGAAAACGGCCGCTACCGCATCGCCAAGATCTACGACACCGAATCGTGGAACCCCGACCTGCGGGCGCCGCTGGCCACGCCCGGCGTGAACGTGCACACCGGCGATTACGTCCTGGCGGTGAACGGCCGGGAGCTGAAGGCGCCGGACAACATCTACCGGCTGCTGGACGGCACGGCCAACCAGCAGACCGTGCTCACCGTGAACGGGCGGCCCACCATGGACGGCACCCGCCAGGTCACCGTCGTGCCCGTCTCCAACGAACGGGGTCTGCGCGCGCGGGCGTGGATCGAGTACAACCGC
>JARRJS010000083.1:0-24774 GCA_037388885.1 Gemmatimonadota bacterium
GGTGGCCCGGCGGCCGTTCACGATGCCTGCGCTGGCCAGCACCCAGCCGCCGTGGCAGATGGACGCCACCACACCCCCGCCATCGTGGATCTGACGAACCAGCTTGAGCACTGCGCTGTCGCGGCGCAGCCTGTCCGGCGCCCAGCCACCAGGTACGACAATGGCGTCGAACTGGTCGCCGCGGACCTGCGCGGCCGCCCTGTCCGGCTTCGCGGTGAGACAGTGCTTGCCCCGGAACTGCTCCTGTCTCCCGGTGCCGACAACCACGACGTCGGCACCCTCCTCCCGCAGCCGCGACACCGGCACCCAGAACTCCAGGTCCTCGAAACCGTCCTCCACCAGGTAGGCCACGCGCTTGCCTTCGAGCTTCATGAGCACCTCCGGGTCGGGGGAGCGTTTCGAACACGATGCCCTCAACCTGCAAGATGCACACAGAACGGCCGGGCGTCGACCGGCTCATCCATCGACGATCGTCGATTGTCGATCAAGCGTTCCGGATGGCTTCCGTCAGCTTCGGCACCACCTCGAACGCGTCTCCCACGATGCCGTAATCGGCGACGCCGAAGATGGGCGCATCCGGGTCCTTGTTGATGGCGACGATCGTCTTGGCCGTGCGCATGCCCGCCAGATGCTGGATCGCGCCACTGATGCCGATGGCAATGTAGAGTTGCGGCGAAACGGTCTTGCCCGTCTGACCCACCTGTTCGGAATGCGGTCGCCAGCCGGCGTCGACCACCGCCCGGGACGCGCCCAGCGCGACGTTGTCCCCCAGCGCGCCCGCAAGGTCTTCGAGCATGGTCCAGTTCTCCGGCCCCTTCAGGCCGCGGCCACCGCTCACGACGATGGGGGCCTCCGCCACGTCCACGGCACCGCCCGCCGAGGCCTTCATCTCACGCACGCGGCTCTTCCATGCGCTCGGGTCCGGAGACACGGTGAGCGTCTCCACGGCGGCGTCACGGGCACGCTCCTGCGCGCGGAACACGTTGGGTCTCAACGACACCACGCGCGGCTCGCCGTCCAGCGTGAGTTGGGCGAAAACCTTGCCCGCGTAAATCGGGCGTGTGACCACCAGCTCCCCGCCATCCACTGCCAGCTCCGTCGCTTCCGTGGCCAGCGGCACGTCTATGCGGGCCGCCACACGGGGAGCCAGGTCCTTGCCCGCGGAATTGGCGCCGAAGAAAACGGCGAAGTAGTCGCCCGAGCCGGCGTGATCCGCGATGGCCGCGGTGTACCCGGGGGCCGTGTACTGCGCCAGCGCGTCGTGCTCGCCCACGAAGACGCGGTCGGCGCCGTAGCGTCCCAGCTCCGCCGCCGCCGTGCCGACGCCCGCTCCACCCAACAGCAACGCATGGACCTCGCCACCCAGGGCATCGGCCACGTCGCGCGCCGCCGTCACCACCTCGCTCGATATGGTGCGGAGCTCGCCGTTCCGCTGCTCCGCGATCGCCAGTATGTTCGCTGCCATCTTCGCCCCCTTAGAGCACCTTGGCTTCGTCGCGGAGGAGACGCACGAGCTCCGGCACGGCGTCCACCCCTTCACCCACGATGCGGCCCTCCGGCCGCGGCGGCGGCTCCATCAGCTTCTTCACGTTCACACGGTCCGACGACCCGGCCGCCTCCTTCTCCTCCAGTGGCTTCTTCTTCGCCGCCATGATGCCCTTCAACGACGGATAACGCGGCTCGTACTTGCCCTTGGTAAGCGTGATGACCGCGGGCAGCGAGACCTCCACCACCTCCGTCCCCCCTTCCACTTCCCGATGGCAAACCATCTTGCCATCCTCATGCTCCATCTCCGCGACCACCGTGACGCAGGGCAGGCCCAACAACTCCGCCACCATGGGACCCACCTGCTGCTGGTCGTCGTCGGCCGCCTTCATGCCGAACAGGATCAGATCCATGTCCGCTTCCCCAAGCTCGGCCGCCAGGCTCTTTGCCACGGCCAGGCCGTCCATCCCGGTTTCGCCCTTCAGCAGCACCGCGCGATCCGCGCCCATGGCCAGCGCTGAGCGCAGCTGCTCACCGGCCGCGCCATCCCCCATGGTCAGCGCCACCACCTCACCCTCGCCTCCCACGTCGCGGAACTGCAAGGCCGCCTCGATGGCAATCTCATCATACGGACTGATGATGTACTTCACCCCTGCCGGGTCGATGCTCGTGCCGTCACCGCCGATCTTGATGCGGGTCTCGGTGTCGGGAACGCGTTTGATACAGATGTAGGATTTCAACGGTCGCTCTCCTTCGTCAGGTGCCCCGTTCGGCGAGAATTTACGCCGCCCTCCCGGGTGTGTCTAGCAAACGGTCGGACGCGAGAAGATGCCCCGGCACAGGCTCAACGGGACACCCGTCATCGCCATCATCGGCCGCCGGAGCCGGGTGGAGCGTCAACGGAGGGCGGTCGAGCGGGTGCCCGTCCAGCTCGCCGGTGATGCCGAACGCCTGGGTCAGGCGGCCCGGCCCGCGTGTCAGATCGCGCCGTCCCGTCCCCCGTCTGCGGGCCATGACGTCCAGGCCCTGGAGCGGCTCCACCGCACGGATGAGCACGGCCGCCGGGAAGTCCAGGCGGTCGGTCACCACGTTGAGGCACCAGTGCACGCCGTAGCTACGGTACACGTACGCGATGCCCGGCGGCCCGAACATGGAGGCGTTGCGGGCCGTGCGCCCGTGACGCTCCGCCGCATGCGAAGCCGGATCGTGAGGACCGATGTACGCCTCGGTCTCCACGATCCGGCCTGTCACCGTCTCTCCGTCAATGTCCGACCGCAGCACCGTGCCGACGAGCGCTCGGGCCACCTCCCGCGCGCTACGGGCGTAGAAGGCCGCCTCCAGCGTCGGCACCGACCGCCGTTGCCCCGCGCTCAACTCGCGGGGGCGGTCGCGCGTGCCTTCCGACGTTCGAAGTCCGCCTGCCAGGCCTCGATCAGCTGGTCCGTGCGCCGGCTCGGGCCCAGCACTTCCCGCACGCGATCCGGTTGTGTCGCCAGGGCCGTGAAGACCCGGTCGGCACCAAATTCATCGATCAACTGCTCCGCCGTCTTCTTGCCCACGCCCTTGTAGCTGTTGCTCAGGTAGCGGATTATCGCACCCGCCTCCACCGGCAGATTGTAGCGCGTCGGAGCGAACGTCCCGGGCGCCGCAGCGGGTTCCGTGCGGTCCGCCGGTCTCGCGTCCGCCACGGATTGCGACTCCGGCGCCGACGCACCATCACCCTGCGGCGCGCCGGAGCGGGAGTGCGACCGCGATACCGTCTGACCCGGAAGCAGCGGCGGCGGTCCCTCCTCGTGATGCCGGCTGCGGCTGCCACGCCGGCCTGTGAGCGGGACCCGCGGACTCATCCGCTGCGTTGCACCGACCGGTTCGGCCTCCTTCTCCCGCGTCTCGGCCTTTGACGGCGCCTCGGCCTCTGACGGCGCCTCGCCCTTCGACGGCCCCTCGCCCTTCGACGGCGCTTCGGCCTTTTTCCGCGCTTCGCCCGTCTCCCGCGCTTCGCCCGTCTCCCGCGCCTCGCCCTTCGACGGCGCCTCGCCCCTCACTGCATGGCGAGGCTCTTCTTCCCGCGACACTCGCGACTCCGCGGAGCCGCGCTCTTCCGCCCGTGCCTGGTCCGCACGCTGCTCCGGCTGCGGTTCCGGATGACCGGCTTGCTCCGCCACCGGTTCCCGTTCGGTGGGCTCCTCCTGACGCGCCTTTCCTTCCCGATCTTCGCGCCGTCGGCTCCCGCGCCGGCCATCGCGCTGGCCCGACCGCGACTCTCGCCGCCGGTCGCCGCGGCCGGATGCCGATCCGCCAGGCACCACCACCTCGTAGTAGCCTTCCGACGTCTTGCGCAGGTTCACCACCTCGGCGTCGTGTGCCTGGCGCAGGAACCGGCTGAACTTGCTGAACCCGATCTCCGACTCGTCCCAGCTGGAATCGATCTCCAGCATACGACGTTTCACGTCCGAATCCCGGGCGGCCTCGCCCGCTGGTGCCAGGTCGCCCACGGCCTGACGCAGAAGCTGGTAGGCCCGGTCCATCTCGCTCTCGGCCACACCCCGACGCGGGCGGGGCATCGCATGCACCGTGTGATCCTCCACCGGCGGGTGCGCCACCTCGGCGGCCGGCTCACGGGCTTCCGGCTTGTGGTCCGCGGAAGCGGGCACCGCCTCGACCTTCTGCTCCTTTGCTTCGCGCCTGGGCTCGGGCTCTTGCCGTTCCGGCGTACGTCGCGGACCCGCTTCGCGTCGCCCGCGTTCTCCCCTCGGCGGCTTGGCCGCGGCACCTGTCGGCGGCGCGGCGCCCGGTACGGCCACTTCGTATTGGCCGTTCTCCAGCTTCTTGATCTGGAGCGCGCCCTTGCCCGCCGCTTCCGTCAGGAACCGGTTGAACTTGCTGAACCCGAGCGCCTTCTCGTCGAACGCTGCGTCCAACTCCAGCATCACCTGCTTCAGCCGATCAGAGCGCATCACGTCCCCGTCCGCATCCATCTGGCGAACGGCACGCTCCGCCAGCACCCAGGGATCCTCCGCCGGCGTCAACCCTTCTTCGCCCGCCCTCGTCAGACCGGTCAGAGCCGAGTACGAGTAGTACTCGTCACAGTTCTGGACCAGCAGATCCGATGTGGATTCTTTCAAACCCACACCGATCACGTACTTCCCATACTCCTTCAGCTTGAGGACCAGGCTGCTGAAGTCCGAGTCGCCCGAGAGCAAGATGTAGGTGCCAATCTCCGGACGGGTGAATACGATCTCGAGGGCATCGATCGCGAGCCGGATGTCCGTGGCGTTCTTCTTCGAGCTGCCGTAAGCCGGCGCGAAGATCAGGTCCACCGACGCCTCCGACAGGGGCACGATGTACTGGGGATAACGCCGCCAGTCCGCGTAGGCCCGCTGTACGGCCACCTTGCCCTTGATGATGTCGCTGTTGAGAAGCTTCTTGAGTTCCTTCGTGAGGTCGCTGCGGATCCCCATCGTGACGTTGTCGAAGTCGATGAGGAGCGCGGCATTCGGCGCTCCCGGCACCGGGGACGCAGCATGTCCCTGGTGCGGCGCTCTTGAAAAATCTGTCATTTCCTCGCGTTTCCTGTTTACTGTTCTTTTTCTTTCGCGAGGCCCCCCACCCTCTTCACGGAACCGGTCGCCGGGCGAGCCAACCACGGGGGCGCTCCATGCGCCGCCGCCGGAACGCAGCGTGCGTCCCGTCGCCCAACCTCTGTTCGCCGCACCGTACTGCCGCTCGGCAAACCGTTTCCGCGAGATGGGTCAGGGAGTCTCGCACTCCCGTTGTCCGGCCTTCGTCCGCGCCGACGCGCGGCGTGGCTCATGGACGCCGACTCGATTCCTCGGCGTTCAACATGCGCGCCAACTCGACGCGCCGGACCTTGCCGCTCCCCGTCAGGGGGAACGAATCGAAGAACCGGACGAGGTCGGGGACCTTGTAGTCCGCCAGTGCGCCCCGGCACCACTCCTTCACCTCCTCGCCGGTCACGATCGCGCCCTCCACCGGCACGACGCACGCGCACACCTGTTCGCCCAGCACTTCGTGCGGCAGTCCTACGACTGCCACGTCCATGATCGCAGGATGGGCATGCAGCCGATCCTCGACCTCCCGCGGGTAGACATTGAAGCCGCCGCGGATGATCAACTCCTTCCGGCGACCGACGATGTGGAGGTAGCCTTCGTCGTCCACCATCCCCAGGTCGCCCGTGAGGAAGAAGCCGTCGTCGTCAAGCGCATGCGCCGTCTCGCCAGGCTGACGGTAGTACCCCACCATCACGCCCGGGCCGCGCAGCGCGACTTCGCCCAGACTCTCCTCCGGCAGCACGGTGCCGTCGAAATCCAGCACCCGCACCTCCACGTCCGGCAACGGCCGCCCGACCGTGAACACCTGCTTGTCCGCAGAGTCATCCGGCCGCGTCACCGACACCGTCGATGCCGTCTCGGTGAGCGAGTATGCCACCTGGAGGTTGGGACAGAGCTCGTCGCGGATCCTCCGCATCAACTCGTCCCCCACCGGCGCGCCGGCCACAATACCCGTCCGCAAGGACGACACGTCGCGCGGCTGTGATTCCAGCTCCCGCACCTCCGTGATGAACACCGTCGGCACGCCGTAATGCACGGTTACCCGGTGCTGCGCGATGAGGTCCAGCGCCTGCGCAGGCTCGAACTGCTCCTGCAACACCAGGGACGCACCGGCAACCATCGTGCCGAGAATGCCGGGACCCAGCCCGAACACGTGGAAGATGGTCGTCACACCGAACACCACATCGTCCCGGCTCAAGCCGATGGCGTCCACCGTGGCCGCTGCCGTGGTCAGCAGGTTCGCATGCGTCAGGGCCACGCCCTTCGGCTTGCCCATGGTCCCCGACGTATACAGAATGGCGAACACGTCCTCATCCGGGTCCACCTCCACCGGCTTGAGCTCGCGCCCCTCTCCGCTGGACAGCACGTCCTCGAACTGGTAGATCCGGTCGTCGTACCAGAGGTCCGCTTCGCCCACCGTCAGCAGGTATTGCAGGTCCGGCAGCGACGTCAGGAACCCCTCGAACAGCTCCAAGTAGTCGGTTCCGTTGTAATCCTCCGCCGAAACCACCACGGCCGCCTCCGAATGCCGGAGCATGTACTGCAGCTCCGGCGTGGTGTAGCGCGGATTGAGGGGCACGATCACAGCGCCCAGCTTCGCTGCCGCGAACGCGGAGATGACGAATTCCGTCCAGTTGGGGAGGTCCAGGGCGATGCGGTCGCCGGGCTCGATGCCCAGATCCTGGAGAGCAGCGGCCAATGCCGCGGCCCGGGTATTCACCTGCCCGTAGGTGAAGCGGCGACGCCCGGAAATGAGGAACACACGGTCGGGCTGCTCCGCCGCCTGCTTCTCCAGTGCCTGGGCCACGGACAGGCCACGAAAGCGCTCGACGAGCGCCATCCTGCCTCCGACCGAAAGTGCACGTCCCCGTTCGAAAACGGCATGAACCGGAGAAAGATAGCCGCGGTGCAGATGTCCGTCAAACCGCTACATGGCGCAGATTTGCGGGGGAATCGGTCGGATTCACGCGGCCGAGCCACCACCCAGAACGAGCCGAACGCGCGCATCGTCCACGGCGTGGGTCCAGTCGTCTGCACTGCGTGCCACGACGCCGGGTTTGGCCAGCAAGGTGTAACGGGCTTGCCCGGCCCGCGCCTTCTTGTCCAGGCGGGTCGCGGACAGAACGGCGTCCGGATCCACGTTCGGCGGCGGGTCGGCCGGCAGGTCGAAGGTGCGGACCACGGCGGCCAGCCGCCGGGCCGTGCCGGGCGCGGTCACGCCGATGCGTTCGCCCAACTCCGCTTCCAATACCATTCCGACCGCGACGGCCCGGCCGTGGGCGATGCCGTACTCCAGCGCGACCTCCAGCGCGTGGCCCAGCGTGTGGCCGAAGTTCAGAGCAGAGCGTGCACCGGCCTCGCGCACGTCTTCCGTGACGAATGCGGCCTTGATGCGGACCGAACGAACGACGAGCGTCTGGAGCGCGGCCAGCTCGCCGGCCAGCACGGCTCCGGCGTTCGACTCGAGCCAGGAAAGGTAGCGTGCGTCTGCGATGGCACCGTGCTTGATGGCTTCCGCGCAGCCTGAGCGCAGCTCGGCGGCCGGCAACGTGTGCAGCAGCTCCGGGTCCACGACGACAAGGCGCGGCTGGTGGAACGCGCCCACCAGGTTCTTCCCCGCCGGCACGTCCAGGCCCGTCTTGCCCCCGATGGCGGCATCGATCATGGCCAGCAGCGACGTCGGCACCTGTACCACCGGCACACCCCGCATGTACGTCGACGCCACGAATCCGGCCACATCGCCCGTCACACCGCCGCCCAACGCCACGACGCAGGCGTCCCGACCGATGCCGTGCGCCAGCATGTCATCGGTCAACGCCGACCAGGTGGTTCGCGTCTTGTTCGCTTCGCCGGCCGGAAAGGTGAACAGGTCGGCCGGAAGGTCCTGCTCCTGGAACCGTCGTCGCACGGTGGCCCCGTACAGGTCGGCCACGGTGGCGTCGGCGATGATGGCATAGTGGGAGGCGGGCGCCTCCGCGCCCACGATGTCCGCCAGCCTGGCCAGCACGCCCGGCTCCACGACCACGTCGTAGCCCTCACGCGCCCCCAGGTCCAGTCTCACGATCTCACCGTGCGCGTGCGTCATTCGCCCTCCCGGCGACCCGTCCAGGCAGAGCTCAGTGCCGCCGCGTGTCCAGCCGTACGAGGGCCGGGGCCGGCACGTCCCGGGGCCGGGCGCCGGCCGGCGTCTCGACGACGACCACGACGGGGCGGCCCTGCACCTGCCGGCGCGTCACCAGGCCGCGACGTCCATGGCGCGCGGCCAGCGTGCGGCGGTACGCCGCCGCGAAACGGTTCGCCGACGCATTGTCGTCCCACACCGAGTACCAGACCACCGCGTCCTGTCCCGCCGGACCGCGCAGCAGGGCAATGCAATCGCCATCCCAGCCCCTGGCGTCCCGGTCGCCCGTCGCTTCGCCCAGGTACTGGCTCAGGAAGATCGACATCTCGAACTCGCCCATCGTGTTCTGATACCGGATGTGCCACCCGCTCGCGGCGGGTCCGATCACGACGTTCGTTGGCGTGTCCCGCTGCGCAATGAACTTGCTGTCCGGGTACAGCACCTGTTCCGTGGACTGGGGGAGCAGCGAATCGAAGGGCAGCGGCGCCGGGCCGCTGCCACCGTGTTGCTCTGCCGCCCGGGCAAGGGCCTGCATGAAGGATGAGCCACGGATGTACGGGAACAGGAGCGTCTCCTGGATGATGTGCGGCGCCCTGCGGAACACGGGGTACCGCCGGTAGCCGGCTTGCAGCACGGTGCCCCACTTGTCGCCCAGATCGGGCAGGCGTGCGATGTCCACGCGCTGTCCGAGACGCTGCCCCATGAGCGCGATCATGAGCACCGTCGCCTGGCCTTCCATCGCAGCCTGCGCCGCGCTCTGCCGATCGTTGCCCCGCTTCCCCGAGATGAGCGAGTCCAGGTTCACATACTGGTCCTGGAGGGCATGGACCAGCTCGTGGGACAGCACCGGCACCACCGAGTCCTTGGGCACGCCCCTCACCACGTAGAGCTTCTTTGTGGCCGGATCGTAGTAGCCCACCACCTGCTCCATGTACAGGTCCAGCATAAGCCGCCGGAGGTCCAGCGTGTCCGGCACAAGGCCCAGGTCGGCATACAGATCGCGGGTCGCCGTCAGCTCTCCGCCCGGATAATGCCGGTCCAGCTCCTGCTCGATGTACGTCTCGACCTGCGCGCGCGTGGGCCGGGCGAATTGCACGGGGCGGCGCTCCTTCATGCCGGAGACCTGCTCGATCTGCGGCATGATGGAATCCACCAGCGCGCGCAATGCCGCACTGTCTGGGGCGCTCTGGGCCGGGCACGGGGTCGTGCCGGAAAGCACCCAGATGGCCAGCCCGATGGAAAAGACGGTCTGCTTGAGCACCTTTGCTCCCACGATCGTTCCTACGCGGTTCATGTGTCTTCTTCCAGTGCCTGCCCGCCGGCGTTGGGGCCGCGATCGGGTCCGGCCCGTCCGCGCAGCACCCAGTGGGCCAGCGGGCCACGGGCCGGACGTGGCGTGGCGGCGCCGGACAGCGGCCCGCCGCGCAGCCGTTCGGCCAGGGACCCTTCCGCCGGGTGCCGGAGCTCCGGCTCCAGCTCGACCAGGGGCCGAACCACGAAATCCCGCTCGAGCATGCGCGGATGCGGGACCGTGAGGCCCGGCTCATTCAGAATCTGCTGGTCATAGAGCAGGAGATCGATGTCGATGACGCGGGGCGCGTTGCGGAAATGGCGCTCCCGCCCCAGCGCGTGCTCGACTTCCTGCAAAGTCCTCAACAGCTCCCGGGGCGCGACAGCGGTCCGGACTCGCACCACCAGGTTGAGGAATTCGGGCTGTGCCGTATAGCCGACCGGTTCGCTCTCGTACACGGATGAGACCGCGTCGATCCCGACGCGCTCGTCCAGGAGCTCGAGCGCACGGGCGAGGTTGGCGTCCCTGTCGCCCAGGTTGCTGCCCAGTCCCAGATAGGCCGTCGCCATCAGGGCTTACACGCGGCCGTAACGATCCTCCAGTCGCACTACGTCTTCGAGCTCGGGCGTGGACGCCTCCAGGATGTCCACGTCCGTGACCGCCTCCATGCGGTGAACCGTACCGGGCGTGATGTGGTAGCTCTCACCCTGCTCCAGCGGGACCTCGTCCAGCGCTTCCACGCTCGAGCCCGCCCAGAACCGCATGCGGCCGCTGAGCAGGTGAATCGTCTCGTCCTTGCGCTCGTGGTACTGGAGCGAGAGCGCATGGCCCGCGTTGACGTGCAGCACCTTGCCCACGTACCGGTCCGTGTTGGCCCAGATCAGCTCGTAGCCCCACGGCTTCTCCACCCGTTTCGGTTCCATAGCCGTTCCGTCCGTTTCGCTCGTTGCGTGGCCGCCCTGTCTCGATGGCGTGGCCGCCGACGCGGCCGCCGGTTCAGTGCGCGCGGAAACGGACGCGGGCGAAGCGTCGCTTGCCGCGCTGCACGACCACCTCCACCCCCACGTCCACTGCCCGTGTGGCGTTCCGATCCTGCACCCGCTCTCCGTCCAACCGCACCGCGCCCTGCTCCACCAACCGGATCGCTTCGTTGTTCGACCCGGCCAGGCCCGCCGCCACCACCAGCCCCGGCACCCACGCACCTGCGTCCGGCGAGTACCGGAGCCGTTCATCGTCCAGAGCCAGCTCCAGCTCGGGCATGGAGTCGGGCAACTCCTTCGCCTTGAACAGGCGGTCGAAGTGCGCCTCCGCCGGCTGCACCGCCTCGTTCCCGTGGTACTCCCTCACGATGGCGCGCCCCAGCGTCCGCTTGGCCGCGTACGGGTCCGTCGCCACCTGCGCGAGGGCGGCCTCTAGCTCACCACCCTTGAGCGATGTCGCCAGCCGCAGCCACTCGTCCAGCAACGCGTCCGGGATGGACATGGTCTTGCCGAACTGCTCCTCCGGCGCTTCCGTGATGCCGATGTAGTTGTCGTACGACTTCGACATCTTCTGCTCGCCGTCCATGCCGCGCAGCAACGGCATGATGACGCAAGCTTGTGGCTCCTGGTCGTAGCGCTCCTGGATGGTGCGCGCCACCAGCAGGTTGAACTTCTGGTCCGTGCCGCCCAGCTCGACGTCCGCATGCAACGCGACGGAGTCGTACGCCTGCATGAGGGGGTACAGGAACTCCATCACGGAAATGGGCCGGCCTTCTGCATACCGCTTCGCAAAGTCGTCCCGCTCCAGCATGCGCGCCACCGTGTAGCTGGCCGTCAGCTCCAGGATGTCGGCTAGGTCCAGCGGCGCCAGCCACTGTGAGTTGCGCTCCAGTCGCACCCGGGAGAGGTCCAGGATGCGGGCCACCTGATCGGCGTATGTGTGCGCATTCTCATCGATCTCCTCCGGCGTGAGGCGAGGTCGCGCCTCGCTGCGCCCACTCGGGTCGCCCACACGGGCCGTGTAGTCGCCCACCACGAACACCACCTGATGGCCCAGGTCCTGGAAATCTCGCAGCTTGCGTATGGAAACCGCGTGGCCGATGTGCAGGTCGGGTCGGGTGGGGT
The DNA here is from genome assembly GCA_037388885.1 of Gemmatimonadota bacterium. Lineage (GTDB taxonomy): Bacteria > Gemmatimonadota > Gemmatimonadetes > Longimicrobiales > RSA9 > JARRJS01. The sequence continues at coordinate 11,575 of JARRJS010000083.1, forward strand.
CGAAACCCTGCTTGATGCACAAGGGATGACCGTCCCGCCGGCTTTCCTCCAGTTTGCGGGCGAGGTCTTCTTCGGGGACGATCTCCACCACGCCGTGGCGGATCACGTCCATCTGCTCATTGACAGATGGAAAGGGGCTCACAGGCAACTGCCGGGCCTTCGGTCCATGCTCTGGTACGCGAGCCAACGAATGTCAAGATGGCTACACGCCCTGTCAAGCGCACGCGTCTCAGCGTTTCGGGTCGCCGCCACGGCACGGCAGACCGGCGGCACGCACGAGCCTCTTGAAACAACGCCCACGTCCCGGGTATTATGGGGATGCAACAAGGCCCGCTAGGATTCCCCCGCTGGCCCGCCCATGCGCAAGCGTCATTGGATCTTCGCCGCCTTTCTTCTCGCGGTTGCATCGCCCGCGATGGCACAGGTGCGCGTCGTGGGACGCGTCATCGAGAACGAGACCGGGGACCCCATCAAGGGCGTGGACATCACCGTTCGCGGGCCATACGGTGGCTACCTGGCCCATCGGATCACCGATGAGCGCGGCGTGTTCGAATATTTCGCCAAGCGGGGCGTCGGCATCCGGTTCGCCGCTCAACGCATCGGCTACAAGCCCAACACCACACCCATCCTCTTTTTCGGCAAACACGACTTCTTCCGCGTCGAGCTTCGCCTGGACCGCAATGCCGTGCTGCTGGCGCCCCTCGAGGTGATCGCCCGATCCGGCCGGCGGGGAAGCATCAAGCTCGCCAACTTCCGTTATCGGGTGCTCCACGGGCAGGGCCACTACTTCACCCGTGAGGACATCGAGAAGCGCAACCCGAACCGTGTGACCGACCTGCTGGCGGAGCTGCCGGGCGTGCGCCTGCAGAGCTCGGGCAAAGGCCTTCGGCGCGTGGTGCACATGGCGCGCACCGACGCCACGAACTGCCCGACCCAGATCTGGGTGGACGGATTCCTCATCAATGCCCCGGGGATCCTGCCCGCGGGCGCCGACAACTATACCATCGACGACGTCGTGCAGCCCCAGGACGTAGAGGGAATCGAAGTATACTCGGGTCTCAGCACCGTGCCGCCCGAGTTCCTCAACCGCTGGGCCCAGTGCGGCGTCGTTGCCATCTGGACGCGGCACGGCCAATAGACCGCCCAACGCCGCAACACACGGCCAGAATTCGCGTTATGAACCGGTCGGGCCGGGCTCCGGCTCGATCACGATCGCGCCCGCCACGTGTCCGGCGGACATGGCGAATGGCAACGTCGCCGAGGCCGTCGGCGCGTCCAGCCAGTGCATCCGGTACACCATGTCCGGCTTGAGCTGGTGCAGCACGTCTATGTGACCGAGGTAGGAACGGTTCTGATAGACCAGCACGCCGAGATTCGTGCCGTTGATGTCCTGGCGCACTGCACGCTTGTCCACTTCGATCCAGCGCGGCCGCAGCCGTTGCACCACTTCATAGAGGTCACGCGCGCCTTGCACGGACATGATCTCACGGTGCGTCAACAGCGTCTGGTCGGGCCGCGGGTTGGAGACCATGCCGGGTGCCGAGCAGGCCGTGACCACACACACGCTCGCTGCCACCGCCGACCTTGCCGTTGCCATCAGACGCATGTCACTCCTCCTTCAGCACCGTCGCCTGCGTTTGCCATCTATGATGGAGGCGGCCTTCACCATGCCGCCCGGCTCCGCGCCGGACCTCAGGAGCCGCCCGCCGCAGTCTTGATCACGATGGCGCCTGCCACGTGCTGGGACCCCAGGCCCGGCAGCGTGTTGCTGGCCGTGGACCCATCCAACCAGTCCAGCTCATACGCCGATTCGGGAGAGAACTGACGCAGAACATCCACGTTGCCCAGGTATGTCTGATTCTGGAACACGACGATGTTCGTCTGCAAACCGAAGCTCTGGTTACCCCGCTTCTCCACCTCCAGCCACTGCGGGCGCAGCCGGGACACGACATCGTACAGACTCGAGACGTTGACAGACATGATCTCTTGCCGCGTCAGCCGGTCCCGTTGCGAACTGCTCTTCGACCCGGCCGGCATGCTCGCGCACGCCGTCATCGAGCCCAGTACCAGCATCACCACACCCATCCGTGTTGCTCGCATCATTCCTTGCTCCTCCTTTTGGATGCTACTCCGATCCGTCGTCAGCCGGGCGCGCCCGGGAATGTCAGGAACAGACCGACCGTGAAACCCTTGGGCGCGGTTTCGCCGCCGAACATTGCGTTGACGTTCGCCCCCAGCCGGAGAATCAGCCCGCCCATCACGTTCGCCTGGCCACCCGAGGTCTGCGGGTCCTCGACCCAATAATAGCCATCGAGGCCCCGGACCTGCTGTCGATCATAATACAGCGCGTAATCCGTGTGCCTCGCCCAACCACCACCCAGATACAACATGAGCTCGGCCGTGACCGGCCTGATGAGCGCAGCATTGAACGACTGCCACGTCGATTTGCCCGTGAAAAACATGTCACCGAACTGATTGTCCACCTGCTGCGCCGTCAGACTCGCATTGAAATTCGACTTCTTACGGGGCGAATCGACGCCCGCCTTCACATCCACGTACAGCCCCAACCCGCCCAAGATCGGCGTGATTCCGTACAATCCCCCACCCGCCATCATGCGCGGCGCATTGACCACGTACCCTGCGCCGAACCGGTACATCGGGACCCACGGTCGGCCAACGATCTGAGCCGACGCCCCGGCCACATCCATCAACGCCAGGACCACCACCACCAGCCCCACCCGGCCGTGACGGCCTATCCATCCCATATTCATCATCGACGACTCGTCCATTTCAACGCGGAATTCAGCCCAACATTTCAATTTGGCCACCGCCCTCCTGCACGTCCAGACCGCATCGGTTGACGCAGCGCAACGGCGGAGCGTACCATTGTTTGACTATGAACACGTCCTGCCCCGGGACAGCAGTTTGCCTTTTCTTGGTGCCCCCGGATATTCGCAATGGACATTCGCGTAAGACGTGGATTGATCCTCGTCGGTCTGCTGGCCGGCTGCTCCACCGCGACGACGCCCGCTGTCACGGCGTGGCAGGCAACACTGGCGCCGGTCCTCCCGCACGACCCCCTCAACGGGAATGTCGCAGTGGTTTCAGAACACGACCGCCTCAACGCGAGCATCCAGGTGGACAACGCCCCAGCTGGCATGGTTCTTACATGGCAATTACGCACGGGCGCGTGTGATGAGTCCGGCGACATCCTGGGTGGACGTGCGGTGTACCCGGAGCTTAGCGCGGACAGCGTTGGATCCGCCACCGTCGAGACTGTAGTCGATCGGAGCCTGCATAGCGGCGGACAGTATCACGCGTCGGTCTTCAACACGAGTGACACGCTCCTCGCATGCGGGGAGCTGCAGCAGCAATGAGCGGCGGAATTTCATTTTTCCTGCGGACGTGATATATTTTCGGGTGCTTTCGATGGCCGGCTACGGTCGACGGAGGGTAGCAAAGATGTCGATGAAGATCGTACGACGAATCCTGCTGGTCGTGCCGCTGGCAATGGCCGTGGCCTGTTCCACCTCGGGCAACTCGAGATACCCCGATCCGACCGGGCCGAACAAGCCGGGCGACAGCCCGCCGAAGAACGGCACCACGCTGCCGACCTCGCCGGACACCCTACCGATCGCGTTTCCGACGGACTGATATCTTTGGGGGAAACGACACAAAGAGGCGCGGGCGACCGCATGCTCCTGGCAGTTCCCAACCGTCTCATTCCCGCTGGTTCCTCCGTTGCCTCATTGACGATCCCGTACGTGGACGCGACCCGCCGAAGGCCGGACGGCCGGCTGCGCACAAGGAAGGGGCCGCGCCGGAGCGCGACCCCTTCGTTGTGCTGCGAGTTGTGGACGTTATCCTTCGTCCGGGAACTGGTACGTGCTCTTCGGAGCCGCGCCATCGCCGCCCGGCGACCCGAAGGTGTAGCAGGGCAGCAGATCCATCAGCTGCAGCTGCTGGCACGGGACCGGGAACTCGAGCTGCGTACCTTCGAAGAGGTCGCCCCAGCCACGGTCATCGAAGTACCACGGCGCGTCGTAGAGACCCGTCATGCGGGAGTTCATGCGCCGCTCCCACTTGAGCATCTCCCACAGATCGCCGCAGGACCCGTCCGGCAGCTTCGGCACGCAACTGCTGTTGGTGCCTGATGCGTCCGTCGCGTTCAGGCCCGCGTCCGTACGCGTCACGTTGATGATGTCCGCCGCCTGCGACAGGTTGCCGAGGTAATACTCCCCCTCGGCCTTCAACAGCTGCTGCGCAGATGCCCGGATCTCGGCGTGGTGGAAGTCGACCCAGTACGTGTAGGGCTCGTACTCCGATGCCCAGTAGTAGGACCAACGCCACTGCTGGCGTTCCGGGTGCGCCCAGACCTGGTCGATGTTCCAGTCGTCGGCCGCCGTATCCGGGTTCGGGATCCGGAACTTCGTGCCGGGGTTGACCTCCTGGGAATCGACCGTGGTCCCCTGCGGGAAGCGCAGGTCGGGCGTCTCGATCACAATGTTCTGACCATTGATGATCGCGGCCTTGCTAGCCAGCGGCGTATTGAGCCAGGTCTGGTAGTTACCGCTCTGGTCGGCCATGCCGGCGATGTAGTACGGCATCATCTGCCAGCCGGGATACGTCCCGTAGTCAACGACTGCGTTGTACCAACCGTTGTGCGGATCCTCGTCCAGGACCCAGTCCTCGGTCACGCCGTTGTTGATCTCGCTGATGATGGCGTTCCAGTCGAGACCCTGGCGCTCCGACGGCGTGCGGGCGACCGCAGCCATGTAGCGCGCCTTCATGCTGTGGATGACCTTCACGAAGGTGGTGTCGTCGATATCGGCGTCCGCCGACACCCAGCCCGACGGGATCGAGAAGCTGGGCCCCGCTGTCGCCAGGTTGAGAGCTTCGTTGAAGTAGCTCATCGCCGTATCCATCAACGTGGTATACGGCACCGGCGTCTGTGGCTGGGGCGCGCCCGAGGCGTCCACCAGCTGGGTCGTCTCGTCCAGGACAACGCCCTGGTCGTACAGGACGGCTACGCTGGCCGTTGCCATGCCCTGCACGAACTTCGCAAACGCTTTCACCGCCTGCGTGGACTCGCTGCCCAGCGTGGACGCAATGTCCGGGTTGTCCTGCATCGTCGACAACCCGTTCGCGACCGCCGACAACGCACGGTAGTTGTAGGTCCACGGCCACGAGAAGTTGCCGTAGAACTGGTCCGCCACGTCGTTGACGACTGCTGGCCGCGGGATCCAGGAGTAGAACACCATGCCGGCGTTCGCCCAGGGCGCGACATGCTGGAAGGACTGATTGCTCAGAAACAGCCCGGGACCACTGTAGCTGTACTCTCCGTCGAACCACGAGTTAAACGCACCGGAGATCAACGACTGCACGTCACCCGCCGTCTTGAGGGCACGGGACGCGTCCGGCGCGTTCGGGTTCGTCACGTTCAGGTCGGCGCAGCCGGCTGCTCCAATGAGCAGCGCTAACGCGCCGGCGATCAAGAATTTTCCTTTATTCCTCATGTGTCCGGCCTCCATTAGAAGTTCAGCTCGATGGCGGCGGTCCACGTCCGGAAGTTCGGGTACTGGTACCCTGCCACACGGGCCAAGGCGGCCGAACCGGTGTCACCACCGGTCTTCCCGACCTCGGGGTCGAAACCGCGATACTTCGTCCAGGTGAACAGATTGTTGCCGGTCAACGTGAAACCGATGCTGCTGAACCGGTTGAGGCCCGGAATGCCACTGAGCTGCTCCGGCGTGAGCCGGTAGGACAGCGACACCTCACGCAGCTTGACGAAGCTGCCGTCCTCGACAAACACGTTGCTCGGCTGGAGGCCGCTCACGCTATACAGCGCGTTGACGTATCCGAGAGGCTTCGGACCGTTGATATTCGGCGTTGCGTTCGCCCCGGGCAGGCTGCTCTGGTCGAACAGGCCCGCCCAGCCCTTGAACACGCCCCACTGCAACGGCTGGTTGTACACATCGAAGCCCTGCACCGCATCCAGCAGGCCGTACAGCGTCAGGTTCTTCCACGTGAGCGTGGAGGAGAGGCCTGCCGTGTAGTCCGGCATGGTGTGACCCACCGGGCAGAACAGCGTGCGCTCGCCCGTGGACCGGTCGGTGCACTCACCGGCGAACGGCGTGCCCCACATGACCGGGCTGCCGCGAATCGTGAGGCCCTCGGAGCTGGACGACGTGCCCCAGGTGTTGTCGGGGTTGCTGCCGGTCCAGACGAGCCAGCCGTCGTTGTTGACCTTGAAGCCGTCGCAGCTGACGCCCTGCGGCAGGTCCGCGCAGCTCGTGGCGTAATGCACGCCGTAGAACGTCCCCATCGTTTCGCCTTCGCGGGCATAGAAGACGGTGCCCAGCCCCTGACCGTCCACGCCGTACTGGAAGGCGGGCTCCGTCAGCTTGGTGATGGTGGACTTGGTCTTCGAGAAGATCAGCCGGGCGGACCAGCGCATGTTGCGCGACTGGTACAGACGCCCGTCGATGCTGGCTTCGTAGGTGTTGCTGGACAGCGTGCCGGCGTTCCGCCACTGGTGGCCATAGCCACTGTACGCGGGCAGCGGCACGTCCAGGATCTGGTCCTTGGTGACCGTGTTCGAGTACGTCAGCGTGGTGCCCAGCTTGCCGCCGAAGAATGACGCGTCCACGCCGGCTTCCTGCTCCGTGGACAGCTCGGGCCTCAGGTTCTTGTTCCCCAGGTTGACGGGGGAAATGCGGCCATTGGAAACCGAGTACGTCTCGTACTGTGCCTCGAAGCGAGGCCGGCCACCGGCCGTGCCCAGCGAGTAGCGCAGCTTCAGCTGGTCGATGCCCGGCACATGGAACCAGGGCTCCTGGGCCATCCGCCACGCACCGCCGATCCGGTAGTACCACTGCCGGCGCTGATCGGCGCCGAACAGCGAGCTGCCGTCGTTCCGGACCAACGCGTCGATCACGTACCTGTCCATGAGGTCGAAGTTCGTGATCACGAAGTACCCGTCGGAACGGATCGTCTGGTCCTGCGACCAGGCCTGGATGCTGCTCTGGTCCAGGTTCGCCAGCGTCGGCACGTCGGCCACGGCGAACGTGGGACCATAGGTCTGGACCCTGTTGACCACGTCGCTCTCGTACAGGTACCGCAGCATCGTCCGGTTGTGGATGTTATCCGTCAGCTGGAAGTTCATCGTCGCCGTGATGCTGGCGTTCAACGCCTCGTGGACGTTCTCGTCCTTCTCCAGATGCCCGTTGTTGAGGTTCTGGTTCGGCGTCGGCGTCGCGTACCCCTTCGGATACAGGTCGTTGACGCTCGAGTTCAGGCGATCGAAGCTGGCGTTGGCGTCGAAGTCGACCCAGCTCAGCGGAGAGAAGCGCACGTCGGCGCTGCCGAGGAAGCGGCCGCGCCCCTCGGTGTAGTCCCGATTCTTGATCTCATAGATCGGGTTCGGGCTCTCCGTGTTCGACGGATCCGGCACGAGCACCACGTGCGACGGATCCGTGGGATCCGGCGCCAGCAGATTCACACCCGCGGGCATCCGCGTCAGGTTGAACATCGGGTTGCCCTGCGTCTCCGGGAACTGGTTCTGCGTCGACCGGCTGTAGAACGCGCTAGCCTGCACCTGCAGGTTCTCAAGCACCGTCTGGTCGAGATTGACCCGGAAATTGGTGCGGTTGAAGCCCTTCATGAACCGCATCACGCCCTGGTCCTGCAGGTTGCTGATGGAGACGTGATAGTTCGTGGCACCCGACCGGCCCTCGGCCGCGAAGTAATTCTGCATGTAGAGGCCGGACGTGAAGAAGCGCTTCACCTGGTTGTACGTCTTGCCGGGCCACTTCACTGCCTGGTAGGTGTTCCACTGGCTCGGGAGCGTATCTCCATTGGCGACCCGTCCGGGAATGTTACCGTTCGCCAGCTGGCCTGCCAGCGCCGGCTGCGAGCCGCAGCTGAGCCAATCGCACGTAGTGCCATCTTTCTCCAGGAACTGCCCACCTGACATGGCGTACGGGGTATATTCGCTGAGCAGCGCGCTCGGATACGACGCGAGGCCGGACTGGCCGTACTCGCTCCGGATCGTGTAGCGCACCTGGTCACCCTGGAGCGACGAGCCGGTCTTGGTCGTGATCTGGATCACGCCCGCGGCCGCGCGCGAGCCGTACAGTGAAGCGGCTGCCGCACCCTTCACGATCTCGATGCTCTTGATGTCCAGCGCGTCCAGATCCACCAGGCCGCTCTGCAGGATCACGCCGTCCACGATGTAGAGCGGGTCCTGCGAACGCCCGGCGGCGTCGATGCTCGTAGGGCCACGAAGCAGGATCGACGGGTTGGAGCCCGGCCGGCCACTGCCCGACACCACCTGCACACCAGCGACCTTACCCTGGATTGCCGTGGCCGGGTTCACCGTGGGCACCGGCAGCTGGCTCGAGTTGATCTGGTCGACGTCGAACGGCACCTTGCTCTTTTGCGTGGCGCCCGCCGTCCCCGTGACGACGATCTGCTGCAATGCGATCGCCTCCGGTTTCAGCTCGATGTTCATCGTCGCCGTGTGATCCGGCACCACGTTCACCTGAACCGTCGTGGTGGCGTAACCGATAAACTCGACCCGGAGCGTCCGGCGCCCTCCCGGCACGTTCAGCAGCATGTACCGGCCGGTCTCCTGGCTCAGCGTGCCGATCGACGTCCCGATTACGGAGATCTGCGCACCCTGGAGTGCTTGACCGTTCTGCGAATTGGTGACGGTCCCCGTAATCGTTCCCGTCTGAGCCGCCGCCGCCCCGGCCGTTAGAAGCCAGGCGACGCCGATGCCCAAACATGCAACGGCTAACTTGCGAGGAATCACAGCGTCCTCCTTGAGAGGTATGTGACGACGCCATTCGGTGTTCTCCGAATGCGTCTTCAACTGAGCTCCTTCTCTTTCCTCGAAAGAAGGAGCGACTTTGGTGGGCGACTCAGTCGCTGCCGCCCGCCGCGAGTCCTTCCGCGCGAGGCCTCCTTTCAAGTGAGGTGAACCGGATTTTATGGGAAACATATGGGGATATAGCGGCTCCACTGCATGCGGAACCGCCCATCCAGGCGGGTTTCAGCAGACACGATGCTGGACACAGGGAGGCGCGCAGCCTCCCGGCTGTTTGAAAAAGATGTGGCACGGTGAACCGTCCCGGTCCTTGACCGGACGCATCTGTCGTTCCGGCTGTCCTAGCCGGTTCCTGTAACGATGGATGATGCATTTGGTATAAACGGATGCAGCGGAGATGTCAAGGCGCCGTGACAAATCGTATGCGCAACGGCCGTATGTGGCGGGCCAAAGCGCGTCAGGACAATGCATTCCGGCCAGCGGCCCTGGTAAACATCTGGCGGGGGCCATCGCTGCACGATTTTCGAAACGTTTGTATTACGATGCAGGTCAGAGGGCGGCCGCCAGGCCGAGCGCGCCGCGAGCAGCGTCCACGACGGCGTCCCGGGGCAGAACCGGGATGGCTTCATCGTGGAGGCGCTGCAGCAGCCGTCGCCGCAAATCGGAATCCGGCGCCAGGGCGCCGCCGGCGACGGCGAGTGGGGGTCTGACGCCCTGCCCTCCCGCGCTCGGCAGCAGGGCGCGCACGTGGTCGAGGAGCTGGTCCGCCGCATCGTCCAGGATGGCGGAAGCGACGGGATCCGTGGACGCGTCGGATACGAGACGTGCGAGGGCCGCGATGTCTGCCTTCGCCGCCCGGTCGACCCAGGCGACCAGGCTTTCCGGCGCGGCGCAGCCGGTATGACGCAGAACGGCTTCGGTGAGCCGGGTGGCGGGTCCGCGGCCGTCGTGGGCGCGGGCGACAGCCTGGAGCGCGGCCCGACCGATGGCAAACGCCGAGCCTTCATCGCCCATGACGGCGCCCCAGCCGCCGGCGCGTGCGGTGCGGCCGGCTCGGCTGGCGAGGGCGATGGAGCCTGTGCCGGCCAGCAGGAGGATGCCGTCGTCGTCGTGGAACGCGTCGTACAGGGCGGCTTGGGCGTCGGCCACGACGCGTACGTGAGCAGCGATGCGCTCCGCGCGCAGCGCCGTTTCCAGGACCTCGCGTTCCTCGGGGCGTCCGGCGCCCGCCAGGGCACAGCACAGGGCGTGGGCCGGCGGCTGGCACCCGGCCTGACGCAGGGCGTCGCGCACGTGTTCCGCCAGCGCGCCGACGCCGGCCCCCGGCCGTGCGGGTCGGACGAGGCTGCCGGAGCTGTCCAGGCGTGTCAGGCGCCGGCCGCCCCGGCTCTGGACGAGCACACGTGTGTGGGTGGCGCCGCCATCGACGCCGACGAGTACGTCGTCAGCCGACGCCATGGTCGTTCCGGGCGGTCGCGGCCGTGCGTCGCCCGTGGGCGGCATGGCTGAGGAGGCCGACGGCGACGGTGATGGCGGAGCCGATGAGAGCGAACCAGAGCGTGTCTACGCGCTTGGGGATGACCCCGAACTCCTGGACCGCCCAGAGCCCGGTCATGAGAACGATGGTCACGGCGATGCCGGTGATGGCATCCCGCTGGTCGGGGCTCCGGAACAGGGTGCCGAGCAGGAATCCACCCAGCAGTCCGCCGTAGGTGAAGGACGCGATCTGCAGCGCGATGACCACGATGGGCGTTCCCGCCGCGACCGCCTGAAAGAGGATGGCGCCGCTGATGAGGATGGCGGCCCACAGGAGCGTGAATGCGCGACCGGCACGCAGCAGGTGTTTTTCGTCACCGACGCGCCGGGCCAGGGGTGCGTAGAGGTCGTGGGTGGTGGCGGACGCCAGCGAATTGAGGGAGCCGGCGACGGTAGACATGGCCGCTGCCAGGATGGCCGCGACGATGAGGCCGGACAACCCGGACGGGAGCTGGTTGACGATGAAGGTGGGAAAGACCTCGTCGACCGGGTCGAACGTGCGCCCGTGGTAGAACACGAACAGGCCCGCGCCCACAAACAGGAACAGCGCGAACTGCCCGATGACCAGCAGCGCGCTGGTGACGACGGCCTTGCGAGCGTCGCCCAGCGAAGGCGCGGCGAGCAGGCGCTGCACGATGAGGTGGTCCACGCCGTGGGAGGCCATGGACAGGAACGCACCGCCCACGAGGCCGGTCAGCAGCCAGCTGGCCGAGGCGAAGCCGCCGCCGGGGTGGAAGACCTTGAGCTTGCCCGCGTGCCCTGCGACAGCCAGGATCCCCGCCCAGCCGCCGGGCACGAGCCGCACCAGGATGAACAACGCCGCCACCCCACCCACCAGGTACAGCACGAACTGGACGACGTCCACCCAGACCACGGCGCGCAGCCCGCCGAAGTACGTGTACACGAGCGTGAACAGGCCGATGATCAGGATGGTCTCCCAGTAAGGCCACCCGGTGATCAACGCCAGCGGAATGGCGGCGGCGAACACGCGCACGCTGTCCGCGAGGGCGCGGGTGACCATGAAGATGGACGATGTGAACCTGCGTGTGGCAGAGCCGAACCGTTGATCCAGCAGGGCGTAGGCCGTGCTCAGCTCGCCGCGGAAGTAGCCCGGCAGCAGTACGGCCGCGACACCGATGCGTCCGAACAGGTAGCCGATGGCCAGCTGGAGGATCCAGAAGTCGCTGGAGTAGGCGGTGGCCGGGATACTGATGAAGGTGAGCGCGCTGGTCTCCGTGGCGACCACGGAGAAGCAGATGGCCCACCACGGGATGGCGCGGCCGGCGAGGAAGTATTCGTGGACGCCCTTCTGTCGCCGTCCGAACCACGTGCCGAACGCGGTGATGCCCACGATGTAGGCCACCAGGACGACGGCGTCCAGCAGCGTGAAATGGTGCATTCAGCCGTTCTCCGACAGCGACTCGCTCAGCCGTAGGGGCGGCTCGCTCGGCTCCGCAAGGGCGCTGGTGGGGATGGTAGGATGCTCGAGGGGCTGACCCGCCTTGCGCACCACGTAGGCTTCCATGGCGTAGTAGGCGGGCAAGCCGAGCTCGTCCAGCACGCGGGCGGTCGTGCGGTTGCGCTCTTCCACCCGCTGCCAGAACTCGCGCTCGTCCAGGCCGGGGAACGGGGCCTTGTCCTTCTGACTCTGGTGCTTGAAGATGGCGAACACCTTCTGGCGCAGCTCCTGCTTGGACAGCGGCACCAGCACGTCCGCCTCCGCGATGGGCCATTCCTGCCACGCCCCGCGGTAGTACCAGACCTCGGGCGGCTCGCCGGAATACCTCTCCAGCGCGGCCTCGATGGCCTCCTTGCACATGCGGTGCGTGCCGTGCGGGTCCGTGAGGTCGCCAGCCACCAGCAGCATCTCCGGCCGCTGATCTTCCAGCAGCTCGAGCACGATGCGGATGTCCAGTTCGCCGATGGGCTCCTTGCGCACCTTGCCCGTCTGGTAGAACGGCATGTTCAGGAAGCGAGCCTGGTTCCGGGCCATGCCGAACGTGGCAATGCCGGAGACGGCCTCCGTCTCCCGGATCCGGCGCTTGATCTTGAGGACGGCATCCGAGTCCACCTGGCCCGGCCGCTTCGTCGCCAGGAACGATTCCACCTCATCGATCAGGCGTGCGATGCCGGCGCTGCCCAGGTCGAAGTCCTCGCTCGCCCGCCGTATGAAATCCAGGTAGCGGCGCACCTCGTGGTCGAACACGGCGATGTTGCCGGACGTCTGGTACGCGACGACGACGTGGTTGCCGTTATGCTGGAGCTTGTTCAAGATGCCGCCGGCGGAGATGACGTCGTCGTCGGGATGCGGCGAGAACACGACGATGCGCTTGCCCGACGGCAGCTTGCTGCGTCCCCGGATCTTCGAGATCAGGGCGTTGAACACCTCGCCGTTCAACGGACCGGCCGAGCCGTAGCGGGCCAGGAGCGAGGCCAGGTGGTGCTCCCGGTAATCCAGGTCGTCCAGCTTCAGGAGCGAGCGGCCCACGACGCCGCTGAGCCAGATGAGCGCCCGGATCTCCAGGTCGCGCGTCCACTCCACCTCGCCCAACGTCCACGGCGTCTTGATCCGGGTCAGCTCCGCCGCCGCGGCCGCGTCCAGGTAGATCGTGGCATCGGGATGCTGCTGGAGGTACGTCGCCGCCACGTCCGGCGTGCGCTCGCCCTCCACGGCCCGGTGCACGATGGCCGCCTTGTGCTCGCCCGTGGCGATCAACGCGACCTCTCGTGCATCCAGGATCGTGGCCACGCCCATGGTGATGGCCTCCATGGGCACGTTCTCCTCGCCGAAGAAGTCGGCCGCGGCGGTGCGCCGGGTGATGGTGTCCAGCGCC
>JARRJS010000083.1:24807-29910 GCA_037388885.1 Gemmatimonadota bacterium
GCGCGAATCCACCCCCGAGCCCGGCTCGTTGAAGCCGATGTGCCCCGTCTGACCGATGCCCAGGATCTGGAAGTCGATGCCGCCCGTGTCGCGGATCTTCTGCTCGTATTCCGTGCAATGCCGTCTCACACGGGCCCGCGGCACATCGCCCTGCGGTATGTGCACCTGCTCGGCCGGGATGTCCACGTGATCGAAGAAGTTCTCCCACATGTAGCGGTGGTAGCTGTGGATGCTGTCCGGCTCCATGGGGTAGTACTCGTCCAGGTTGAACGTCACCACGTTGGTGAAACTCAGCCCCTCCTCGTGGCGACGGATCAGATCCCGGTAGATGCCAATGGGCGTGGAGCCCGTGGCGAGCCCCAGGACGGCCCGCTCGCCCGCCTCCTGCTTCCGCCGGATCAGCGCTTCGATCCGGTCGGCGATGAGGCGGGCGATCTCGTCGTGCTCTTCGGCGATGACGACCGGTACGCGCTCTCTCGGTTGCGGCATGATTCCGTCAGCCTCCCTCCGCGTCTTCCCTCCGTGTGACGGGCATGTCGGTGATGGCCTGCTCCACCAGGTCGTGGACCTGGCGGCGCAGCGGGCCAATGCGCTGCTCCGCGCGCGTGGGGTCCACGCGGTTGGTCAGCAGCACGACGAACAAGTCCCGTTCCGGGTCAATCCAGATGCTGGTACCCGTGAAACCGGTGTGCCCGAACGACGACGCCGAGAAATAGTCGCCGGCGCTCGACTCCGGGCCGGGCGTGTCCCACCCCAGCGCGCGCGTGGAAGCCGCGCTGAACCGGTGCGTGAACGTGTCCACCACTGCCGCGCTGAAGATCCGCACGCCCGCGTAGGCTCCATGATCCAGCAGCATCTGCGCCACCACGGCGAGGTCGCGGGCGGAGGAAAACAGGCCGGCATGGCCGGCGACGCCGCCCATGGCGAACGCGTTCTCGTCGTGGACGACACCGTGGACGTGCGTGTGCCGGAAGACGGTGTCGACCTCCGTGGGCGCGATGCGTGCGGCCAGCGGGCTCCGGGCCGGCGGCACTACGACGGCGGGCATGCCGTTCCCATCGTCGTTCGCCTGGCTGTCCACTGTGGCGGGCATGGGCAGGCTCGGGCCGAGGGCGCGCACGACCCTCCCGTCGGCCGCCACCGTCCACCCCAGCGGGTTGAACCCCGTGTCCCGCAGGCCGAGCGGCTCGAAGATGTTCCGCGCGGCGAACACATCCAGGGGCATGCCGCTCACGCGTTCCACGATGGTGCCCAGGAGGATGAAGCCGAAGTCACTGTACACCGTCTTCGTGCGCGGCGCGTAGTCGAGCCCGGACGCGGCAATTCGATCGATATACGCGGCCTTGCCGCGCAGCTCGCGCCAGAGCGGCTCGTAGGCGGGCAGGCCGGCCCGGTGCAGCAACAGGTCGCGGATCGTCACCGTGCTCTCGCGGGGATCCGCGTTCCATTCCGGGATATAGCGCTGGACGCGGTCGTCCAGGCTGATGCGGCCCTGGTCCACGAGCACCATGATGGACTCGGTGGTGGCGATCACCTTCGTCAGGGACGCCAGGTCGTAGAGCGTGGAGTCGGTGACCGGTCCGTAGTCTACAGCCGGGTCCAGCCGCCCATAGCCCCGCAGGCGTACCAGGCGTCCGTGCCGGCCGATGGCCAGGGCTGCGCCTGGTGTGACGCCGGCGATGATGGCCTGGCCGATGGCGTCGTCCACGCGGGTAAGGCCGGCCGAGTCCATACCGACGAGGGCCGGCATGGCCCGCGCCAGGCGAGCGCCGAGTTGGATCCCGGTGCCACGCTTCAGGTACGGCGGAATGGAGATGGGCAGGCGCCCATCCACGGGCGCGTCGCCCAGGAGGGCGTGCGCCGCAGCGTCCTGGCAAACGGCATCCTGGCCCCACGCCAGCACGTACGTGCCCACGTCGGGGAACTGGGAGAAGATGTAGGGATTGCCGAACGCGGTCACGATGGTGGGCCGCTGTTCCACGAGATGCTCGACGAAGGCCGCCACCGTGCTGTCGACGGCCACCGTCCCCTTGCTGGACCGGACGCGCACGAACGGCGAGAACAGCACGAGGCCGGCGCTGTCCGCCGCAACCAGCAGTGAATCGAGCGTTGCCGGCGCCGGGTCGGCGGGAAGCGTTGCGGTGACGAGTGCGGGCAGCCCTTGGCGCAGGACGCGATTGAACGCCACGCCGGCCAGCGGATCGACGTCGTCGCTGTAGGTGATGCTGAGGACGCGCATGGAGTCGTCGCCGGCGAGGGGCAGGAGCCGTTCCCGGTCGCGGGCCACCGTGATGGAGCGTTGCGCAATCTCCTGCGCAATGGCGCGGTGCTCGGGCGCGCCCACGACGTCGTCCACGCGGGCCACGTCAACGGTGCGTCGCCGCTCCAGGCCGGCACGCGCCTTCAGGACCAGGAGCTTGCGCACCGAGCGATCGATGCGCGCCTCCGCCAGGTCACCGTCGTGCACGGCAGCCACGACGGCATCGAGGGCGGCCGGCATCTCCGGCATCAGCAGCACGTCGGCCCCGGCCTTCACCGCCATGACCGCCGCGTCACCTGCGCCGTACGTGCTCACGATGGCGCCCATGTTGAGCGCGTCCGTGACGATGAGCCCGTGGAAGCCGAGAGAGTCCTGCAGCAGGCCCGTGAGCATCTTCGGCGACAGGGTCGCCGGCCGCAAGGAGTCGCCCGTGATGGCGGGAAACGCGATGTGGGCGCTCATGACGGCCGTGACGCCCGTCGCGATGGCGCGCCGGAACGGTACCAGCTCCACAGTGTCGGCGCGGGCCAGGTCGATGTCGAGGCGCGGCAGAGCGATGTGGGAATCCACGTTCGTGTCGCCGTGGCCAGGGAAGTGTTTGGCCGTGGCCATCAACCCGTTGTCCTGCATGCCGCGGATCTGGGCGGCGGCCATGCGGGCGACCGCCTGCGGATCCTCGCCGTAGCTGCGCGTGTTGATGATGGGGTTGGCCGGGTTGTTGTTCACGTCCACGACCGGCGAGAACGACAGCTGAATGCCCACCGCCCGGGCCTCTTCCGCCGTGACCCGGCCCATCTCGTACGCCAGCCGCTCATCGCCCGTGGCGCCGAGCCCCATGACCGGCGGGAACCGCGTGCCGCCGCCCAGGTCCATGCCGTACGGCAATGCCACGCCGGCGTGCAGGCGCATGCCCGGGCCGTGCTCCATGTCCGTGGCGACCAGCAGGGGTACATCGGCGAGTCGCTGCAGCCGGTTCAGCTTCTGGGCGATCTCCAGCGGCGGACCGATGGACACGACGACGCCCCCGATGCCGTAGTCCTGCACCCACTGGGCGAGGGAGTCGAACGCCACGCCCTCGGCGGGGAGGTATCCGCCGTCGAGCCACGGCATTATCATCTGCCCGACCTTTTGACGTAGCGTGAGGCGGTCCAGGGTGTGCTGGACCCACGCGCGCGCGCCGGCGCTCAGCGCGTTCTCAGACACGAGATACGGGACCGGCTGCGGGTTCCGGGGTGGTGGTGCCGCATGGCACGCGGCCACGACGGCGACCAGCAACAGGGCGGCTGGGGAACGGCGACTCATACACGACCTCGGATGAAGACGATGCGCAGGAAGCTATCTCGTACCTTCGTCGCGATGCAACTGACCGTCGCAGCGGGCCTGGCGGCGTGTGGATCCTCAAACGCCGGGTCCCAGGCGCAGGACGCCGTGCAGGTGGGCGTTGCCGTGCTCCTTCACGACTCGCTCGACCTTGTGCGCGGCAAACGCGTCGGTCTGATCACGAACCAGACGGGTGTGCTGGCGGCGTCGGACGGCCGTGTCGTCAGCGACATCGACACACTGTACCGGAATCCGGACGTGGACCTCGTGGCGCTGTTCAGCCCGGAGCACGGCATCCGCGGCCAGGCGCGCGGCGGTGACACCATCTACGACTCGACCGACTCCGCCACAGGGCTGCCGATCTATTCGTTGTATGGCGTCACACGTGTGCCCACCCCTGCGATGCTCGCGGGCATCGACGTGCTGCTCTTCGACATCCAGGACATTGGTGCCCGTTACTACGACTATGTCTGGACGATGGCGCACGCGATGGAAGCAGCCGCGCGCGACAGCATCACGTTCGTCGTCCTGGACCGGCCCAACCCCATCGGCGGCACGCTGGTCCAGGGCGACGTGCAGGACTCGGCGCATCTGACGTTCGTGGGCCTCTATCCGGTGCCCATGCGCCACGGCATGACGGCCGGCGAGCTGGCGCGGTTGCGAAACGACGCGTACGGCATCGGCGCCCGGCTGGAGGTGGTGCCCATGAAGGGCTGGAAACGGACCGAATGGTACGACCAGACCGGGCTGCCGTGGATCGTGCCGTCGCCCAACATGCCGGACCTGGCCAGCGCCACGCACTATCCCGGGACCTGCCTGTTCGAGGGCACGAACCTGTCCGTCGGCCGGGGCACCCACCGGGCGTTCCAGCAGATCGGCGCCCCGTGGCTCGACAACCAGGCCATCACTGCGGACATGAACGCACTGCATCTGCCGGGCGTCCGGTTCGAGGCGGTGGAGTTCACACCGGTACACCCCTTGGAAGAAAAATACGACGGTCAGCCCGTGCGAGGCACACCGTGTACGACCCGACGCGAACCGCCGTCGCGCTGCTCGTAGACATCCACCGTCGGCAGCCGGACCGGCTGGAATGGCGCAAAACGTTCGACCGTCTGGCGGGTAACGACCACGTGCGCACCATGGTGGAGAACGGCGCCACGGCGGCCGAGATCACGGCGCCTTGGGCCGGCCAGCTTGCGGCGTTCGACAAGCTGCGGCAACAATACCTGCTGTACCGCTGAACCAACCCCGTACCCCGGGAGGGCCCGTGTCCCGATCCACGCCGCTTCGCCTGCTGCTCCTCCCTGCCCTGGCCCTCGCCGGTTGCGGCCACAGCGGGCCGGACTACGCCGCGCTCCATGCGCGCTTCCAGGCCATCGCTGACAGCGCGGCGCCCGCCGAAGTCGCCGTCGCGTTCATGAACCTGGCGGACAGCGCATACGTGGGCGTGAACGACACGGTGACCATGCACGCGGCCAGCACCATGAAGGTGCCCGTGCTCATCGAGCTGTTCCGCCAGGCGG
>JARRJS010000084.1:0-21595 GCA_037388885.1 Gemmatimonadota bacterium
CGGGCGCGGCGCCAGAATCGAAGAG
The DNA here is from genome assembly GCA_037388885.1 of Gemmatimonadota bacterium. GTDB lineage: Bacteria > Gemmatimonadota > Gemmatimonadetes > Longimicrobiales > RSA9 > JARRJS01. The sequence goes on from JARRJS010000084.1 coordinate 26, forward strand.
CCTGTCAATTTAGGGGGAATCGCGTGATGTCTCAAGTCCGCATGCGGCAGGCGAGGGCGGAGGCGGGGGCGGGTACAGCAGGCGAGGGCGGAGGCGGGGGCGTGTACAGCAGGCGGAGGCGGGGGCGTGTACAGCAGGCGGGGGCGGGAGCGCGAGCGGGGGCACGGGCCGGGCAAGCAGAGGCCTCGGCGCGCCGTTTCCGGTTTTCGCCCCCGCCCCCGCCCCCGCCTGCTTCACGCGTGTATGATCTGCTCCCGGGTCGTTCCTACGGACACGTACCGCACCGGCACACCGACCAGGTCCTGGATCCGCTCGAGGTACGCCCGTGCCGCCTCCGGCAGCTCGTGGAGGGAGCGGGCATCGGAGACGGAGGTGGACCAGCCGGGCAGCGTCTCGAGGACAGGCCGAGCGCGCTCCAGGTCCGGCAGGTTGTCCGGGAAGTCGTCGCAGCGTTGGCCGTCGATCTCGTACGCGGTGGCGATGCGCACCTCGTCGAGCGCATCCAGCACGTCCAGCTTCGTGATGGCCAGCTCGGTGAGGCCGTTGACGCGGGCGGCGTAGCGAACGACGACGGCGTCGAACCAGCCGCAGCGGCGGGGTCGTCCGGTGGTGGCGCCGTACTCGCCGCCCAGAGCCCGCAGCCGTTCGGCGGCTTCCGGCTCGAGCTCGGTGGGCAGCGGCCCGCTGCCGACGCGGGTGGTGTAAGCCTTGACGACACCCAGGACGGCGTCGATCTCGGTGGGTCCGATGCCCATGCCGGTGGCGGCAGCGGCGGCGGTGGTGTTGGACGACGTGACGTAGGGGTAGGTGCCGTGATCGACGTCCAGGAGCGCGCCCTGGGCGCCCTCAAGCAGCACGCGTTTGCCGGCGCGCAGCGCGTCATCCACCTCGCGGCCCACGTCGGTGATGCGTGGCAGCAGACGCTCGCGGGCGGCCAGGGCCTCCGCCACGACCTGGTCGACGTCCACGGGCGGCTCGCCCACTGCGCGAAGGCGGTCGTTGGCGTGCTCGACGGCGCCCGCGAGCAGCATTGCAGCGTGGTCCGGGTGGCGCAGGTCGGCGACGCGCACGCCGCGCCGAGCGATCTTGTCCTCGTACGCCGGCCCGATGCCGCGCCCCGTCGTGCCGATCTTGGCCTTGCCGCGCCGGGCCTCGTTGGCCTTGTCCAGCCGCTTGTGGTGCGACAGCAGCAGGTGGGCTCGGCCGCTGATGCCGATGCGCGATTCGGGATCGGACACGCCCCGGGCATGCAGCTCGTCCAGCTCGCGGAAGAACTGCTCCAGGTCCAGCACGACGCCGTTGCCCAGCAGGCAGCGTTGGGACGGACGCAGTATCCCGGACGGGATCTGGTGCAGGATGAACTCTTCGCCGCCGATGTCCACCGTGTGCCCGGCGTTGGCGCCGCCCTGGTAGCGGGCCACGATGTCCGCGCCATCGGCCAGCACATCTACGATCTTGCCCTTGCCCTCGTCGCCCCACTGGGAGCCGACGACGACCTGGCACTGGTGCGCATCGCTCATGATGCCCCAAGAGTAGCCGTGTCTGTGACCGGTGGCAAACCGTGCCGCCGGATCTCATCCAGGGCCCGGCAAACGACCCGGGCCGTCGATTCTGCGCCCACACCCGTCAGGCGTTCCGGCGTGTCGGACGGCCGGTGCACGCGCGCCAGCGAGCCCACGTGACCACGCATCAGGGTCACTGCCGGCACGCCCGCCGCTGCGAAGGGAATATGATCACACAGCAGGCCGGGCGGGAGCGGGCCGGTCCGCGCCGGCAATCCCACTGCTTCGCAGGACCGCGCCATCACGGCCGTCAACCCGGGCGCCCGGTCATGCACCGGAAAGCCACGTCCCTCGCACACGCGCAGCATTCCCGAATCGTCCAACCCGTCCATGTTGATGACGGCGCGCACCTCGTCCAGTGGTGCCCGGCCCGCGATCGCCGCGGCGCCCGCAAGCCCGTACTCCTCTGCGTCGGTGATGAGGAAGCCCAGGTCGTCGTGCTCGCGCTGGTCGCGCGCGATCAGCAGAAGCGCGGCGAGGCCCGTGGCATTGTCCAGAGCGCCAGGCGACCGATTGCCGGTCACGGCCGGCAGCAGGCCGACGCCACCTACGAGAGTCGCCACGAATCCCACGTTCGCGAGCCAGGGATGTGGCGCGCCGGCGGTCGCCAGGATGGTCGCCGCCAGCAGGGCCAGCCAGCCGACGATGGCGAGTGCAGCGGCAATCGTGCGGGCGAGGGTGGGCACGGCCTGGGACTTGGAGTCCCGGTGCGCCATGACCAGGAGGTTGGGTGGCCGATCGGCACGCCGAGCCAGCCAGTTGCGCCCGGGAATCCGGCCGAACGGCAGGTGCAGGATGGCCCAGGAGGTAGCCGCCGTGCCCGCCAGCGCCAGCGCCGTAGTGACCAAAGCAATCACCAGCGCCCCGACGGCCGCCCCCCCGGCCACACCGGTGGCCGCCATGGTGGTCGCCCCCGCCCCTGCCCCCGCCTGCAGTACCCCCCACGTGCCGGTTGCCCCGGCCACCAGCATCAATCCCAGCACGGCCACACCGCGGCCCGCCGGCCACGTGGACAGCTCGAACGGCAACAACTGGACGTCGTAGCCGAGTCGTTCGAGGCGGGACAGTAGCTCGCGCTCCACGGCTACCGCGCCCTCCGATCCGGTAAGCCGTGGGCGTGCGAACGCCTGGATCAGCGCTGCGGCATCCTCGCCCGTCCAGGCGGATGGATCCCCGGAAGCCACCATGCGGTCAGAGCAGCCCGGCCTGCTTCAGCACCTGACCGACGTGCTCGTGCTCCTTCTGCGCCAGGGGTCGCAGCGGCGGGCGTGGCGGCCCGCCGGTGAAGCCCAGCAGGTCCATGGCAGCCTTCACTCCGGGAATGCCCGCGCGCCCCACGATCTCCCGGTGCACCGGCGACAGCTTCTCCTGGAGCCTTCCGGCTTCCTGTGGTCTGCCTTCGCGCTGGTGCTTCAGGAGCGCGCCGTATTCCTGCGCGGCCAGCAGCCCGGCCGCCAGGATGCCGCCCACGGCACCGAGCTCGAGTGCCGCGTACAACAGGGTACCATTGCCCACGAACAGCCGGACCCCGTCGTCGCAGGCTTCCGTGTATTCCGCGAAGCGTTTCAGGTCGCCGGACGAGTCCTTGAGGCCGGCCACGTTGGGGTGGCGGGTCAGCTCGCCCACGAGGCCGGGGTCCAGGTCGGCGTGCACGTACTTCGGCATGTAGTAGAGGAGCACGGGCACGGGCGAGGCGTCCGCCAGGGCCGTGAAATGGTCCCGGATGGCCGCGGCCGGGAGAACGGGTGCGTAGTACGTGGGCGCATGCACCAGCACGGCGTCGGCGCCCGCTTCGGCGAAGCGCTTCGCCAACCGGATGGCCGCGCGTGTGGAGTCGGCACCGGCCCCCGCCACCAGGCCGCGCACCGGCGGAACCACGTCGCGGGCGTACTCCAGCAGGTGGATCTTTTCGTCTTCATCCAGCAGCGCGCCCTCTCCGGTGGAGCCGAAGAGGAGGAAGCCATCGATCGGTTGATCGAGCCAGCGCCGCAGATTGTCCCGGAGGCTGACCGGCTCCGCATCGCCCGTGACGGGGTCGAAGGGGGTCGTGACCGGCACGAACAGTCCGGCCAGCCACTCCATATCTTTATCAGGCAAGGGTTCTCATCTTCAGTTCGAAGTCTGACGGGTTGTTCGCCGCGGACTTGGCCACGTCGAACTCGACCACGTTCTCGTGGACCAGGTCCATCAGGTGCTGGTCGAACGTCTGGGAGCGGTACTGCTCCCGTCCCTCGGCGATCAGGTCCGCAATCTCTTCCAGGCGCTCCGGGTCCCGGATCAGGTCCCGGATCGTGGACGTGGCAACCATGATCTCGCAGGCCGCCACCCGCCCGATCTCGTCCTTGCGCGGGATCAGGCGCTGGCTCACCACCGCGACCAGGTTTTCCGAAAGTCGCACACGCACCATCTCCTGCTCCTCGGGCGGGAAGAACGAGATCACGCGACTGATGGTCTTCACCGCGTTCTGAGTGTGCAGCGTGGAGAACAGAAGATGGCCCGTCTCCGCCGCCTTCAGGGCGATGTCGATGGTCTCGGTGTCCCGCATCTCACCGACCAGGATCGTATCCGGGTCCTCGCGCAGCGCCGCGCGCAATCCCTTGGCGAACGACTCCGTGTCCGTGCCCACCTCGCGCTGCGTGATGGAGCACAGGTTGTCCCTGTGCAGGAACTCGATGGGGTCTTCCAGGGTCAGGATGTGGTCTTTCTTGTACTGGTTGATGTGGTGCAGCATGGCCGCCAGCGTGGTGCTCTTGCCCGAGCCGGTGATCCCCGTGACCAGGATCATGCCTCGATTGCGCATGGCCAGGTCCGCGAGCACTGCCGGGAGGCCCAGATCATCCAGCGTCGGTATGTCGAAGGGGATGACCCGCATGATGATCCCCAGCGTGCCCCGCTGCCGGAAGATGTTCACCCGGAATCGGCCGACGCCCGGTGCGCCCCACGAGCAGTCGTAGTCGCGGATCTTGTCGATGTTCGCCCGCTCCCACTCGGGCAGCAGCTGCTGCGCCAGCTGCCGCGTCTGCTCCGCTGCCAGTTTCTGCTTGCTAATCGGCGCCAGCTCTCCCCTGATGCGGGCCCGGAGGTAGTCTCCGGCCTTGATGTGGAGATCCGACGCTCCCTGCTGGATGGCGGCCTTGAAGATATCGATCATGCGACCCGGAGGTTGAAGGAACAGCGAGCGACGTCGGGCGACCGACGATGGACAACCGTGGCAAACTAATATCCCGCCGCTTTGTCGACCACGTTCAGGAGGGGTCGTCCGGCCAGGTAGCGACGCACGTTCTCGACGATGAGATCCGACTCCCGCTCCCAGAAGTGGTGTGTGTACGCGGACACGTGCGGCGTGATGAGCACGTTGGGCGCTGTCCACAGCGGATGCCCGTCCGGCAGCGGCTCTGTCGCGAAGACATCCAGCGCGGCCCCGGCGATGGTGCCGTCGTATAATGCGTCGACGAGCGCCTCTTCGTCGACGATGCTCCCACGTCCGACGTTCACCAGCACGGCGTGCGGCCTCATGCGGGTCAGCGCCGCGGCATCCAGCATGCCGGCGGTCTCGGCCGTGCCCGGAGCAGTGACAACGACGTAGTCGCTCTCGCGAAGGAGGCGATCGAAGCCGTCGGCGCCGCGCAACACGTCCACGCCGTCCACGTCTCCCGCGTGGCGGCGCAGCCCCAGCACGTGTGCTCCAAATGCCCTGCAGCGACGCGCCACCTCGCGCCCCACACCCCCCAGGCCCACGATCCCCACGGTGCTGTGGCCCAGCTCGCGGACCGGCAATTCGGGGCCGTCGAAGGCGGATTTGTCCCACGTGCCCCGATCCTGGACGCGTCGCGCCAGGTGAAGCCCACGGGCAAAATGGAGCAGGAAGGCCAGCACGGTCTCCGCCATGGGCGGTCCGAACACGCCCGCCGAGTTGGTGAGCAGGATGTCCCGTTCACGCATCTGCGGCGTCAGCCAGCTGCCGACGCCGGCTGTGCCGGTGTGCACCCAGCCCAGTCGCGGTCCGGCCTCGAGAACGGCGCCGGGCACGCCCAGACCCAGGTAGACCTCGGCCTCCGCCACGGCAGCGAGCGCTTCCGGCGTCGCCACGCCGATGCCGTCGCCCGACCCATCGGACTGCGCGGCCACGACGACCAGCTCCCAGTCGTCCGGCAACGCGGCGCGGATCCGGTCCGGCACAGCGTCCGGCAACGTGAACACCGGGCGGCGGTCGTCCATGTCCAGGACCATGCGCCTCATGGCCGACTCACCCCGTGCACGCCTTCCAGCCCGGCGATGCGTTCCGTCACCCCGCGCCAGTTCCGGTTCCGGCCGGTGGCCTGGAACGAGACCATGACCCGGTCATCATCCTGGCGGATGTCCACCACCTCGAAGCCGAGGCCCGCGTCGCTGAGGATCGCCTCCACGTGAGCCACCACGTCCTGGCCCGCGGCCGCCGTGACCTGGAGGAACCGGCCCTGGTCGGGCAGCAGCCGCTCCTCGATGCGGCCCAGCAGCACCAGCGCCACGATCACCAGCACCGTGGTGCCAACGGCCTCCGTGTACGCGCCGGCACCGGCCGCCATGCCGATGGCCGCGACCACCCACAGGGTCGCCGCCGTGGTCAGCCCCATGACGCCGCCACGCGCCTGGATGATGGTGCCGGCGCCCAGGAAGCCGATACCGCTCACGATCTGAGCCGCGATGCGCGCGGGATCCGCGTTCATGCCCGTGTGGGGTCGTTGCGCGACCACCAGGGAGAGGTCCGTGAGCAATGCGGCACCCACGCAGATCAGGAGGTTCGTGCGCAGGCCCGCAGGTTTGCCGCTCATCTCCCGTTCCAGGCCCACGACGCCGCCCAGCGCCGCCGCCAGGCCCAGCCGCGCCACCAGGCTCAGCCACTGCGGGTGCAGCGAAGCGAACACGTCCGCCATCGACGCCTCCTCCGGAACGCAGGCGGCCCGGCACTTTCCCGTCGCCGCGAGGCCTGCGCTCAGATGTTGTTCAGGTCGCGGATGTCGCCATCCACGGCATCGCCTTCCGGGTCGTCCGGCGCCAGTTCTCGTTCCGTCTCGTCCCGGAACTCTTCGTCCACCTCGTCCGGCACGGTGTCCGCCTCGAATGTGCGGAACACCTGGTTCCCGCACCGGTCGCACACCAGCTCGCCGGGCATGTCCTCCTGAAAGAAGTACTCACGGCCGCACGCCTCGCACACGGCCACGAGCACACGATCGTCCGAAGCCTTCGCCATCTGCGCTCCTCCCGCGAAGTTGCCACTCTGCACGCTGCAGGACGCGCAAGATGTCTGCCGACTGGACCCGGTGCCGCCGTTCCCCAATGTTAAGCGACGCAACGGACCTTCGCGACACGTACACGGGCATTGCATGGAAAACCAGGACCTGCTCGACATCGCTCTGGAAGCGGCCCGGGCCGCCGCCCGGATCCTTCAGGACCGTCTGGGCACGGTGCCCCCGGAGGCCTGGTCGGAGAAAGGCACGGCCGACTTCGTCACGGGCGTGGATCACGAAGCCCAGGACCGCATCCTGGAAATCCTGCATCAACGTGCCCCGGACCACGACGTGCTCGCCGAAGAGTCACGCCAGGAGCCGTCCAGCGGATCCGACTGGCTCTGGATCGTGGACCCGCTGGACGGAACCACCAACTACCTGCATCAGTACCCGGCCTACGCCGTGTCCGTGGCCGTCACCCACCGAGGCCGGCTCCAGGCGGCCGTCGTCGTCGACAGCGCACGGGATCACGTGTGGACGGCCACCGACGGCGGCGGCGCCCGGCTCGACGGCAACCCCATCCATGCATCTACCATCGAAAGGCTCGAGCTGGCCCTCATTGGCACCGGGTTCCCGTTCAAGGCCCCCCACCTCCTGCCCGACTACCTGCGCCAGTTCGACCGGGTCCTGCGCAACGCCACCGGCATCCGGCGCGCCGGGTCGGCTGCCCTCGATCTCTGCCACCTGGCCGCCGGCTACTTCGACGGATTCTGGGAGCTGTGGCTCGCGCCCTGGGACATCGCGGCCGGCACGCTCATCGCCCGGGAAGCCGGCGCCCGCGTCACCACACTGGGCGGCGACGAGCACCTGCTGCACCCTGACGGCGAGGCGACGGCCGTCCTGGCGGGCAATCCGGTGATCTACGAAGCACTGGGCGCGTTGCTGGGCAGCCGCTGAGGTCGGGACCGGACCGTCGTCGCTTCACCGATTGGCGCGCGCGTCAGGCCGTGAATACATTCACGCTGCTGCCGAACAACCCACGGTCCACCAATCCGTTCCACGGTGAAATCCAGGACCTCTCACGAGAGGACGACCGACATGCCATCTCGCACCCTGCATGGTCTGATGCCCGTCCTGGCGGCCGCATTGCTGCCCGCTTTTGCCCAAGCGCAGACCGGCCGGCCGGATGTGCCCAAGCTCTTCAGCGCCCTCCAGTTCCGCTCCATCGGGCCCGCCGTAACCGGCGGTCGCGTGCACGACATCGAAGCGCTGCCGAACAACCCGTCGGTCATCTACGTGGCCACCGCCACCGGCGGCATCTGGAAGACGGAGAACAAGGGCACCACGTGGACGCCCATCTTCGACCACGAGCCCGTCAGCACGTTCGGCGACCTTGCCATCGCGCCCTCCAACCCGGACATCCTGTACGCCGGCACGGGGGAGCAGAACAACCGCCAGAGCAGCTCCTGGGGCGACGGCGTGTACCGCTCCGACGACGCCGGCAAGACGTGGCGGCACGTGGGACTCGATGGGACGCGTGCCATCGGCAAGGTGATCGTGCACCCGACGAACCCGGACATCGTCTACGTCGCGGCCCTGGGCAACCTGTGGAAGCCCAGCGAGCAGCGGGGCGTATTCAAGACCACCGACGGCGGTCGGACCTGGCAGAAGGTGCTTTACGTGGACACGCTGACAGGCGCCGTCGACCTGGTCATGGACCCGAAGGACCCGAACACGCTCTACGCGGCGACGTACCAGCGGCTGCGTCGGACCTGGGGCTTCAACGGCGGCGGGCCCGGCAGCGGCATCTACAAGACCGCCGACGGCGGCGCTCACTGGCAGGAGCTGACCAACGGCCTGCCGTCCGGCGACGAGGGCCGCATCGGGCTCGCTATCGCCCGCACCAACCCCCAGGTGTTGAACGCCATCGTTGAGCACCCGAAGGAAGGCGGCGTCTACCGCACCGAGGACGGCGGCCGCCAGCGAGATCTTCATCGACCCGACCAACGAGAACCGGGTCTACACGCTGGCCACCCGTTCTTTCCGGAGCGAGAACGGCGGCCGCACCTTCACCGAGATCTCGGCGCGCGTGACCTACGACGTGGGCGTCCACTCGGACCACCATGCCATGTGGATCGACCCGAACAACCCCGACCATTTCTACCTGGGTGGCGACGCCGGCCTGTACGAGACGTGGGACCGCGGCACGAGCTACATTCGCATCAACAACTTCCCCATCGGTCAGTTCTACGGCATCGGCGTCGACATGCGCGATCCGTACTGGATCTACGGCGGCATGCAGGACAACCACTCGTGGATGGGGCCCAGCGCCACGCGCCACTGGGCCGGCATCATCAACGATGACTGGCACCAGATTGGCTACGGCGATGGCATGTTCGACCAGATCGATACCACCGCCAACGGATACCGATACGTCTTCTCCAACTCCAACGACGGCAACTTCACACGCGTCGACGGCGCCACCGGCGACATCATGGACATCATGCCCAGCCCGCCCGACGGCGAGCAGATGCGCTGTGACTGGATCGCGCCCAGCCTGGTGTCCCTGCATGACCCGAAGACCGTGTACGTGGGCTGCAACCGCCTGTACATCTCCCACGACCGCGGCGTGAGCTGGACCCACACCAAGGACCTATCCCGCCAGATCGACCGCGACACCTTGAAGCTCATGGGCGTCGAGGGCGCGAACATCAAGATCTCCAAGAACGACGGCACCGGCTCGTATGGAGAGATCGTCGCCATCGCCGAGTCGCCTCTCGATGGCCGCATCCTCTGGGTAGGCACCGACGACGGCAATCTCCAGGTCTCCCGCGACGGCGGCGCCACGTGGACCGAGGTCTCGCACAACGTGCACGGCGTGCGAAACGGCACCTACGTCAGCCGTGTGACCGCATCCAGCAGTGCGCCCGGCGTGGCCTACGCCGCGTTCGACGCTCACCGGGATGGCGACTTCCGGCCGTACGTGTTCCGCACCACGGACTTCGGCCGGACCTGGACGCTCATCACGACGGGCCTGGACGGCGCGGGCTCGGTGCACGAGATCATCGAGCACCCGGACAACCCGAACGTGCTGTTCCTGGGCAGCGAGCACGCCCTGTGGATCTCGCTGGATGCGGGCGCGCACTGGCAGCGCTTCGGCGCCAACCTGCCTACGACGCTCTACGACGACATGCTGATCCACCCGCGGGAGAAGGACCTGGTGGTGGCGACGCATGGTCGCAGCCTGTGGATCTTGGACGACGTGGGGTTCCTGGCGTCGTGGTCCGAGGCCGTGGCCGCGGAGCCGGCGCACCTGTTCCCGATCCGCCGGGCCACCATCCACCAGTACTGGAAGGACACGTCGTATCGGGGTCAGAACTTCTACGCGGGCACGAATGCACCCTTCGGCGCTCTCATTCGCTACCACCTGGGCCGGGCGGCGCAGGATGTGCGCATCCGGATCACGGCGCCGGACGGCAGCCTGGTCCGCACGTTGAAGGCCCCAGGCGACGCGGGCGTGATCCAGACGGTGACGTGGGACCTGCGACACGAGCCGCCGCCTGCCGGGGGGTTCTTCGGCGGTCAGCAGGGCGCAGCGAACCTGCCCCACCCGATCGGTCCGCGTGGACCCTTCGTGTCACCCGGTACGTATGCGGTGACGTTGATCGCCGACGGCACGCAGGCCTCGCAGCCTGTCGTGGTGCGCGGCGACCCGCTGATGCCCATCACGGATGCCCAGTACCGGGAGCGGGAGACGTTCTTGCTGTCGGTGCAGGAGATGCAGCGCAAGGTGTTCGAAGCGGCCCGGGACGCAGATCAGCTGCGCCGGCAGCTGCAGGCGCAGCGAGACTCTCTCCAGAAGGCGGGAGGCGTGCCGGAGGAATTGTCGGCACGCATCGATTCGGTGAGTGCGCTGCGCGACCGGTTGAACCGGCTCCGCCGCGGCGTGTTCGGGCTGGCATCGCAGTTCACGGGCAGCGGCGTGGAGCAGGGCTCGCTGTACCCGCCCACAGACACGCAGAAGGCACGCAAGCGCATGCTGGAGTCGCAGCTGCGCGCGCTGGACGGGCAACGATAGCACTGAGGACCCCGGTCGCCGTTCCGCGGGTAGAACGGCGAAGCCGGACCGGAATCAAGGATCATGGACACGGAAACACCAAAGAAGAACGGCTCGCGCCGGAAGGGGTTCCTCGTGCTGGGCGGGCTGGTCGTGCTGGCGATGATCGCCGGCGGGGCCGGCGTCGCGCTGGGTAGCTGGAACAACGTCTGTTACGACTGCCCGTCCATTGCCCAGCTCAACACGTGGGAACCGAAGCAGTCGACGAAAATCCTGACGGCAGACGGCAGTCTGCTGGCGGAGCTGGCGCAGCAGCGGCGAACGCCGGTGGACTTCGACAGCCTGGCGCCGTACGTGCCCGAAGCCTTCATCGCGGTCGAAGACAAGCGCTTCTACCACCACCCCGGCTTCGACATCTACGGCTATCTGCGGGCCGCCAAGAACATGGTCCTGAAGGGTGGCATCCACGGTGGCGGCAGCACCATCACCGTGCAGCTCGCGCGGCACATGTTCATCGAGGAGATCGGCTTCGACCAGTCTTTCAGGCGCAAGCTGAAGGAGCTGCACGTCGCCCTCGACCTGGAGCGGGTCTATACGAAGAACCAGATCCTCCAGGCCTACATGAACCAGATCAACTACGGGCACGGCTGGTACGGCATCGAATCGGCCGCCCGAAACTATTTCGGCATTCCGGCCTCTCATCTGGACCCGGGACAGGCGGCCCTGCTCGCGGCGGTCGTGAACCGGCCCGGCTACTACGATCCGCTGAACGACCCGGACCGGGCGCGTGACCGGCGCAACCTGGTGCTGGATCTGATGGTGAAGCAGGGCTACCTGACGCGGGAGGAAGGGGACCTCTGGAAGCAGACGCCCGTGCCAACCCAGCGGGCGAACCCGGAGGAAGGCACGCTGGCACCGTACTTCGTGGAGTGGGTGCGCGGCATCCTCGACGACCGCTTCGGCAGTGACCTCTACACCGCCGGCTACCGGGTCTACACGACGCTCGACGTGAACATGCAGCGGCTGGCGAAGGATGCCATGCGGCGCGGCTACGCACGCATCGAGGACGACCCCGAGTACAAGTACCCGACCTACGCCCGATTCGAGGCTCGGCCGGACTCGGAGCGGGTGTACAACGATACGTCGTACATCCAGGGCATGTTCCTGGCCCTCGACCCCAAGACGGGCGATGTGAAGGCGCTCATCGGCGGACGCAACTTCAAGGACTCCAAGTTCAACCGTGCGATCCAGGCCCGCCGCCAGCCGGGGTCGGTGTTCAAGCCGTTCGTCTATACGGCGGCCCTGGCCAGCGGAATCCCCGCCTCACACATCATCTACGATACGCCCGTCACGCTTGACGAGGCGGACGGCACCAAGTGGTCGCCCACAAACTACTCGGGCAACTTCCATGGCCCCCTGACGCTGCGGGAGGCGCTCTACCGCTCCATCAACGTGGTGGCGGTGAAGCTGGGCATGGAGGTCGGCATCGAGACGGTAGCGCAGTACGCCCAGCGCCTGGGCATCCAGACGCCCATCCCGCGAGTGCCGTCCACAGCCATTGGCGCCGCCAGCGTCATCCCGATCCAGGTGGCGGAAGCCTACACGACGTTCGACAACCTGGGCGTGCGTGTGCAGCCGCGGCCGATCCTGCGGGTCGAAGACGCCAACGGCAACATCGTTTGGCAGGCGAAGCCGGAGCGGGACAGCGTGCTGGACAACAAGGTCGCGTTCATCATGCTGGACATGATGCGCGACGTCGTGAACCGCGGCAGCGCATACGCCGTGCGGGACCCGAACCGCGGCGCCCTGCCGTACTCGCTCCCGGCGGCCGGCAAGACGGGCACCACCAACGAGTTCAGCGACGTCTGGTTCATGGGCTTCACGCCCACGCTACTGGCCGGAGCCTGGTTCGGCTTCGACAAGCCGCGCACCATCGCCCCGGGCGCGGCGGGCGGCCGATTTGCCGCGCCGGTGTGGGCCGATTTCATGCGGCAGATCTACTTCGGACGGGACAGCACGGACATCGCGGAGGAAGACTCGACGGACCGGGCCATGTCCGATCAGCCCACCGGCCCGCTCATGGAGGTGCCGCCCGACTGGGTCATCCCGGAGGGCATGGTAGTGAAGCAGATCGACATCCGCAGCGGCAAGCTGGCCACCCAGTGGTGCCCCAAGGACCTGGTGCGCTGGGAAGTTTTCATTCCGGGGACGGAGCCCACCGAGCTGTGCGACCTGCACGGGCCTGCAGCCTTCGGTGCGCCCCTGCGGGGACTGGACGTGCCGACCGACTCCCTGGCGCAGGACTCGGTGCCGCCGGACTCGCTGCTGCCCGCCCGCTACCGGCGCCCGCCAACGTCGCCCCCACCGGGCGGCTGAGGCCGCAGCGACGGACCACGGGCGCACCGGTAACGGCGGCGCCCGCTCCTTTTATCCGGCGCCGCTCAACGACTCGACGCCCCCGGCGGTGACGCGGTGGGAAACGAGAGGCAGGAGCGCTGCGCCGGAGGAGCCCGTGTCGACCGCCCCTGCCAGCACCCGCGCCCCTTCGTCCGCGTCCGCGTCGGTCCGCGCCAGCACCTCGCCCAATGGCTGACCACGCACGACTTCCTCCCCCGGCGCCACCGCCAGGCGGAACCCGACGGCCAGGTCAAGCTCACTGTCCAGCCGCACGCGTCCTCCCCCCAGCGCCACCACCCCTTCCCCCAACGCTCGCGCGTCGATCCGCCGGATCGTGCCGTCGGCCACGGCCTCCACCACCCGGCGCACCGCCGCCTGCGGCAACCGGGCCGGATCGTCCAGCACGGCCGCGTCCCCGCCCTGCGCCTCGATGATGAGGCGCATGCGGTCGAGCGCGCGGCCGTCCGCGAGCGCGCCCGCCGCCGCCCGCCGTGCCGCGTCCCGGTCGTCCGCAGCTCCCCCCAGGATCAGCATCTCGGCCGCTAGAGCCAGTGTGAGCTCCCGCAGATCGGCCGGCCCGCCGCCCTGCAACGTCTCGATGGCTTCTGCCGTCTCCACCGCGTTGCCCACCGCCCGGCCCAGCGGTCGGTCCATGGCGCTCACCAGCACGACGACGCGACGGTCGTGCGCCGTGCCGATGTCGATCATGGTCTGCGCCAGCGACAGCGCGGAATCCAGGTCCTGGAGGAAGGCGCCGCCGCCACGCTTCACATCCAGCACCAGGCCGTCGATACCTTCCGCCAGCTTCTTGCTCATGATGCTGGACGCGATCAGGGGCACCGACTCGATGGTGGCCGTGACATCCCGGAGCGCATACAGGCGTCCGTCCAGCGGCGCGATCCGGTCGGTCTGGCCGATGAGCGCGCAGCCGATGCGCTGGACCTGCGCCTGGAAGGCCTCCAGCGAGAGGTCCGTGCGAAACCCGGAGATGGATTCCAGCTTGTCTACGGTGCCGGTGGTGTGGCCCAGGCCCCGGCCGCTCATCATGGGCACCTGCACGCCCAGCGACGCGACCAGCGGCGCGAGCACCAGCGATACCTTGTCGCCGACGCCGCCCGTCGAGTGCTTGTCTACTCGCGCCACGCCATCGTCCGGAAAGTCCACGACGGCGCCCGATTCCATGATCGTCTCCACCAGCGCCGCCAGCTCGGCGCGCCCCATGCCGCGCCAGTACACGGCCATAAGGAAGGCCGCCATCTGGTAGTCGGGCAGGCGACCCGCGTGGAACGCGCGAAAAAACGCCCGCACTTCGTCGGGCTCGAGAAGTGCGCCGTCGCGTTTTTTCTGAATCAGGCGGTACGGAACCATGGCCCCGGCCGCGCCGGTCACCGGTCCGGTGGCGGTGCGGGCGCGTCCGCGGACATGCCGTTCACGGGTAGGTTCAGTTGAGCCGTGCGTGACAGCTCGCCCCAGTCGTGGAAGATGCCCGCCATCCAGTCGAAGATGGTGCGCAGGGATACCTGCATCTGTTTCATCGTTTCCGCCCGGGCTTCCGGCGGCATGGTCAGCGCGTCCCGCACTGCCAGTGCGAACGACTCCGGGTCGTAAGGGTTCACTTCGATGGCCTGCGGCAGCTCGCCCGCCGCGCCCGTGAAGCGCGACAGGAGCAGCACGCCCCGTCGGTCCAGCTGACTGGCGACGTACTCCTTCGCTACCAGGTTCATGCCATCCTGCAGCGAGCTGACGATGCACAGGTCGGCCGCGCGATACAACACGGCCAGTCGATGAGATGGAAGCGACTGCTTGATCAGGTGCACTGGCTGCCAGTCCGCCGTGCCGTAGCGGTCGTTGATCTCCCAGGTCAGACGCTCGACCTTCTGCGTCAGCTCGTCATACGCCTCGATGTCCGCCCGGCTCGGCACCGCGACCTGTACGAACGAGAACCGGCCCCGGAATTCCGGATACCGTTCCCACAGGATGTCCAGCGCCTTCAGCTTCTCCGGCAGCCCCTTGGAGTAGTCCATGCGGTCCACACCGATGCCGAGCTGCCCGCCTTCCGGACAGTAGCGCGCACGCAACCGCTGGAGCTGTTGCTCCGCATCCCCGTCTGCCGCCGCCGTCTGAAACGCCGCCACGTCGATGGAGATGGGGTGGTGCCGCACGTGGCATGTGTGGTCGTCCAGGGTGGCCGTGCGCTCGTCCCAGTCCACGGTGGCGCCCGCAATCTCCTCGGCCGCCGCCAGAAAATGGTCGCCGAACGAGCGAAGGTGGAATCCCACCAGGTCGCTGGCGAGCATGCCCCGCACCAGGTCACTCGCCTGCGGCGTCACTTCGTAGATCTCCAGCGGCGGCCAGGGGATGTGCCAGAAATGGGCGAGGGACAGCTGCGGGCGCCGTGCGCGCACGTAGCCGGGTGCCAGGGCCAGGTGGTAGTCATGGAACCAGACGGCAGCCGGGGAGCCGCGGGCTTCGTCCAGCACCGCTTCCGCGAAGCGCCGGTTCACCCGCTTGTACCGCTCCCAGTATCGGGCACGCACCCGGGTCAGCGCCGGCCGCAGATGGCAGAGCGGCCACAGGAACTGGTTGGCGAACCCCAGGTAGTAGCGGTTGACGTCGTGCTGGTCGAGCCAGAGTCGTCGGAGCGTGTAGAGCCGGTCCTCCGGCGGCACCCGGACACGGTCATCCTCGTCCACCACGGCGGCATCCGCGTCACCGCTGCCCCACGCGATCCACACCCCGCCCACTGCCTGCAGCAGCGGATCGAGCGCGGAGATGAGGCCGCCAGCCGGCCGTTTCACCCGCACCTCGCCCACATCCTCGCCCCACCGGTGCTCGTACGGCTCGCGGTTGCTCACCACGATGAACCGCTCACTGGGGAAGGCGCGGCGGAACAGTTTCGCCATGTCCTCCGACGTGAGCCGCGTCCCGGTCGGGGTCGACAACACCATCACGTTACAGGTTCAACTTCCGACGCCCGGTGTCCATGACGTCACGAAGATCCTCCGACAGATCTTCCAGTCGGTTCTCCGTCGCGTACCGCGCATCGTCCACCGCGTGCAAAAGCTGCCGCCTCGTCCGGCGCCCGCTCTGCGGTGCCAGCAACAGGGCCGCCCCGGCGCCGAGCGTGGCGCCCAGGACGAAGCCCGCAAGGAAGCTCAACGCCTGCGATTCCTCGTCGTAGTATCCCATGTCCGCACCTCTCGATCTACGAACCCCTGAGGAACACCAGAATGCAACCGCCGTGCCGCCTCCCGGCATCGACGCCCGGTCGATGCTTCACGCCTGTGGCCCGGCCGACCCTCGCGCCCGGCGAGGCTCGCACCGCTACCACGCTTCAGCATAGGTGCACTGTCAACCCCGCGCAATCACGTCGCCGGGCCTTGACGAGACTGTTGCAGCATCGCCATTTCTGCCACGTTCCGGACGACACCACGCACCCCTTCCGCCTGGGAGACGCCGGCATTGGACCACGCTGCCGCCGCAAAGCGCGCCGACGAGCTGCGCCGCATTCTCAACGAGGCCAGCTACCAGTACTACGTCCTCGATGCTCCGGAGATGGAAGACGCGGAGTACGACCGGCTCATGCGGGAGCTCAAGGAGCTCGAGGTCCGGCATCCCAGTCTGCGCACGCCCGATTCGCCGACCCAGCGGGTAGGCGCCGAGCCGGCCGAGCAGTTCGGCAAGGTCCGGCACCTGGCCGCCATGTTCTCGCTGGACAACGCATTCGACGCCGACGAGCTCCGCGCCTGGGAGGACCGCAACGCCCGCATCGTTTCCGAAGTCCGCCACGCCGGCTACGTGGCCGAGCTGAAGATCGACGGCCTCGCCATCGCCCTGCTGTACGAGAACGGGGTGCTCGCCCGGGGCGCCACGCGGGGCAACGGCGTGCTGGGCGAGGACGTCACGCGGAACCTCCGCACGATCCACGACATCCCGCTCCGCCTGCGCGATACCGGCGACGTGCCGCCCCGATTCGAGATCCGGGGCGAAGTATACATGTCCCTCTCGGGCTTCGAACGACTCAACGAGCGCCGCACGGCGCAGGGCGAGCCGACGTTCGCAAACCCGCGCAACGCCGCCGCCGGCAGCCTGCGCCAGCTGGATTCGCGCGTCACCGCGGAACGGCCGCTGCGCTTTTTCGGCTACCAGATCCAATTGGACCCGGACCGCAACGACCGGCTGCCGGTGGAAACGCAGGCGGAGGTTTTGGAGCTGCTGCGCACGTGGGGGGTGCCCGCGAACCGGCGCTTCCGTCTGTGCGCATCCCTGGACGAGGTGGTGCAGTACGCGCAGCAGGCCGAGTCGTCGCGCAGCACGCTCGACTACGAGATCGACGGCGCCGTGGTCAAGGTGGCGCCCCTCGCACTGTGGCCGGAGCTGGGCATCGTCGGCCAGCGTGAGCCGCGGTTCGCCATCGCTTACAAGTTCGCGCCCGACCTCGCCACGACCCGCCTGCTTCGCATCGGCGTCAACGTAGGCCGGACGGGCTCGCTGAACCCCTACGCGGAGCTGGAGCCCGTCGAGATCGGCGGGGCCGTGGTCAAGCTGGCCACACTGCACAACTTCGACGACATTGCGCGCAAGGACCTGCGGGAAGGCGACCTGGTGCTGGTGAAGCGCGCTGGCGACGTCATTCCCCAGGTCGTCGGCCCCCTGACGGAGGAGCGCACCGGCAGCGAGCAGCCGTACAGCCC
Organism: Gemmatimonadota bacterium; assembly: GCA_037388885.1. Classification (GTDB taxonomy): domain Bacteria; phylum Gemmatimonadota; class Gemmatimonadetes; order Longimicrobiales; family RSA9; genus JARRJS01. The sequence goes on from JARRJS010000084.1 coordinate 17,943, forward strand.
GCCGGAGACGTGCCCGGTCTGCGGGTCGCGGGTGGAGGCGCCGGAAGACGAAGTGATGCGGTACTGCCCCAACTCGTCGTGTCCGGCCCGCATCTTCGAAGGGCTCGTCCACTACGCGTCCCAGGGCGGCATGGACATCCGAGGCCTGGGCGCACGCACGGTCCGGCTGCTGCTGGACGAGGACCTGATTCACGACTACGCCGACCTCTACGCCGTCGAGTCCGCCGATCTTGCCAAACTGGAAGGTTTTGCGGACCTTTCCGCCGGGAATCTCGTGGAAGCGATCCAGGCCAGCCGCACGCAGCCGCTGTCCCGGCTGCTCTTCGCGCTCGGCGTGCGGCACGTGGGGGCACAGGCCGCCCGGTTGCTGGCCCGCGAGTTCGGCGACATGTCAGCGCTCACGGGCGCCAGTCGCGACGACCTCGCTGGCGTTCACGGTATCGGCGAGGCGACGGCGGACGCGCTGAAGGCCTATTTTGCAGACTCGAAGAATCGGGCGGTCATTGACCGCTTGCGCGCCGCCGGTGTAAACATGACTGAGCCCGTCGAGCGGGCGCAGGCCGCCTCGCTGGCGGGGCTGACCTTCGTCGTGACCGGGACGCTCGCGACGCTCAGTCGCAAGGATGCGACGGCGTTCATCGAGCGCCGCGGCGGACGAGTCGCCGGAAGCGTCACCGGTGCCACCGACTACCTGGTGGTCGGGGAGAACCCGGGATCCAAGCTGGAACGCGCCCGCGCGCTGGGCGTACCGACGGTCACGGAAGAAGAGTTGAAGGCGCTCGCCGGCGCCGAAGATTGAACGGAGAGGAACAATGCCTACGACGTCGCTCGAAACCGACATCCGGTTGCCCGTCGCCTCGCTCGGCGCCCTGCGCCGTGCCCTGACCGAAGCGGTGGGCGCCGACGCTGCCGCCGCGGCGCTCCAGAAGGCCGGCTACGCGGCGGGCGATGCCGTGTTCCAGCATCTTGCCGATGTGACGCGCGACACGGACGTCGCCGACCTGCCCCTCACGGAGTATTTCCGGCACCTCGGCGAGGTCTTCCGGCAGCTCGGCTGGGGCGAGCTGCACCACGAGGACCTGCATCCCGGCATCGGCGCACTCGACACCACCGACTGGTTCGAAGCCCACACGGTGGCCCGGGCCAGCCGGCCGAGCTGTTTCTTCACCACGGGCCTGCTGGCCAACCTGCTCGGTCGTACGGCGGGCGCGGACGTCGCCATCCTGCAGACCGAGTGTCGATCCCGCGGCGACGACCGCTGCCGCTTCCTGTTCGGCAGCCGGGACGCCCTCTCGGCCGTTTACGACCGGCTCGTGGACGGTGAAACCGTTGAAGCGTCCCTGGCCGCTCTGGAATAGGTGCCCCGGTTCCTCGGCGTCGATTACGGCGAGCGCCGCATCGGCCTCGCCCTCAGCGACCCGTCCGGCATGATCGCGCAACCGCTCACCGCACTCCTCCGCCGGCGGGGCAAGCGGCCCCCGTTCGCCGACATCGATCGCATCATCCATGAGCACGACGTCGGCGAGCTCGTCGTCGGACTGCCCCTCCAGAGCGACGGCGAGGAAAGCGACTGGACCCGGGAAACGCGAGCATTCGGAGAAAAGCTGGCCACGCGCACCGGTCTCCCCATCCATTTCCAGGACGAGCGCATGACGTCGGCCCGCGCCGAGCGGGCAGTGCGGGGCATCGGCCTGCCGAAGAAGGAACGGGAGCGAAAGGGCCGGGTCGACGCAGCCGCCGCGGCGCTGATCCTCCAGGCCTACCTGGACACGAGGGCCACATGAGCGGCGCGGGCCAGCGATCCGACCACGACCGGCACGCGCGCCGGATCCGGGCGGTGTGCGCCGCCGCGCTGCTCGCCTCGCTGCTGGCAGCGTGCGGCACGCCGAAGGGCGAGCCGGAACGCATCCGCGTGCCGGCCGGCGCCTCCTTCGGCAGCGTCGCCGACTCCCTCGCCGCTCACGGAATCGTACGCTCCCGCTGGTGGTTCGGCCTCTATGCCCGCGTGACCGGCGCCACGGAGAACATCAAGGCCGGCACCTACGCGTTCGTGCCCGGCACACCCTGGCGCACCGTGCTCGGCGACCTCACGGCCGGCCGCATCCTCACCGAGAAGCTGGTCATTCCGGAAGGCTGGGGCTCGCGCCAGATCGCGCCACGGCTCGCCGAGCTCGCCGGCCTGGACCCCGATTCCGTGCTACACGTGCTGCGCGACACCACCTCCGCCACCCGCTGGCACGTGCCCGGCCCGACCCTGGAAGGGTACCTCTACCCCGCCACGTACACCGTGCCCGCTGATGCACCGCTGGACACACTGATCGGACGCCTGGTGCACGAGTACCGGTCCGCCTGGACGCCCGCGCGGCAGGCCCGCGCCGACTCCATCGGCATGTCCCAACGCCAGGTCGTCACCCTCGCTTCCATCGTGCAGAAGGAGGCGCGACACCGCGACGAGCTACCCCTCATCGCGGCGGTCTACCGCAACCGCCTCCGACTCGGCTACCTGCTCCAGGCTGACCCCACCGTCCAGTACGCCCTGGGCGAGCATCACGATCGACTGCTGTACGCAGATATCCAGCGCGTCGCCAAAAGCCCGTACAACACTTACCGGCATCGCGGGCTGCCACCCGGGCCCATCGCCTCGCCCGACACGGAAGCCATCGACGCCGTCCTGCACCCGGCCGACGTCCGCTACCTGTACTTCGTCGCCGCACCTGATGGCTCCCACGTGTTCAGCCGCACGCTCGTCGAGCACAACCGCGCCGTCGCACGCATGCGGCGCATGCGCCGCCAGATCCAGAGCGCCGGCAACGATAGCACACCCGCGCGCTCCCACTGACCTCCGTGGCACGCCCGGTCGATCTCCGGCTCATCGTCATCACCGACCGCGACATCGCAGCACCTCGCGACACGTACGACATCGTCGCCGCCTGCCTCGCGGCCGGCACGCCCGCCATCCAGCTCCGGGACAAGCATGCCACCACCCGCGAGCTCTACGAGCAGGCCGTTGTCCTCCGGGCCCTCACCCGCCGCTACGGCGCCCTGCTGTTCGTCAACGACCGCCTCGACGTGGCCCTGGCCGCCGACGCCGACGGCGTCCACCTCGGACCCCACGACCTGCCCATTGCCGACGCCCGCCGCGTCGTACCCGCCGGCTTCCTCATCGGCGCCTCCGCCGACGAGCCGGATGTCGCCCGTCGCTTGCAGGGCGACGGCGCCGACTACATCGGCTGCGGCACCGTCTTCCCCACCACCACCAAAACCGACGCCGGCAGCGACATCGGGCCTGAAGGTCTGGACCGCGTCGCCCGCGCCGTCCACGTGCCCGTCGTGGGCATCGGCGGCATCACCGTCGAACGCGCCCCGGCCCTCGCCCGCACCGCCGCCGCCGGCATCGCCGTCGTCGGGGCCGTCATGGAAGCCGAGGACCCCGCTACCGTGGTGCGGTGCCTCCTGGAATACTTCGAGGAAGGTGAGTCGAGGCGGGTGAGGCGAGGCGGATCGGGCGAGGGGAGTGAGTGGAGGCGGGTGAGTCGAGGCGAGTGAAGCGAGGCGGACACCTAAGATGCAGCGAGCCCCCGTTTGCTCGGTGTGGGAGCGAACGGGGGCTTGCCGGAAGAGCGGCCGGCGACGACGTACTCTCCCACCCGGTC